>CAZQFF010000015.1:63740-65211 GCA_964592575.1 uncultured Pedobacter sp.
CCCATTTCTATGCAAAACCAATTCCCCCTGACGGTAAAGCGATCGATTGAGCTCTTAGGCCTTTGCCTATTGATGGGCCTCGTTTCCTTAGGACAAAATATTATTATGCCTATTGTGATGGCTTTTTTCATTAGCATTATGCTTTTACCTATTTACAGGAAATTGATGCAATGGCGCTTTCCCGAGATTTTAGCTATTTTTTTACCCATTATTATGGTAGCTATTTTTATTGGGAGTATCGTTTGGTTTTTTTCTATTCAGGTGGGCAATTTGGTGAATGATTTTCCGCAGATTAAAGAAAATGTAGCCAATCATTTGCATAGCTTACAGGAATGGTTTAGTTCTTTAACGGGCATTAAAATTTCGCAGCAAACGGAGTTTTTAAAAGCCAAGAGTGAGGATATGTTAGCCATGGGTGGCCAAGCTGCCAGTGGTTTTGCGGGACAATTGAGCGGCGTGATTGTTTTTGTGGGTTTATTACCGATCTACATCTACCTGATTCTGTTTTATAAAGACATTTTATTGAAATTCATTTTTATGTGGTTTAGAGATGAAGATCATGCTAAAGTGAAAGAAGTGGTTTATGAAACTGAGGGAATTATTAAAAATTATTTGATTGGCTTGTTGATTCAGGTAACCTATATGACGGTTTTATTGGGGGGCCTGCTTGTACTTTTTGATATTAAACATGCTTTGCTTATCGGTTTAATTTTTGCCGTTTTAAATTTGATTCCTTATGTAGGGGCTTTGATTGGAAATATTATTGGGGTGGTTTTAACCTTAACCTCTTCGACCGAGCTGGCACCGGTGATTACTGTTTTACTGGTTATTGCTGTGGTTCAGTTTTTTGACAACAATATTCTGATGCCTAAAATTGTGGGCTCTAAAGTGAAAATCAACGCGTTGTTTTCTATTATTGGGGTAGTTTTGGGTGGAACACTGGCGGGTATCTCGGGCATGTTCTTATCGATTCCAATTATCGCGGTTTTAAAGATTATTTTTGATCGTAGTGAACAGTTTAAAAAATGGGGAGTGCTTTTAGGGGATGAAAGGCCTCAAGCCAATCCAATGACTTTAATACAGTTTGGGAATTGGGGCTCCAAGAAGAAAATTTAATAGCTATTATTTTTATTCATGCTGAAATGTTATGCGCTTAGGTTATTCAATTAGACAAAAAACAAAGATCGCTATTTTCCTGTTTGGGGTAATGGTGTGTATTATCTTAATTCGCGTTTTAGAAGATAAGAGTATTAAAGAGCTAAATAAGGCTGTGGCGAGTTTATACGACGATCGGTTGATTCCGGCTACGGATTTATTTTATATCGCTGAAAATTTGTATGCTAAGCGCTATCTTTTAGATAATATCATTGAAAATCAAGCAGATTTAGAGCATTTAGCGTCTATCAAAAAACTTGGCGGACATGATGACCGCATTAAGGGCTTGATGGAGAAATATGAGAAAACCTTTTTA
>CAZQFF010000016.1:0-57073 GCA_964592575.1 uncultured Pedobacter sp.
TTCAATGAATTTACAAGTTGACCTATACCCGTTTCCAATTTGGTATAATGTCTGTTTCCTCATCGTTTCAAAAATAAATCTAATTTGCTGTTGAGTTAAAATAAAATTGCCCTGGTTAACTTAAACCAAGGCAATTCAGAAATCCTTTTTTTAGTCTACGTTATCGTGTAAAAAGGAATTATTAGGTCTTATTTCTGTTCCACCATCTTCATCTGTACTTAAAGTAAATCGAGACACTTGAGACTCGGATGAATGTTGGGTTTGTTGCATAGGCATTTGTCTTCTTTTATAGGCCGGTTCACTTTCCAATTCATGTAAACCGTTAGAGGTACGCAATTTCATGCTTAAATCTTTTAAACGTAAAATACGTTCTTTTGATTTACGCAATTGCTCTTCCATGGATTCATCCGTTTTGAATTCATCCGCAGAAGGCATAAATGATTCAGGTGCCGGAGCCACTTCAGCTACCGCCTCTGGTTTAGCAATTGGGCTTTCAAACACAAATTCCGTTTCAGCTACCTTTACTTCAAATTCAAAACTTGGCTCTGATTTTTCTTCAGGTGTATCCTCTGTATAAAGGGTATGTGTAACCACACTTGAACAATTAAAGTTAGTTGGGTTAGTGTTTGGCGCTTGAGCTTGAGGCTTAAACAAATCCCCAAAAAGATCAGGTTGTTTAGTTTCTTCTTGAACTTTCAAAACTGGCTCTGACATTACTTCAGGCTCTGGTTTTGGAGCAATAAACGAATTTAAAGATTCTACTGGACGAACTAAAGGAGCTTCTTCTGGTGTAAGCATAGAAACTTTTTTCACGTTCTCACGATCACGTTCTCTTTGCTCAGCAGTTTGGAATCCTGTAGCGATAATGGTCACTGATAATTTATCCCCAAGATTTTCATCAATACAATTACCCCAAATCAAATCCGCTGATAAACCTGCTTTATCTTGAATGTAATCTGTAATGATCGATACCTCATCCATGGTGACTTCTTTCATTCCAGAGCTTATATTTAAAAGTATATAGCGTGCCCCTTCGATTTCATTATCTTTTAATAACGGTGAAGCTAAAGCCCCTTCAACCGCAGCTAAAGCTCTATTATCACCCTCTGCTGCGTAACTACCCATAATAGAAACTCCCGAGTCTTTCATCACTGTACGCACATCTTTGAAGTCGACGTTGATATAACCTGGTACTGTAATGATTTCTGCGATTCCCTTTGCAGCGGTTGTTAAGATATCATCGGCTTGCGCAAAGGCAGAACCTAGGGTTAAATTCCCAAATATTTCTCTTAATCGATCGTTGGATATCACTAAATAGGAATCCACGTATTTTTTTAATTCTTCTAAACCGTCATCAGCTTGCATTTTACGACGTTTACCTTCAAAGGCAAATGGCGTAGTAATGATAGCAACCGTCAAAATATCCATCTCTTTCGCTGCTTTAGCAATGATTGGACTTGCACCGGTTCCTGTTCCACCCCCCATACCTGCTGTAATAAACAGCATTTTAGTGGTGCTTCCCAGCATAGATTTAATATCTTCAATATTTTCAATAGCTGAATTTTTACCTACTTCGGGAATAGATCCTGCCCCCATTCCTTCGGTTAGACTAGAGCCTAACTGAACTTTATTAGGGATCGGACTAAACTCTAATGCTTGTGCATCTGTATTACAAATTATAAAGTCTACACCCGTAATACCTTGGCGATACATGTGGTTTACAGCATTACCACCACCCCCTCCAACACCAATTACTTTGATGATAGACGATTTATCTTTTAACATTTCAAATTTCATATTATTAAGAATCAGTAGGTTAAAATTTGAATTTTTAGCTATTTCTTGTCTGTAATATTAACACTTTTTTAACATGCGTTTTCCACAAATGTTAATATTGTGGAAAAATCATTAATTGTGGAAAATTTTAGGGTTTTATATAGTCCTCATCGCTCACATTCATGTCGTCAGCAATGAAAATTTTAGCTTTTCCTAACAATTTATCAAACAATCCTGGACCACTTTTTTCTTTCTTAGCTTCCCCTGTTCGATCTACGATAACATCCGGACGTTTCATTTCTTCCAACAACTCTTCGGTTTTTTGAATTCCTTTAATCAATAAACCCACACTGGTTGCATACATTGGACTTTTTAGGTCATCATACAAACTTTTTGGCATGTCTTCATATTTAGACAAATGTTCATTTGGATAACCTACTCTACAATCTAAACCAGTTTGATATTCTACCAATTGATTTAGATGCTTTAATAAAGCTCCACCACCTGTAATTACGACGCCACCAATTAGTTTCTTTTCGTATCCTGAAGATTTAATTTCATAGTAAACGTGATCTACAATTTCCTCCATTCTAGCTTGAATCACATAGGCTAGATTTTTAACAGAAATCTCTTTAGGTTCTCTTCCTCTTAAACCAGGTACGCAAATGATTTCGTTTTCTTTATTCTCTTCGGCTAGGGCGGAGCCAAATCGAGTTTTTAAAAGTTCTGCTTGATTTCTCATCACGGAACAACCTTCACGAATATCTTCTGTTACACTATTTCCACCAAATGGAATCACTGCTGTATGACGAATAATTCCTTCATGGAAGATAGCAATATCAGTGGTACCTCCACCGATATCAACTAAACAAACTCCAGCTTCTTTTTCTTCGTCGCTCAACACCGACTCAGATGAAGCCAAAGGCTCTAAAATGAGCTCTTGGGTTTGTAATCCTGCGTTAGTTACACAACGCATAATATTTTTTACCGCTGTTACTTGACCTGAAATAATATGAAAATTAGCTTCTAAACGAACACCCGCCATACCTACTGGATCTTTTATTCCTGGTTCATTGTCTACAGTAAATTCTTGTGGCAATACATGAATTATTTCTTCTCCAGGAGGCATAACCAGTTTAAACATATCTTCAACTAATTTGTCGATATCTTTTTTGCTGATTTCACTATTCAGTTCTCTTCGAGTTAAAATACCTCTGTGCTGCAAACTTTTAATGTGCTGCCCAGCTATACCTACGTTAACTACACGCACTTCTACATTCGATTGCGCACTTGCTAATTCAACGGCAGCCGTAATACCTTGCACTGTTTTTTGAATATTAGACACTACCCCGCGCGTAACACCAGCAGATTCTGCCTTTCCGATTCCTAAAACCTCTATCTTACCATACTGATTTCTACGCCCTACTATAGCGCAAATTTTGGTAGTTCCGATATCTAAACCGACTACGATTGGAGATTGATTAGTAGATTTTTCTTTGCCCATAATTTTATTCTTTTGTTGAGTATGCTAATTTTTCTTATTCTTCTTATCTGTCTGCTTATCAGCCTGAATAGCTTTTTCAATTTCTGAAGCTATGACTTGGTTAATAATTTTTGCTGTATCTACAGCCACTTCACTAATTTTTTGATCCTTGTTGTTCAACAAGTTTTCATTCTTTTCACAAATAATTTGGTTGGTATATTTCACATTAATAGTTTTATAGGTATCCCAACCGACCTCAGGCATAGCTTGCTTATAAAAGGCTAGTAAATTAGCCATTTTTATAGCAATTGCCTCAGCATTTCCTAATATAATTTTTTGGTCTCCCACCCTAGGAATTAACTCAATTTCATGCTTTGCATTCACATAAATTTGTTCAATTTGTGCATCCCATAAACTATCCTTCTCTAAAAACAAAGCGGTTCTATAGAGATCTTTAACTAAATCCGTTCTCAAGGTATCTAGGATACCACCAAAACCTTCCATAATATCTCCTGTTGCCACCATTACATCTGCCGTAAAATTCATTGAAATAGGCATTTTCAAACCCGTTCTATCAATATAAAAATCTTGTCCAGCCGCATTTAAAATACGTAATACGGGTTGTCTTTGCTTAATTTCTATTTTTAAGGTTCCATCCATTTCAGCATAAACCTTCGCAAAGGCTATGTAAGGATTTTCGAGTAAATTAGCTTCAATCTCATGCGTATTGATTCCTTCTAAATTTCGTCCGATAAGCTGACCCTGTTTTTGCTTTAGGATATAATCAACCTCTTCTCTTTCTATAAAATTATCCGATCCCGGAATATATATTTCAATTTTTTCGCATTTAACCGTCTTTTTTTGAACGGAAATAAAACTCATTAAAAATCCAATGCCACCTAAAACAATTAGCCAGGTACATGTCTTTAAAATAAATTTCCAAATGCTTTTATTCATTTGTTTCTATCCAATTTTTAATAGGCCCAATAAGTGTATCTATATCGCCCGCACCAACTGTCAAAATTAAATTAGGCTTTTTACTTTTTAATATATCCAATACAGAATCTTTTCCACATATTTCTAGTGATTTATTTTTCATTTTTGACCCCAACCATGTGGAATTTACCCCTTCTATAGGTAATTCTCTTGCGGGATAAATCTCTAATAAGATGATATCGTCGGCAGTGTCTAAAACTTCTGCAAAACTATCTGCGAAATCTTGGGTTCTTGAAAACAAGTGAGGCTGAAACACAACAGTCATCTTACGGTCTGGGTATAAGCTACGTACCGCTTGAAAACAAGCTCTTAATTCTTCAGGGTGATGAGCATAATCATCGATATATACGGTTTCTCCTGTCTCCACTATTTTTTCAAATCGACGTTTCACTCCTTTAAAAGTGGCCACTGCAGCCTTTACACTTTTAGGATGAATACCCAAGCTCAAAGCCACCCCTATCGCCGCTAAAGCATTTTCAATATTATGTAATCCAGGCATATTTAAACAAATATCCTTTAGATGATTATAGCCATCTTGAAAATCAAAATAAACTTTGCCATCCTTAGTTTGAATATTTGTGGCCTTTAACATAGCATCTTGCGTAGCACTATAGCTAATCCCTAATAAAGGCAATCCTTTTTTGATAAATAATTTCCCACCCGCTTTAATTTGAAACGCAAATTGAGCAAATGTATTGACCAATTCGTTAGCTGTTCCGTAAATATCTAAATGGTCGGCATCCATTGAAGTGATAACCGCTATATCAGGATTTAAGGTTAAAAAAGAACGATCAAATTCATCAGCTTCAACCACCACCACATTATTATTTCCGAACAAAACATTGGAGTTATAATTACTGGCAATTCCACCTAAAAAAGCCGTACAACCAAAGCCTGTGTCGGTTAAAATGTGAGCTAACATTGATGAGGTAGTGGTTTTGCCATGCGTACCCGCTATTGCAAGGCAAAACATCCCTCTACTTATAATACCTAATACTTCAGATCTTTTTTGAAGTATAAAACCACCATCTTTAAAATGGTTTAAAATTGGAGAATTTTTTGGAATAGCTGGGGTATAAACCACTAAGGTATCTGGATGATTTTCAAGGAAACTAACCGGAACCACCGATTCATCATCCATATAGGAAATCAAAATACCTTCTTTTTCTAACTCCATGGTTAAAGCCGTACGCGTTCTATCGTAACCACATACTAAGCAACCACGTTTAGCAAAATAGCGGGCAAGAGCGCTCATGCCGATACCACCAATACCAACAAAATACACTCGATTTATTTTACTTAATTCCATATTTCTCTCTATCAATAGCTAGGCAAAATATTACCTATTCTGTTTAATTAATTTAATAACTTCTGTGGCAATCACTTCGTCAGCATGCTCCAAAGCCAGCTTAGCAATTTGCTCGGATAAGACCTGGCATTTCTCTGGATTATTTAATAATTCTAAAGCGGTAGAAACCAGATCTTTTTCCGCATCAACATCACTCACTAATAAAGCCGCGTTTTCCTTTACTAAGGCCATAGCATTCTTGGTTTGATGATCCTCCGCTACATTAGGCGAGGGCACCAGGATAACAGGTTTTTTAATCAAGCAAAGCTCCGCTATAGTCCCAGCACCTGCTCTTGAGATGATGACATCGGCTGCTGCATAAGCCAAATCCATTTTATGTAAAAACTCTAAAATGCGAATTTGCGCTGGCACTTTTCCTTCTAATCTAGACAAGATAGATTGGTAATAATATTTACCAGTTTGCCAGATTATTTGTACGTCAGCCTCTATGATTTTCTGCAAGTTGGCTTCAATACATTTATTTAAGGTTCCTGCACCTAAACTTCCACCTGTAATTAAAATAGTCTTTTTAAGTGGATTCAATTTTAGTAATTCAGCCCCAGCATGATGCTTAGATTTGATATCAACCACATCCTTTCTAACTGGATTACCAGTTTTCAAGATTTTATCAGCCGGGAAAAATTGCTCCATATGGTCAAAGGCCACGCAAATCTTGCTGGCTTTCTTAGCTAAGAATTTGTTTGTAATGCCTGCATAGGAGTTTTGCTCTTGGATTAAATAAGGTATGCCCTTTAATCCAGCAGCGTATAAAAGAGGTCCAGAGGCAAAACCACCTACACCAACAGCGACATCAGGTTTGAACTCCTCAATTATTCTTTTAGCTTTTTGAACACTCGCTAATAATTTAAAAGGTAGGCCTAAATTCTTCCAAATAGAGCCTCTTTGTATTCCACTTATATCTAGTCCCACGATTTTATATCCAGCCGCAGGCACTTTATCCATCTCCATTCTTCCATTTGCTCCTACAAATAGGATTTCAGCATCAGGAAATCTGGCTTTAAGCGCATTGGCTATGGCAATAGCGGGAAAAATATGCCCGCCAGTACCACCTCCGGATATGATAATTCTTGGGAAATTATTCATTGTGTTTTATATATGTTAATTTTCAATGTCTATTATTTTTTTTCTTCGCGCTAAGCCATTGCTGGGATTTCTCCAACGACAACTTTTTTATTCTTTTGCTCCTCAATATCCCGACTCACACTTAAAATGATCCCAAAAGCAACAGAAGTAAAAATCATAGCTGTTCCACCCATACTTATTAATGGTAAGGGTATCCCTGTAACTGGGCCTAAACCAACAGCTACAGCCATATTCGCAAAAGCTTGAATGGTTAAACTAAAACTTAATCCAGCCGCCAATAAGGCCCCAAAAGCTTTGGGACTTTGTGTTACAATTCTGACACAGCGATACAACAAAACTAAATACAGGCAAACTACCGTTAGGCCCCCAAGGGTCCCATATTCTTCAATTATAATGGCAAAAATAAAATCAGAATATGGGTGAGGAAGATAATTTTTCTCTGTACTATTTCCTGGTCCTTTTCCAAAAAATCCGCCTGTAGCTAAAGCTATTTTAGAATGATCAGATTGGAAGGTTTTATCGGAATGCTGTTGTTCTGGATTAAAGAATGATTTTAATCGTGATTTATACGTTTCACGACGAGGTCCAAGCATAACGACCAAAGTCAATAAAATAGTTCCTAATAAACAAACTACAGCAATTTGTTTGATACTAATTCGACCAATGATTAATAATAAAATACTTACACCAAATAACATTAGTGCAGTGGATAAATTTGCTAAGGCAATGAGAATAAACACGACACAAACGGAACCCATAATCGGCAAAAATGCATTTTTAACGTCTTTAATTTGTTCTTGCTTTTTGGTTAGCATACGCGCTAAAAAAGTAATCAATGCCAGCTTAGCTAAATCTGAGGTTTGAAAAGTTAAGCCTATAATTGGGATTTTAACCCATCTAGAGGCATCATTAATATTTGATCCAAATAATAAGGTATAAAACAACAGTGGAATCGTTATTATCATCAAAATTTTAGAGATACCAGAGTAGTATTTATAATCCAAAAGATGGGAAATATAGATCATAAATATACCCAGGATCACAAAAATCACATGCTTATACAGTAGAAGGGTTTCAACTTTCTCTCCTCTTTTATAAGCCAATGTTCCCGTGGCACTGTATACAGCCATGATAGAAATCAAGGATAATAAAAAGATGATTATCCATATCCAGCGATCTCCTTTAGTCTTTTCGAACAACTTATTAATGATATACATTAGGCGTCCTCCTATTTAAATTATAATTCTTTTACTGCTGCTTTAAATTGATTCCCACGATCTTCATAGTTCTTAAACAAATCGAAGCTTGCACAAGCAGGAGAAAGTAAAACCGTATCTCCTTTGGTAGCTAGATGATAGGCTACCTGAACAGCTTCACTTGCAGATGAGGTGTTCACAATCATGTCCACATCATCCTCAAAAGCTTCATGAATCCTTTTATTATCTTTACCTAAACACACAATGGCTTTTACTTTTTTCTGAACTAATTCCTTCAGCATTTGGTAATCATTTCCTTTATCCACACCACCCAAAATCAAGATTACATTTTCCTTTACACTCTCTAAAGCATACCAAGTAGAATTTACATTCGTTGCTTTAGAATCGTTAATATAGGTTACATCAGAAATTTTAGCTACAAACTCTAAGCGATGCTCTATATTTTTAAAATTGCCCATACTTTCGCGTATAGAATCATTTCTAAGTTCAAGTACCTTAGCTACAATTCCTGAAGCCATAGAATTGTAGATGTTGTGTTTGCCTTGAAGTGCTAATTCTGTTAATGACATAATGAATGGGTCTTTATTGCTGGTGTGTATAATTAATTCTTCTTGATTTAAATAGGAGCCCATTTCCATAGGTTTTAGGATGGAAAATGGATATTTTTGAGCAGGTATTTCGATCTTTTGCATGACTTGCATGATTTCAGGATCATCATAGCAATAGATAAAATAATCAGCTTGACTCTGATTTTGGATAATACGGAATTTACTCTTCACATAATTCTCCATTTTATAATCGTAACGATCTAAATGATCGGGAGTGATATTAAGCAAAACGGCAATATCGGCTTTGAAGTCATACATATCATCCAACATAAAACTGGATATTTCTAAGACATAGTATTCAAAGTTTTCAGTGGCCACTTGATAAGCAAAGCTCTTACCTATATTTCCTGCTAAGCCAACTTTTAGTCCTGCATTTTTTAAAATATGATAGGTTAAAGAACTCGTCGTAGATTTACCATTAGAACCTGTAATGCAAATTAATTTTGCTTGCGTATATCGTGCAGCGAACTCTATTTCAGAGATGACCACAATATTTTGAGACTTAATTTTTTGAATAATAGATGCCTTTTCGGGTATACCTGGGCTTTTTATGACTAAATCAGCGTTTAAAATAAGCTCCTCCGTATGCTTAGCCTCTTCGAAATCTACATTTAAATCTTGCAACTTAGCCTTATAGCTTTCCCCAATCTGACCTTGATCAGATACGAACACGGCATAGCCTTTCTGAACAGCTAAATAAGCTGCTCCTACTCCACTTTCTCCTGCTCCTAATATGACTAAACGCTGCATTTTCATTTCTTATCTTAACTTTAAAGTCACAAATGTGATAACGGCTAACATGATTCCTATAATCCAAAATCGGGTTACAATTTTTGCTTCATGATAACCCTTTTTCTGGTAATGATGGTGCAAAGGAGACATTAAGAAAATTCTTTTACCTTCTCCATACTTTCTCTTGGTGTATTTAAAATAGGATACCTGCAAGGTTACAGAAAGCACCTCTACCAAGAAAACACCGCACATAATTGGTATTAATAATTCTTTACGAATCATGATGGCAAATACAGCGATAATTCCCCCAATGGTTAAACTTCCAGTGTCCCCCATGAATATCTGAGCTGGATAAGAGTTATACCATAAGAATCCAATACAAGCCCCTACAAAGGCTGCCGCGAAGATCAGTAGTTCACCTGAATGCGGGATATACATGATGTTCAAGTAATCCGCAATCACGGTATTTCCAGAAACATAGGCTAATATCCCGAGTGTGACACCAATAATCGCTGAGGTTCCCGTTGCTAATCCATCAATTCCATCGGTTAAATTTGCACCATTTGAAACGGCTGTAACAATCACAATCACGAAGAATAGAAATACGACAAAAGCATATTTTTCATATCCTTCTCCAGTGAATTTTAATACTTTAGAATAATCAAATTCATTATTTTTATAAAAAGGAACGTTCGTCTTAGTTGATTTTACATCTTGTGTATAATAATATTGCTCTCCCTTTTTTCTCAAAACCATAGGTGCTGAAGATTCACTTTGAACTTGCATATCAGCCACAGTTTCTCTGACCAAAATATTAGGATGAAAATACATGGTAACCCCTACGATGATGGCTAAACCAACTTGACCTACAATTTTAAAACGTCCAGCTAAACCTTCTTTATTTTTTCTAAAGACTTTGATATAATCATCAATGAAACCTATTGCCCCCATCCATAAGGTGGTAATGATCATTAAAATAACATAGACATTAGTTAAATCAGCAAATAGTAAAGTAGGCACCAAAATTCCTAGCAATATCATAATCCCCCCCATAGTTGGTGTCCCTTGCTTTTGCAATTGACCTTCTAAACCTAGATTTCTAACCGTTTCGCCCACTTGTTTACGGTGCAAGTAGTCTATTATTCTTCGACCATATACCGTAGTAATGAACAAAGACAAAATGATGGACATAGAAGACCGGAAAGTTATATATTGGAACAACCTCAAACCTGGGAAGTCGTAATGTTTATGCAGATATTCAAATAATAAGTATAACATTAGTTCATTAGTTTAAATTGATCCATTAATATTTCCATATCATCAAAATGATGACGCTTACCATTAATTTCTTGATACTTCTCGTGTCCTTTTCCAGCAATCAAAATGATATCACCTGCTTGTGCTAAATGACAAGCTGTTTTTATAGCTTCTTGTCTATCCAATATGCTAATGCATTTTTTTTGATTGCTTGGGCTTACTCCGAATTCCATGTCCTTAATTATTTGCTGTGGATCTTCCGTCCTCGGGTTATCAGAAGTTAAGAGCACTTTATCGCTCCAATCGCAAGCAACTGAAGCCATTATAGGTCTTTTAGCTTTATCTCTGTCTCCACCGCAACCAACTACGGTAATTACTTTCTCGGTCCCTTTTCTAATATCTGCAATGGTATTCAAGACATTTTGTAAGGCATCAGGCGTATGCGCATAATCCACAATAGCGATAATTCCTGTTTTGGATACTCTATAATCAAATCGTCCTTCAGCTCCTTTAAGTTGACTAAGGGTCGTTAGTACTTTCATTTTATCTTGCTCTAACAACAAAGCAGTTGCATAAACTGCTAACAAATTATAGGCATTGAAGGATCCAATCATTTTGAAAAAAACCTCAATGTGATCCATTTGAATTTGTAATCCAGAAAAGGAATTATCTAGAATTCGGGCCTGATAATCTGCCATTTGTTTTAAGGCATAGGTCTTTTTATGGGCCTCGGTATTTTGAATCATGACCTTCCCATTTTTATCATCAATATTTACCAAGGCAAAAGCAGACTTTGGCAATTCATCAAAAAACTTCTTTTTAGCTTTTAAGTAAGCGTCAAAAGTTAAGTGAAAATCCAAATGGTCATGCGTAATATTTGAAAATACAGCTCCTGTAAAGGACAATCCTTTGATACGATTTTGCACTACAGCATGCGAGCTAACCTCCATAAACACAAACTCACAGCCTTCATTTAGCATTTCCTGTAATAACTCATTTAAAGCAATAGGATTAGGCGTGGTGTGTGTAGCCGGAATAATTCGATTTTGAATTTGGTTAGCAACCGTAGAAATTAAACCAACTTTATAGCCTAAATTGGAAAACAACTGAAATAACAAAGTAGCTATAGTTGTTTTTCCATTAGTGCCAGTTACGCCTACTAATTTCAATTCTTTAGACGGATGCCCATAAAAATTACAAGCTAATAGACCTAAAGCTTCGCTGCTATCTGCCACTTGAATATAGCCGATATTCTCGTCTAAAACCTCAGGAAGAACTTCACAAACAATAATGGATGCCCCTAAAGAAATGGCTTTAGAAATATAAGCATGTCCATCAGCTTGCGTTCCTGGTACAGCAATAAACAGGTAGTTTTGCTTAACCTCTCTAGAATCAAATGCAATACCTGCTATTTCAGCTTGCACCATTCCAGCTCGACTAACTATCTTTAAGCCATATAATAATTCCTGTAATTGCATTTTCTTTTATTTCAATTCTAAATGAACATATTCACCTTTTCTGATTTGATTTCCAGCTTGTATAGACTGGACATATACTTTTCCACTTCCTTTCACTCTGGCTTTTAAACCCGCATTACCCAATAAATACATAGCGTCACGCAATCCCATTCCTTCTACATTAGGCATTCTTCCTGGAACAGCTTCTACTTCTTTAATGGCTAAACCACTTGTAGAATCGATTACTTTAAAATAATTTGTGTTTGAAGCATATAATGGCTTTATACCAAATGCTTTATATACTTGCGCCGTGGCTTTACTATGTCCAGCTTTAGTTTCTGGAAGTTTGGTATTACCCACTAAATTCGTTGATACTTTGGTATACATTTCAGTATCCGAGGCGTATATTCTATCAGCGATTTTTCTAAAGACAGGGCCTGCGACTAAAGCTCCATAATATTCCCCTTTGGGGTCATTAATAACCACAATCATAGAATACTTTGGTTTGTCTGCAGGAAAATAACCTACAAATGAAGCTTGATATTGTCTTCTTGCTTTATAACCCAAATTTTTGTCAGCTACCTGTGCCGTACCTGTTTTACCCGCAATTTTATAAAGTGGATTCTTTATAACTGTTTTACCTGAACCATTTTCAACAACACCCACCATCATGTCTTTCAACTTGGCTAAAGTTTCATAAGAACATAATTTTTCATTTAAAACAACAGGCTCAAACTGTTCTATTGGATTGCCTAATCTTCTGATTTCCTTCACAAATAAAGGCGCCACCATTTTTCCATCATTAGCTACGCCATTATAAAAGGTTAACATTTTTAAAGGCGTTAACTCCATTTCATAGCCATAAGCCATTTGTGGAAGCGTCATATATTTATGCCAGCTTTTATTAGTTTTTGGGCTTTTAACTACAGGATTAGCTTCTCCTGCTATTTGTAAACCTAGTTTTTTATTAAAATGCCAATTATATAAATGATCCGTAAATTCTTGAGGATTAGCACCATAAGAATCGTTAATCATTTTTGCGATGGCCGCATTGGAAGATTCTTCGAACGCTCTTTTAACAGTTACCATTTCATCTTTAGGATGAGAGTCTGTTATACGCTTTCCTGGAATTTGATACCATCCTGTTCTAACTAGGGTATTTGTATCAACCTTTTTATCTTCCAGTAAAGCCATATAAGAAGCCAATTTAAAGGTTGATCCAGGATCTTGATTTCCTGCAATGGCATAATTGAACTGCTCAGCATATACCCCTTCTCTTACTTTAGTAAAATTTGCAATAGCCCTAACCTCTCCCGTTTTAACCTCCATAATAATGACTGTTCCATGGTGAGAGTTAGTTTGTATCAAGCGTTC
The DNA here is from genome assembly GCA_964592575.1 of uncultured Pedobacter sp. Lineage (GTDB taxonomy): Bacteria > Bacteroidota > Bacteroidia > Sphingobacteriales > Sphingobacteriaceae > Pedobacter. The sequence goes on from CAZQFF010000016.1 coordinate 13,353, forward strand.
CTCCAAAGCGTTTTGCGCTAAATCTTGCAAATTAATATCTATGGTGGAAATGATATCAGCACCCTCCTTAGGCGCAATTTCTGCTTCTGGATTGATTGGCATCCAGACACCCCCAGAAATTCTTTGCATGATTTGCTTACCTTTTTCTCCATTAATATAATTACCAAAAGCGCCCTCTAGACCTACTGGATTCTTAACATTTTCATTATAATAACCAATAGTTCTTGCTGCTAAAGACTTAAATGGCAAAATGCGCTTGTTTTTTTGAATAGCAACTAAGCCCCCTGTGTGCTTTCCAATATTATATAATGGAAATGTTCTTACTACTTTAAGATCTTGATAGGAAACTTTCCTCTTAATAAGTAAATAACGAGCGGTGTCCTGTCTGGCCTTTCTTAATAATCTAGAGTATTCTTTACTTGATTTATCCCCAAAGAACTGAGATAATTTTAGCGCTAAAGAATCTACCTTTGCATAAAAGATTTCATCTTCTTGAATTCCCCCTGCAAATAAATCCATTCTCAATTCATATTCAGGGACAGAGGTAGCCAATAAACTTCCATCAATAGAGTAAATATTACCTCTCGCTGCTTCAATTTCAAACTCTTTTACGGAAATACTATCAGCCATGGCTTTCCATTTTTCACCTTGAATGAATTGCACATGTCCAAGTTTGATGACAACTGCAGCCGCAAAAAGTACAATTAGCCCAAAAGCTAAATATACACGAAGCAATATGTTATCTCTAATACTCATCGATTAACTACAATTTTTTTAGGTGGTTCAATTAACTCCTTAATTCCCAGTGTATCCACTTTTTTTGCCACCTCAGTTAACTTACTTTTAAACATCAAATCGGCTTTTAGCGACTTAAAGTCAGAACTCAACTCCACAACTTCCTTATTTAATTTATCAATAGCCCTAATGTTTGAAACAGCCATATGACTATTGGCGATATATACCATACCCAAAACACACAAGAACACGATAAATGGAAGCATAGCTGTCGCATCTTCCTTACTCACAAAGCCTTCTGTAAATAATTTTTTCAAAAACAAAGAAGAGGACCCTTCAGTCATTTCTTCTTTCTCTTGAGGAATAGATTTCAACTGAGGTTTTTGCTCTTCTTCAATTTCAGTTTGCTTTTTAAATTGGTTACTCATAGCTTTTAGCTTATTTGTCCAACTTTTTCTGCAATTCTCAACTTTGCACTCCTAGCTCTTGAATTGACTTGTAATTCATTTTCTGAAGCTAAAATTGCCTTCCTACTTATCATTTCTAATGGCTTTTTCACATTGCCATAAAAATCCTTTTCTACTTCACCACTAAACTTCCCTTTAGTCATAAAGTTTTTAACTGGCCTATCTTCTAATGAATGGTAAGATATAACCACTAATCTCCCTCCTGGCTTTAACACCTCAGCAGCCTGCGTTAAGAACGCATGCAAAACTTCAATTTCTGCATTCACCTCGATTCTTAAAGCCTGAAAAACTTGAGCTAAATACTTGTTCTCTTTTCCTCTGGGAATTAAAGCAGAAATTACCTGTTTGAATTGCGTTAAGGTTTTTATAGGTTCATTCAATCGCGCAGTTACAATCGTTTTAGCTAAAGACTTAGCATTTTTAACCTCGCCATAGATTCCAAAAATCTTATGCAAGTCAGCCTCATCGTAGGTATTTAACACTACGGCGGCTGTTAAATCTCGTTGTTGATCCATCCGCATATCTAAATCCGCATCAAAACGAGTAGAAAAGCCTCTCCCCGCCTCATTAAATTGATGCGAGGAGACGCCTAAGTCAGCTAGTATACCATCTACCTGACGATAACCTAATAATCTTAAATTATTCTTTAAGTGAGTAAAATTTTGATCCACAAATTTGAACCTTGAATCCTGAATGATGTTTCTTTGCGCATCTGGATCCTGATCGAATGCCACCAACACTCCATCCTCATTTAAGTGTTTCAAAATCTCTCTCGAATGTCCACCTCCACCAAAGGTAACATCCACATAAACCCCATTAGGTTTTATCTTCAAACCTTCAATACAAGCCTCTAACAAAACAGGTATATGGTAATTATTCTCCATCTCGATCCTTTCTATTTTGACCACCCATTACCTCTTCTGCTAGATTAGCAAAATTTTCAGGTTCATTATCTAATAATTCATCATACGCAGCTTTACTCCAAACCTCAATTTTATCAAATTGGCAAGCCAACACCACCTCTCCTTGAATCCCAGCAAAATCTAATAATGACTTAGGCAGCAATACTCTCCCTGAAGCATCAAGACTTAATTCCGAAGCTCCTCTTGTAAAAAAGCGTATAAACTCTCTAGTTTTCTTTTCGTATGGATTTAACCTACTTAAATCCGCAACAATCTTCTCCCAAACTGATCTCGGATAGATAACTAGATGCTTTTCAAAGCCCCTATTAATCACCAAACCCTCATTCTCTACATTAGGCAATTGCTTTTTTAAGCTCGAAGGGACCATTAAACGGCCTTTCGAGTCAAGCTTGCAATCAAATTCTCCTAATAATTGAATCATAATCCCACTTTTGGTTTTATTGGTAGTGTAAAAATAAATACTTCTACCACAATTTACCACTTCTTACCACAAAAAAGTTTTCAACATATTTATTTTCCCACTTAGCATAGTTATTTAAAGGGTTTTTGTTCAAAAATTAAATCATAAAAAAAGCGGCTCAGCAAAAAAACATTTGCTGAGCCGCTTTATATTCAAGCAGTTAATAAGCTTAAACAGTTATCATCTATTCTAAAATAGCTTGCACACCTGGCAATACTTTACCTTCCATATATTCCAATAATGCGCCACCCCCAGTTGATACATAACTGACTTTGTCGGCCAAATTAAATTTAGCAATTGCTGCCGCAGAATCACCACCTCCAATTAATGTAAATGCACCTTTTGAAGTGGATTCAACTAAGGCTTCAGCAATTGCTTTGGTACCTTGCGCGAAGTTATCCATTTCAAAAACCCCCATAGGGCCATTCCACATTATCGTTTTTGACGCTAAAATTACTTCTCTGAAAGCTTTAATGCTTTCAGGACCTATATCTAAACCCATCCATTCTTGTGGGATTTGATTAATCGCTACAAAATCTTGTTCAGCCTCATTATCAAACTTATTGGCAATTTTTGCATCCACAGGTAAAAGCAAATTCACCCCTTTTGATTTAGCTTTCTCTAATAAAGTTTTACATAAATCTATTCGATCTTCTTCTAAAAGAGATTTTCCAATTTCACCTCCTTGCGCTTTAATGAAAGTATAAGCCATTCCACCCCCTATGATTAGATGATCCACTTTATCTAAAAGGCTTTCGATTAACAATATCTTATCGGAAACTTTAGCTCCTCCCATAATAGCTGTAATTGGCTTATTAGCAGCATGCATGACTTTATCTGCATTTTTCAACTCTTCAGCCATCAAATATCCAAACATCTTAGCTTCTGGGAAAAACTCGGCCACAATGGTAGTTGACGCATGTGCACGATGAGCTGTACCAAATGCATCGTTTACATAAACTTCACCCAATCGTGCTAGCTTCTCTGCAAAACCCTTATCCCCTTTTTCTTCTTCGGCATAAAATCTCAAATTCTCAAGCAACAAAACCTCGCCTGGCTTTAAATTTTGAGCCATTTGAAAAGCCTCCTCACTCATACAATCATCTGCAAACTTTACAGAAAGACCTAAAACTTTTTCAATTCCCGCACACACAGGCTTTAAAGAATATTTCTCATTTCTTTGCCCTTTTGGACGACCTAAATGAGACATCAGTATCATAGACCCTCCATCGTTTAATATTTTTTGCATAGTAGGCTTGGCCGCTTCAATACGCTTGGCATCTGTAATTTCAAATGCTTCACTTAATGGAACATTAAAATCTACCCTAACTAATGCTTTTTTACCTTTAAAATTATATTGATCTAAATTCATCTTATTAATTATTGAGTTTTAATAACATTTCAAAATGTGGACCCACTCCCTCAATTGTAAATTCAAGAGAAATTACCTCAAAACCCATATGCTCATAAAAGCCTTTTGCACTTGTTCTCGCATTACACCAAAGATATCCAGCTTGAGTAACTTTCAACTGAGTCACTGCAAAATCAATCAACTTTTTTCCAAAACCTTTACCTTGTTGATCTTTAGCAATGGCCATCCCTCTTAATTGATAAGCGATTCCATTTACTTTAGGATGTTTATTTGGAAAAAACGAAGCCACGCCAACTAGTTCCTCTTCCGCAAAAAAACCTAAATGAAAAGCCTCCTTATCAAAATCATTTGGAAACACACATTCTTCTAAAGCCAACCCATCTCTCAACACGTCACTTCTTAAAAACAATGTTCTCTTGGCATCTATAAATTTAACCATACTTTTCTTTAAGTTTTGTTAATAAATCTAATAATCGATTGGAATAACCAGATTCATTATCGTACCAGCCAACCACTTTAACTAATTCTCCAACTATCGAAGTTAACCCTGCATCAAAAACACAAGAATAAGGGCTATTTAATATATCAACAGATACAATTGGGTCTTCTGTATATAATAAGATATTTTTCATATCCCCTTCAGCATGTTTCTTAAAAACTGCATTAATTTCTTGAATGGTTGGTTTTTTCTTTAAAGTACAAGTAAAATCGGTTAAGGAGCCATTTAACACAGGCACTCGGATACCAGCTCCTCCTAGTTTCCCTTCAAGATGAGGAAATATATTTGTAATAGCCTTAGCCGCACCAGTTGTAGTTGGAATAATAGAACTTGAAGCTGCACGCGCCCTCCTAAGATCTTTATGTGGGGCATCATGCAAATTTTGATCACCTGTCATGGAATGCACCGTAGTGATATAACCATCTTCTACACCCCAATACTTTTCCAATAACTGAACCATTGGCGCCACATTATTAGTTGTGCAAGATGCATTAGATAAAATTGGAGAATTGAAATCAATATCCTTTTCATTTACGCCCATAACCACAGTAGGAATATTTTTATCGGTAGGAGGCGCTGAAAGAATGACTTGTTTAGCTCCCGCAATCAAATGCTTTTCTGCCTGTTCTCTAGAAGTAAATTTGCCAGTTGACTCTAATACAACATCTATTTTGAGAGCTTTCCAAGGCAAGTTTAAAGGATTATTTTCGGCAAGAATTTTAATCGTTTGTGAATTAACAATTATATGTTCATCATCATAGTTAATCTCTGCATGAAAAGGCCCATGAACAGAATCATATTTTAATAAATGAGCTAAGGTAGAGGGACCTGCTAAATCATTTATCGCCACTACATTCAAGCCTTTCTCTAAAGCCAATTTCAAAAAAGTTCGGCCAATTCTACCAAAACCATTAATAGCAATATTCATATTACAAAGCTATTTATAATTTTTAATTAATTGGGTTCTTTGATTTAAATGTATCGACTAATAAAATGTCAGCTAGTTTATAATTTGAATTTTTAATTTTACCGAGTTTATACGTAATGATAGCGTTAAAAGTCGCACAAATACTGATAATTAAAGAAATCAAGACAAAATTCCCCAAATCTTGAAGCAAAACTGCAAAAACTATCATAGCTACATTGAAAACCGCTAAAACAGAAACAACTTTAAAAGTGCTATAACCTAATTGCTGTAATCGATGATGCATATGATTTCTATCTCCTATAAATGGAGATTGACCTTTTAAAATACGAATAAAGAAAATTCTTAAAGAGTCGAAAACAGGAACAATTAAAACCGCAACAGCTATAGCTGGGGCAGAATAAAAATTAGGATCAGCTACTTCGCCAATCTTATTTAATTCAATAAATTTAATCGCTAAAATGATAGAAACTAAACCAATTAACAAAGCACCGGTATCCCCCATAAAAATTTTAGCTGGATAATAATTATATACTAAAAATCCCGCAACAGCCCCCATCATTGCAAAGGCTATAAACGCATAAGAAATTTCGTTGCTAATAGCGAAGAATAAACCAAAACAAAAGGTCGCGATAACACCTATGGTACCAGCCAACCCATCAATCCCGTCAATTAAATTAAAAGCATTATTGATAAAAATAATCAATAAGATAGAGAATAAACCACCAACAATAGGGTGAACCTCCCACAGAAAAAAGACACCATATAAACTAGTTAAACGGAATTCTCCTAAAACCACCAATATGACCGCTACAATCATTTGCAACAAGAACTTAATTCGAGGTTTTAATCCACTTAAATCATCTTGCAAGCCTAGGCCGAATAGAATAATGCTGGAAGTAATTAAAAAATTAGCTTTTTGATAATTTACCGTTGTTGCAAATAATAATATAGTAATTGTAAAACTACAGAATATAGCGACACCACCTAAGCGCGAGATTCCCTTTCTGTGTATTTTCCTATAACTTTCGGCCTCATCATAGAGCTTGTATTTCTGGGCTACCTCCAGAATAGATGGAATCCCAGCAACTGACAGAATAAAAGATAGCCCAATAACGGCTATGTAATACAATATAGTTATATAGTTAGCTTCCATTATCTATCTATCTCTTTTGGGAATCATGCTTGAAATTTACAAATTATTTTTCTACTAGGTCAAAAACTGACTAAATTTTGAAAGTTTTTTCCAAACCAAAGTAGATAAAGGAAATGGAAGATTATGTGTTTTGATAGCTTTAAAGTCGTTTAAAAGGGCAGCCTTCCGGTGTTTCCAACTCGCATTACTCATACCCCCAACCCGCATATTCACCATTAACTTCTCTAAAAACCCTGCTTTTACTTTATTAGTATACAAATATCTTAGCATAAATTCATAATCCGCTGCGGAACCATACTCTAATGAATAAAGCCCATGCTTAAAAAAAAGCTCTCGCTTCATATAAAAAGTAGGGTGAGCAGGCATCCAACCCCTTGCAAAATTTTGTGGATCAAAAGGCCTAGAAATCCATTTACGTATAACTTTTTCAGTTTCTGGATCGATATAATTTAAATTTCCATAAAGTGCATCAACATCATGTGATTGAAAATAATTTTTTACTTCAAACAAAACCTGATCATCCGCTAACATATCGTCAGCATTTAAAATCCCTATAATATCCCCAGTTGACTGCCTAACACCTTTATTCAAAGCATCATACATACCTTTATCAGGTTCTGAAACGAAATAACTAAAATGAGATTTATACTTTTCTAAAATTGCCAAACTTCCATCCGTTGAACCTCCATCAATAATGATATATTCTATATGAACATTTTTTTGTTCCAAAACAGAACATATGCATTTTTCCAAATATTGGACAGCGTTAAAAACAACGGTAATGATAGATATTTTCAATTAGACTATAGCTTGAGTTTTTAAAAAATAATACCCAATAAATCCTACCCCTAATAGTAAAATTGGGATATAATCATCTAAAGGAACATTCGTTTCAGAATCACCACCACATTTATTAGTTTTATTATATGAATATCTTCCGTAGGTATCGGTTGCTACTGGAGGGGCTCCCAATGAGGGAGCAATAACACATTGCTCACCTAAACTAGTAAACTCTTGCTCAGAAGGAATTTGGATATTTTTACCAGTTTTGTAATCGTAGTAAGAACTTGAAGGATAAACATTTATATAACCACAACGATAACCTTGATGTTGATTAAATCCATAACCCCAATAGAAAGGAATCCTGTTGCCATTACTTCTAAAATAATGTATCGGAGCAGTTCCCACGTAGGCAGGAGCCTTTCCTAAATAATCTGTATACAAATACTCGTGTCCAATTTTACAACCAAATCCAGAATTTTGAGCTTGCACAAAAATAAAGGAGAACAAAAACGATAGGATCAGAAATAATTTTTTCATTTTAAATTTTAAAGATTATTCAAATAAAGTCAAATTTCGAGCCACAAACAAAAATATACAAGTTTTATATACTTATTTTGATAAAAAAATGAGAATCTTAATATTAAACAATTAGATTTAACAACAATCATTTTACATTTACAAAAAAACAGTTTTCTGGATTAAAAACCTTTTAGGGAAAAACATCTACATTTTTCCCCACAAGCCCCCGTTAAAACTTACTGACATTTTTAAATATTTTCAGGGTTATCCACATTTTATTTAACCAATGAGAAAATGTTAATAAATACTCTGATTACACCGTTTGAATATCCTTTATTTATAAGGAAATTTACCTAATTATCCGGAATATTATGAAAATCAAAAGTGTCTTTACATACCCATTACTTATCTTATTTACTTTATGTAGTTGTGTATTAATTGGATGTAGCCCTTACACCAGCCAAACATTGTTCAAATCACCTTACGCTATTGATATTGACACCTTGACATCGGTTTATGTGCATAATGATCAAAGACAAACAGATATTTATTATACCATTAAAATAAATGACCAAATCGCCATAAAAAACCTTCAAAATAAAGATTGGGGCACAAGTACAACAACGACAACTAATCAAACTGGATTTGGTAATACTGAAAATCAGTTAAGCTATCGTGTAGATGATGATGGAACCGTTAATTTACCCTGGATTGGAAAAACTAAAATAGCTGGTTTAACTCGTCGTGAAGCCACACAAAAACTTCAAGCTTTATACAGCTCCGAAACAAAATTAAATGACCCTATCATTGAAATAAAAATCACAAATCTTCGTGTTAATCTATATGGAGAATTTAATACGCAAGGCTCTTTCCCTCTTGAAGATGAAAGTACAACCTTAATGGATATAATTGCTAAAGCTGGCGGCTTTAATAAAAGTGCTGACCCCAGAACAGTTAAAATTATTAGAGGAAATAAGAATAATCCAGAAGAAATCTACGTAAACATGTCAAATTTAAACAGTTTAAAAAGTAGAAAGTTGATACTTCAAAACAATGACATTATTTATGTTGACAAAACACAAAATGCGGTAATTACCGATCGATTACAAAAATCAAACAACATCATTCAACCCCTATTGGTTGTAGTTAATTTAGCCATTCTTATCTTTACTTTAACAAAATAATGGAACAAAAGGACGTTCTTAATCATAATAAAACCCTAAGTCAAAACATCGACTTTTATAAAATCTTTAAGGTTTTCATGAGTCGATGGTATTGGATTTTAGGCTGTATAATCATTGCTTTGATTTTAGCAAAAATCAAAATACTTTATACTCCACCACAATATCAGGCCTTTGCTTCTATAAAAATTCAAGAATCAAACCCTATTCTCTCTCCTACACAAAGCTCGGCTCAGGTGGCCAGTTATACCGATAAAATTTTAGCAGAGGGCTACGTAATCCGATCGAATGATGTGGTTTTAGATGCCATCAATGGCCTTGATTACAAAGTGTCCTTTCATTTAAAGGGCAGAATTAGAACGACAGAGCAATATCCGCACGTACCTTTTCAAGTAGACATCTTAGAGCAAGACTCTATCAATTTTAGTAGAGAACAGTATCAGGTATCCTATATTGATCAAGATAAATTTGGGATAAGACCAGGCTCAGACCCGAAGGCTAAATTTAAATTTTATCGCTATGGGCAGCCTATTTCTATGGGCAATACTAAATTTAGGATTACCTCTACAATACCAAAAAATGGGGACTACAGTTTTAATTTTAATAGTAAACAAGATTTTTTAGGAAGGATTACTAGTGGATTAAATACCAACGAAGCGGCACGTTTTACGAATGTGATGAATATTAGTTTGATGGATCAAAATTATACTTTTGCCGCCGACGCATTAAATGCCGTTATTCAATCCTATATAAAATACGATATCATTCAAAAACAAAAATCAGCTAAGCAAACCGTTGATTTCATTGATAAACAATTATCCTTTATCAATGGTCAGGTTGATTCTTCTTCTACTAATCTAACCAATTATAAAGCTCAAAATAATATTTTAGATGTCGGTACCACGGCAAGTCAATTAATGGCGAAGCTCACCGATGCAGAGAATAGAAAAAATTTATTAGAAATAGAGCTTTTAGGTATAACACAATTGGAGACGCAAATTGCCAGTGCGAGAAATAAAATTGAAATCAATCTAAATTTGGAAGGCACCATTTCTCCTACTCAATCTGCACTTATTACTGAGTTTAATAAATTAGCCGTTTCCAGAGAGCTCAGATTAAAAGATTTGAACCCAAATGCACCACAAATTAAAGAGTTGGATGCACAAATGAATCAAATTAGAGAAGCCTTGATTAAAAGTATTGATGCTTTAAAAACACGTAATTTAAAAACAACAGCATTTACAGATAATCAAATCAAAACATATGAGGAAGAAATCAGACAGCTTCCAATGAAAGAACAAAAATTTGTTCGTTTAAATTCCAATTTCCAAGTTAATAATAGAGTTCAAGAATATTTAAAAGAGAAAAAGCTTGAAGCTGAGATGAATGCAGCAGCCACAGTTCCAGGAGCTGCCATAGTAAATAAGGCTATGCCTAATAATTATAATATAGGAGTCAATGAACGAAGTATATACACCTATGCTTTAATGGCCGGATTAGCTGCCGGTATTGGGTTAATTTTATTAGTTCGCTTCTTAAATCCATATATCTACGATAAAGAAACTGTAGAAGCATTGACCAGAACGCCGATCATAGGGGTAATCAGAAAATTCCCCGAGTTTATTGATAAAAATAACAGACAAGCATTATCACTTTCTAAGCCTAAATCTGTTTTTGCAGAATCAGTAAGATCGGTAAGAACAAATTTGAGTTTTTTAGCAAGTCATAAAAAGAGTAAGACCATATGTATTACTTCTGAAATATCAGGCGAAGGAAAATCATTTGTAACTATAAACCTTGCAGGCACCTTAGCCCTCATTGAAAAACGAGTTATATTAATTGCAGCCGATTTAAGAAAGTCCAAACTTCACAAAGCCTTTGGAAGTGATAACAGAATAGGATTAAGTACATATTTATCTGGACAAAATACCCTAGAGGAAATCTTGCATCATGATGATGTGCACAACATAGATTTCCTACCATCAGGCCCAGTCCCTCCTAATCCTTCTGAATTATTACATACTGAAAAAATGAAGGAACTTTTGGAGTTTCTTTCACCACTGTATGATTACGTATTAGTAGATACAGCTCCTGTAGGTTTAGTATCAGATGCTATTCCATTAATTCGTCAATCGGATATCAATTTATTTGTCATTCGCTCAGGTAAATCACAATATAGGGCTGCAGCTATTCCTGAAAGATTATCTCGAGAATATGGATTAAGTAACTTAGCTATTGTATTAAATGCTTTTGGGGACGATGCTTTGCACTCTAATTACTATACTACGGATTATTCTAAAGGGGGAGGCAATAGCACGTACTATTATTCAGATTACTCGGGATATGCAGGAGCAGGCTATTATGACAACGATCCTAAAAGATGGTGGGAGTTTTGGAAGAAAAAATAAAAAAATGGTATCCTATATATACGCAAGCTAAAGCTGAAAAGAAAACTGCAGAGCGTTTACAAAAGTGTGGAATTGAGGTTTATTTACCCCTAAAACGGGTAGAAAAGCAATGGAGTGATCGTAAAAAGATACTACTAGAACCTTTATTAAACTCCTATTTATTTGTCAAAATTTACGAAAACCAATTATCTGAAGTATCAGCTGTTCAAGGATTTGCAAGGTATATATATTTTTCAGGCAAAATTGCTTCTATCCCAGACAAACAAATTGAGGACTTAAAATTGCTGATAGAGGGCAGTGAACATTTAGAAATAGAAGAAACTGATTTAAGTGCTGGCCAAAAAGTAATAATAAAGTCTGGACCTTTTAAGGGAATCCAAGCAGAATTATTATCTTTAAAACAGAAGCGTAAAATAGTCCTTAAAATACATAATTTAGGCCTATCTATTGTCCTTAATACTTCTCTAAAAAATATAGAGAGGTTAAAATAATAAACTAAAAACTAAACAGTTACAAAAATATACATGTGACTGACCAGGCGAAGCTATGTCTAAGCTGTATTAAAATTTACCTTTTGCTTCACATATGTGTAGAATAGCAGGAATCCTAAATCCTTCCCAAGACCTTATTCAAACCAAACAAATAATTACTGCAATGTGTGATAGCATGGCTGAAGGTGGACCAGATGATGAAGGATTTGATATAAATCCAGAAGCTGAATACGTATTTGGACACCGTCGATTAGCTTTGTTAGATTTATCGGTTGCTGGTCATCAACCTATGCACCATAAAGATCTAAGCCTTGTATTCAATGGAGAAATATATAATTTCAAATCTTTACGAGAAAAACTAATTGAGCAAGGATATGAATTTCAAACGGGTACAGATACTGAAGTAATTTTAAAAGGTTTTGAATACTGGGGAACAGCTTTATTTAATTTACTTGAAGGTATGTTTGCCTTTGCTTTACACCATAAAAGTCAAGGCAAAACCTATTTAGTGAGAGATGAATATGGAATAAAACCCCTTTATTATCATAATCATGCAAGCCAATTATTATTTGCATCTGAAGTTAAGGCCTTTAAGGCAAGCAACTTAAATTTTCAAGAAAACCCAGATTGGAAAACTCTTTTTTTAAGTTTTGGCCATATTCCGCATCCCTATACCACGCTTAAAGAGGTTTATTCATTAAATCCTGGTTATTATATGGAATGGAATCATAAAACGGCCAGTTCTCAGATATTTAAATATCAAAATCTAAGACCCAAGATTGAAATAACTGATAAACTTGAAGCTGAAAGTCAAATCCAGCAAAAATTAGAAGCCGCAGTCGAAAGCCATCTTTTAGCTGATGCTTCGGTCGGTGTATTTTTAAGCGGAGGTATCGATTCGAGTTTGCTTACGCTTCTTGCGGATAAAAAAATTGGTTCAAATCTTAAAACTGTTTCCATTAATTTTGCTGAGCAAGCCTATTCTGAAGGTAAGTACCAAGAAATCATAGCTAACCAAACAAAGGGCACACATAGCAGTTATACCATCACTGAAGACGACTTAACCAAGCATTTGCCAGAGATACTTGAAGCAATGGATCAACCAAGTAATGATGCAATAAACTCATGGTTTGTTAACAAGTGTGCTAAAGAGAATGGTCTTAAAGCAGTACTTTCAGGCATAGGTGCAGATGAACTATTTGGAGGTTATCCTTCATTTCAAAGAATAAAGCTTTTAAAACACTTAAAAAGACTTCCTCGTTCCATTTGGAAGTTGTTCAGTAAACTTCCTGATGAAAGATATAAGCGTTTTTACTTTTTAAGTCTTAAAAACCCTATTGGCGAGTATTTATTCTTACGCGGATTTTATACCCCAGAAAAAGTTGCAGCTCTTTTAAATTGTAGTACTGCAGAGATTATAAGCATATTAGAGAACTATTCTGGCCTACCGGAGTTATATCCGGATTATAATGGAAATCGTGCCGCAGATATGGAATGTCATTTATTCATGCGAAATCAACTTTTGAAAGACACCGATTTCATGAGTATGAGACATAGTATAGAAGTTAGGGTTCCATTTCTGGATAAACAGCTTGGAGAGAGCCTACATCAAATTGCCCCTGAATTAAAATTCAATACAGGGAAACCCAAAGGCTTACTGGTTAACAGCTTTCTAAACTTACTTCCAGAAGCAATCTGGAACCGCCCAAAAATGGGCTTTACCTTTCCATTACAAATTTGGCTACAAAAAAATAAACAGATAACTAATCCAAATTTATATCAACATAATCCTGTTGCAAAAAAAATTATGAATGAATTTAAAGCCGGAAAAATTCATTGGTCAAGAGCCTATGCCCTCTTTCAAGTATTCAATAAGTAAACTTAAATCCAAAGCATAATCGCAAAGCCAACTAAAATACTCTTCTTAAGTCTTTATACCTTCGGATTGACTGGTGGAATTGAAAAAGTATGTAGAACCCTTGCAAAAGCGCTACAGAATCTTTCAACTCAAACAGGAAAATTATCATTCCAACACTTTTCACTCTACGATCAATCCGAACAAATAGACGACCAATACATTAATGAAAAATCTTACAAAGGATTTTCAGGTTCAAAAGTTGTATTTATAATAAGAAGCGTTTTACAAGGAATGCTCAGTGATGTAATTATCTTGAGCCATATAAATCTATTAATTTTAGTTCCCATCCTTAAATTCTTAAAACCCAAAACTAAAATTATACTTTTTGCTCACGGCATAGAAATATGGGATCCTGTATCTAATTGGAAGAGAGAAATACTCCAAAACGATGTTGAAATATGGGCAGTGAGTCGATTTACGGCAGAAAAAATTGCAATCACTCATCACATCAACAAAACCAATATCCAGATATTAAATAATGCAATAGATCCATTTTTTAATTGGCCTAATACTTTCGACAAACCAAAATACTTATTAGATAGATACGGGATTAACGCTGAACAGCCTATTCTTTTAACACTCACGCGTTTAATAGCCGAAGAAGCTTATAAAGGTTATGATAGAGTACTAACAGCATTACCTACTTTAGTTAAAAAATTCCCTAATCTTATCTACTTGATCGCCGGAAAAGCTGATGAAATGGAAAAGGATAGAATTGCCCAATATGTAAAGGAATACAACATGGAGAGCAATGTAAAACTCATTGGTTTTATTGATGAAAAAGAAAAAACTGATTTTTATAAACTAGCTGATGTCTTTATTATGCCAAGCACCATGGAGGGATTTGGAATTGTGTTTATTGAAGCCGCAGCCTGTGGTGTAAAAACAATTGGTGGCAATCAAGATGGATCTAATGATGCCCTTTTAAACGGTAAATTAGGAAAGCTTGTTTCCCCAGAAAATATTTTAGAAATTGAACTCGCTATAGAAAACAGCCTAAACGAAACTAAAAACCCTCTTCAAATTCAAAATCTCTGTAAACAGCATTTCGGATTTGAAGAATATCAACAAAAAATACAACACTTACTCAAATTAGCTTAACCCATCAATTCTGATTATGGATAAATTAATGAGCCGAAACGAAGAACATAAACACGAATGGAGTATTTCCTCAAAGCACTCCTTATTTTCATTAAATCTAAAGGAAGTTTGGGAATACAGAGACTTACTTGGCTTATTGGTGAGAAGAGATTTTGTATCATTTTATAAACAAACTATATTTGGTCCACTCTGGTTTTTTATACAACCTCTACTAACCACAATAATTTTCACTTTTATATTCGGAAACCTCGCAGGAATTTCTACTGATGGTCTCCCGGGGCCTCTATTTTATATGGCAGGTATTACTGCATGGAACTACTTTGCAGACTGCATTACTAAAACCTCTACCGTATTCAAAGATAATGCTAATATATTCGGTAAAGTTTATTTTCCTCGACTAATTATGCCATTAAGTATTGTGGTAAGTAACCTGGTTCGTTTTGGGGTACAAATGCTGCTGTTCTTAGGTTTTATGGCCTACTATTATATTCAAGAAGCTAGCTTTGGTCCTAACTGGGCTATTATTTTATTTCCCGTAGTGGTCATCTTAATGGCGCTTTTAGGCTTAGGAGCTGGCATGATTATATCTGCTATGACAACAAAGTACAGAGATTTAGCATTCCTAGTAACCTTTGGAATTCAACTACTCATGTATGCAACAACAGTTATTTACCCCCTTTCAACAGCCATTGAAAAATATCCTGCATATAGTTGGATAATTGAATATAATCCCATGACTCCTTTAATCGAAACCTTCAGATACGGATTTCTAGGTGAAGGTAGCTTTACTTGGGGGTCATTAGGCTATTCCTCTGGAATTACGTTTATTATTCTAATAATAGGCATTTTGATATTTAACAAAGTAGAAAAGAATTTTGTAGACACAGTTTAAGCCCAAGCGAACTCATGATCTCAATAATTACTATTAACTATAACTCAATAGGATTAAGTAAAGCAATAAAATCTGTAAAAGATCAAAGCTTTAAATCTTTAGAATATATTGTAATAGATGGAAACTCTACATATAATAGTCTAGAAATTATAAAGGATAATACTGATTTTATTAGTTATTGGAGGAGTGAAAAAGATGAGGGTGTTTACGATGCAATGAATAGAGGATTGAAACAAGCTAATTCACCTTATTGCTTGTTTCTTAACTCTGGAGATATTCTTATTCATAACAATATCATTCAAGAGATTGCTAAGCAGATAAAGGCTGATCCCCACCAAGATATTTATTACGGAGATTTAATTATTCACACTCCAGAAACAAATCAAAATGTTCATACTAATTATCCTAATCAAATTAGTCTAAATTATCTATTTTTTAATTCTCTTGGGCATCCTGCATCTATAATATCAACAGCATTATTAAATAATTATGAAGGCTACGATAAGGACTTCAAAATTATATCGGACTGGATATTTTATGTAAATGCATTTTTAGATAAAGCACGATTTAGAAAAATTCCACTTATAATTTCCATTTTTGAAAGCGGCGGGCTATCCTCCAATAGAGATGCGATTTTATCCGAAGGCAAATTAGCTTTAGACAAATACTACCCTCATTTGAAACCGGATTATGAATATTTATCTAAAATAAAATCTAGCTCAAATTCAAATCTTTTTAAAAGGCTTGCAAGAAAACTTAAGTCGAAAATCATTCATAAATAATTGTTATGTCCTCCAAAATCGCCATTAAAGCAGAAAACTTAGGAAAAGCTTATCAACTCGGTCAAATAGGTACTGGCACAATAAGCAGAGATATAGAGAGATGGTATGCAAAAATTAGAGGTAAAGAAGATCCATTTCTAAGAATAGGGGAATCAAACGATAGAAGTAAAGCAGGGTCTAGTGATATTGTATGGAGTTTGAAGGATATTAATTTTGAAATTGAGGAAGGAGCTGCTGTAGGAATTATAGGTAGAAATGGTGCTGGAAAATCTACGTTATTAAAAATTCTTTCTAAAGTAACCGCCCCTACAACTGGCAAAATATTTGGTAAAGGTCGAGTAGCGAGCTTATTAGAAGTAGGAACTGGATTTCATCCTGAGTTAAGTGGTCGAGAAAATATTTTCTTGAATGGTTCAATATTAGGAATGCGTAGAAAGGAAATACAAAAAAATCTTGACGAAATTGTAGATTTTGCAGGTATTGAAAGATATTTAGATACCCCTGTAAAAAGGTACTCATCGGGTATGTATGTGCGGCTTGCATTTGCTGTTGCTGCTCACCTAGAAAGTGAAATTCTCATAGTAGATGAGGTACTCGCAGTTGGAGACGCAGATTTCCAGAAAAAATGCTTAGGTAAAATGAGTGATATCAGTACTGGGTTGGGAAGAACAGTGTTATTTGTAAGTCATAACATGGCTAGCATTCAAAAACTATGTTCCCAAAGTATAGTTTTAAATAATGGGAGTTTACTTAAACAAACTTCAACTCCAGAGGCAATTAATTTATATCAGAACTTACAAACACAGACCCAAGGTTCAGATATTGTATTAGATAGCAATTATGAAATATATGATATAAATTTCAATCCCGAATTAATATCTTCCTTAGAAGATTGTATTTTATCATTTAAAGTTAAGAGTAAAGAAAATAGAGTTTTAAGTAGTATTGCTCCAATAATTTACAACGTTTACAATCAAAAACTATCCATTTTGGATCTAAGAAATCAAATTGGAGTAAACACGCAAATCGGTCCTGATAAAGAATTGCATTTATCTATAAAGATAAAGAAGACCCCTTTCTTAGAAGGTGAGTATACCTTAGGGATGCACATTGATGATTCAATCATTTTAAGAAATTTTGAGAATGTTCATCATTTTAATATCTGGCCAAAAAAAGTCCCCAATGGGGAAATTATTTATGAATACGAAACAGAGGCGAAGGGATTAATAAATTTGCAATATGAGGTAATATAAAATGAATTCTTCGGTATCTATTCTTGTAACTTATTATAATGAAGGTCCACTCATTTATAGATGTTTGGATAGTATTGCGCAACAATCTTTAATGCCACATAAAGTACTTATCTATGATGATTACTCAGAAGCTCCGTTAAAATCCTTTCTAGATATATCAAGATATAACTTTCCAATCGAATTATATAGAACTGATAAGAACCAAGGTCCTGCCTATGGCAGGAATTACTTAGTTGAAAAAGCTGACAGCAAATACTTAAGATTTCAGGATGCAGATGATGAACTTTTTGAGAATGCCATGCTTGAAATTGAACAGACAATTCAAACACATGAACCTGATTTCATATTAAATGAGGTTTCATCTTACACTCCCGACAATCAATTAATTCAAGAAAGAGTTATAGGCTTATCTAGGGATATTAAAATCATGTTCAATTTTAGCTTATATCACGCTATATTAACCCCGGCAGTAACATATAAAAAAAGTATAATTCAAAAAATAAAAGGCTTTAAAACACGAGATATTTTACCACAATCTGAAGATGCCGATTTTAGTCGTAGAGCTTTTTTAACCAGCAATAACTTTCATTTTATAGATAAACCATTAGCAAAACAGAATATACGAATTAACAGTCATTCAAAAGATAACTTCTCGGATATTTGGCCGTCAAACTTAAGGTCACTTTTGGAACTAAAAGATCAAATCAAGGAGGAAAATAAAATAAGCTTTGCTACTGCGTTATTATTGACTGGAGATAAACTTTACTATGCTAAGAACTATCCTGAGGCAAAAAAAGCATATAATGAATTTAAACTAACCCATGTAAAAAAATATGAAGGCTATAATTTCTTTAAGAGAACTTTAGCCCGTTTTTTTGGTCTATATATTGCCAATGAAATAAGCCGTGTTTATAGAAATTTGCTCCCCAATAAATTTAGAAAATTGCTGAAGCGATAAAAATGGAAATTGCCAAATCCAAATTTCAATATTATCCTAATTTAACTAGCTTCCGATTTATTCTAGCCATTTGGGTAGTACTTTTTCATAGTTATGATGAAATTATACCATTTATCAATTTCGATTCTTTTTTGACATTTGGACAGTTTGCAGTAACAGGTTTTTTTATGCTTTCGGGAATTGTTTTAATGCTTAGTTTTAAAGCTATACCTTTTTCAAAATATATTAAGAATAGATTGGTAAGAATTTACCCATTATATGTTTTTAGTTTATTATTTGCCCTACCTGGATTTTTATACTATCAATACAAAGTAAATGATAACTATTTTTCGTTTTGCACAGAAATAATTGGAGCTTCTGTACTCATGATTCAGAGTTGGAACGTAAATTGGCTCTTGCATATAAATCCTCCAAGCTGGTCTTTATCAGTAGAGATATTTCTTTACCTTTTATTTCCATTATTAGTTTATATACTATCGAGGATCAAAACTATTAGCAATAAATCAATTATTGCCTTGTTATCTTTCTTATTAATTGGATCAACTTTACCTTCTAATGGTTTTCTTTATGTAGATAACATTGTCTTACCTATCTATTATATACCTACATTTCTAATAGGAATAGTTCTTGGAAGGCTAATTATAAATCAAGAAAAACTAAGTTTAAAATTTAACAGCAAACTAGTTGCCTATCTTAGTTTAGTTTCTATTTTAATTATTGCCATTACTCTCAGATTCTTCTTTCCATTTAACGATAATGCATGGTTAGTGGTATACTCAAACTTTTTATTTCTTCCATGTTTTATAATATTATATCAGAATCCAAACATACTTGCAAATGAGCGGCTATCCTATTTAGGCAAAATAAGCTATGGGATATATTTAATTCATTATCCTCTAAAAAATTATCTATTTCTAATTTTTGAAAAAATGGATTTTAACGTAATTAGCATTATTTATGTAATATATATAGGTCTTTTAATTTTTTTCAGTCATTTACTCTATAAATATTTAGAAGAACCAGTGATTAATAAGTTTAAATTTAAAGCAATCAATGATTAAAGTTACCCAAACGTATCTTCCAGATTTGGAAAAATACCAGTCCTATTTAAAAGGCATCTGGGAAAGAAATCATCTAACTAATCATGGACCACTTGTCCTTGAGCTAGAAGCCAAATTAAAAGAACGATTTAATGTAAAGCATTTTTTCTTTGTTAACAATGGCACTATAGCGCTACAAATTGCACTCAAAGCATTAGAAATATCTGGGAAAGTTATTACTACTCCATTTTCATATGTTGCAACAACATCTAGTATCCTTTGGGAAGGAATGGAGCCAATTTTTGCAGATATCGATGATAGTATGTGCGTTAATCCAGCTGAAGTTGAGAAACTTGCTAAAAATGGTGCAAAAGCTATACTTGCAACGCATGTCTATGGAAATCCATGTGATGTTGAAGCTTTAAAAGAAATATCTGATAAATACCAAATACCCATTATTTATGATGCTGCTCATGCATTCGACTTAGCACATAAGGATAATTCAATATTAAATTATGGAGATATTAGTACGCTCAGTTTTCATGCTACTAAATTATTTCACACTATAGAGGGAGGAGCAATAGTTACAAATAATGATGAATTGGCTCATAAAATTTCTTACATGAGAAATTTCGGACATAAATCCCCTGAAACATTTTGGGGGGTTGGTATCAATGGAAAAGCTTCAGAATTCAATGCTGCGATGGGTTTATGTATGTTAGATCACATTCCAGATATAATTGCAGATAGGAGAAATATAATCGAGCAATACAAAAATGCGCTTCAAGATACATCGATAAGAACATTAAATATTCGTGCACACACTACTTATAATTATGCTTATTTTCCCATTGTATTTCCAACAGAAGAACAGTTAGAATTAGCCTTATCAACGCTTCAGGCAAATGACATTTTCCCAAGAAGATACTTCTACCCTGCTTTAAACACGTTAGACTTTGTACCATATCAGGCCTGCCCTAATGCTGAATCCTTATCGAAAAGAGTACTTTGTCTACCCCTATATGTAGGTTTAAAAGAAAGTCAAGTTAATAGAATCTGTGACATCGTTTTAAGCACTGAGAAATAAACTACTACAAAATCGTGTCCTCAAAAATTGATATTAGTATAATCCTCACCTCTTATAACTTTGAAAGATATATTGAGCATGCGATTATAAGCCTGCTCAATCAAAAGTACGATGGGAATATTGAATTAATTATTGTAGATGATGCATCTAAAGATAATTCTGCTCAAATAATAGCTGAGTACGCGAAAAGAGATTCGCGAATTAAATTCATACCTCATGCTCAAAATCAAGGAGCGGCCAATTCCATCAACGAAGCGATGTCCAAAGCTAAGGGAGGGTTTATTTGTCGATTCGATGGTGATGATTATTGGGATCCTAATTTCTTATCCGAGACTAGTCAGTTTTTGATTAAAAATCCTGAAGTTGGCTTAGTATATGCTGATTGCTCGTATGTAGATTCCAATAATCAGATCACCAATACAAACGTAAAAACTAGGAGAGCTCAAAAAGAAGAAATTGCTTGGGAATTTAATGATTTATTAAATGATTACTATATAACAGCCCCTACCATTATGTTCAGATCGGAAGCTCTGCTTGAACATTATCCATTTCCGGCAAACTTTAACTACTTAGATTGGTTCATCAGTTTAAGTATTGCACAAAAATATAAATTGGGTTACTTGCCTAAAACACTTGCATTTTATAGAATACATGCGCAAGGTATGCATGTTCAAATGATTGCAAATAAAAATGGAGAAAATACCACCTTTGAAATACTAAAGCATTTTAGTAATCTAAAAGCTATCAATGATGCAAAACTTAAAGAATTAAAAAGCATTTATTGGAGGAAGTTTGGTTTAAACTATTTTGGACAAGATATGTTTACAGATGCTCGCCGTTGCTTTTCAAATTATCTTAAGATAAAAACTGGAAATCTATTAGATACTGAAATTTGGAAATTTTATTTAGCTTCCCTTTTAGGCAAAAACTATCAAAGACTTAAGTCAAAATTTAGATAAGATTTTGAATATTCTACTTACTACTCATAATTTTTTCCCATACCACTTAGGTGGCACAGAAGTTTATGTAAATGAACTTGCACTTTTTTTAGAGAGTCAAGGTCACCAAGTAAACATTATTGCTGCAGTGGGAGAAGACGAAATTAGAAAAACAGGAGTTCTATTTGAGGACAGTAATCTTTTAGTAGGTTTATACAAATACAATAACTTAAACGTTTTTGCGATACATTATTTTAATATTACCACTTCGCAACTTTATTCCAGAGAAAGTATAGAGCACTCAGAAAGTTGGAGAAAATTTATACCAATAAGAAAAGAATTTGAAAATTTAGATGTCTTACATGTTAATGGCTTTACTCCTACCATAGGCTTGAATTTAATTTTAGCGCTAAAGACAAAAAATCCTGAAATCAAAATAGTTACTAGTATGCACACAGCTATTTTTTGCCCCAAAGAAAGTTTACTCTTCGGTAACACTTTTCAGGAAAAGCCATACCATATTGATTTAATAGCAGATGTGGTCAGTTATAAACTCAATATCCCATACAAACTATCTAAACTAATTACTCCACTTCTACCGAATCTAAAATTTTCATTTTTACCTTCCATACTACGCATAAAACATCTAACTAAACTTAATATTCTGAGCTTTCAAAAATTGAAAAGTCTTACCCATGAATGGTGGACATATTCCAATGGAATAAGTCAACATCTCATCAATATGGAAATTCCTTCTGGTCAGATTTGTATGTTCAGACATGGTATTGCAGATGTATTTTTCGAACCATCAGATAAACAATATCAAAAATCTAAAACGATATATTTTTTTAATGGCAGGTTATCCCGAATAAAAGGAATTGTTTATTTACTTCAAGCATGGTCAAAATTAAAAGAAAATGACAATAGAGAATTATGGATTATTGGAGACGGCTCAACAAACGACCAGGAGATTAAAAATGAAATAGAAAAGCTTAGAGAAAGAAAAGACATTAAATGGATTGGATATTATGACCAAAAAGGAATGGCCCAACTATTACACCAAGTAACTGCAGTTATAATCCCATCTTTATCGTACGAAATTGGCCCCTTAGTATTTCATGAAGCAATTGCTAGCAAGAGTTTTGTGTTGGCCTCAAACTTAGGAGGTTGTGCTGAGCTAGCTGAATACTTTGACAATTGCTCATTTACTTTTGAGCCAGGAAATTCAGAAAGTTTATACCAAGCTTTATTAAACTTTGAAAGTAAAGAAAGAGTATTTCCACAAAAGCATGCTAAAGTACTCTCCTTTAAAGAACATTTTGAAGCTATACTAACACAAAGCCAAATTTATGCCTAAAATATCTATAGTAATACCTACATATAATGCCGAAAAAACCATTGAAGCTACTTTACAATCCATAAAAGAGAATGAAAATCTAAATGATTTTATATGCACCATATATATTGCTGATGACCATTCCAAAGATAATACATTAGAGATTTGTGAGAAATTTTCAATTCACATGCAAACTCCGGTAGAAATCTTACCTGCAAAAAGAAATTTAGGCGAAAGGGGCAATTTAAATCGACTCATTCAAACCCCTTTTATTGTTAATGATTGGATGCTATTAATTCATGCAGATGACTTAGCTAAACCAAATTGGGTAAAAACCATGTGCGCGTATATTTATGAACATCCTGAGTATGCTTCAGTATGTAGTAGTTATGATGTGCTATATGATAATGGTAAAATTATAGCAGGTGATAACACAAATCAAAACGAAATTATCGAAGGAAATACGAGGAGTATCAACTCCACGCTTGTTAAAGGTACTTGGTGGCATATATCAGGCTGTGCGATAAACTTAAAAGTTTGGAAAAAAAGTGGACTATTCAATAAAAACATGCCGCAATATGGTGATATGGAATGGTTGTTAAGGATATTAAATCAAGGAGAAACAGTGATGTACATCGCGCAGTTATTGACCTTATACAGACAAAGTGAGCAATCAGTCTCATCTAACTCTTTTAAAACCCACCAAGATATATTTGAATATTCCAATTTGGTTATTCACTACCAAAATCTAGTGCCAAATGAAGCGAAACATCAGTTGTTTTTAAGATTTCAAAAAGACCTAACAAAAAGATTCTTAAAGTCCCTAATAAAAGGTAACTGGAAAAGAGCTTTTTCAGCCTTGAACAGGATACTATATCTTATTAATCTCTTCATCTTTATCAAGAAGCCAGACCCTAAGTTAGAACTGAATTTATTATAATTAGGAATGACTAAAAATAGAAAAATATTAATTCTAGGATCTTTAGGGCCAGGAGCTTTAGAAAATCAGTATATCAAACAGATAAAAAAGCTAGGTTGGTCTACAGATACCTTTGACATTCAACTTTTAGGACACCAAGCTAAAGAGAAAAGCCTTTTTTCTAAGATTGTCAATAAAATAAATGGTGACTTTTACCATAAACAAACTAATCAAGAAGTCCTCAGAATAGCAAAAAAATCCAAAGCAAATGTGATTTTGATTTTCAAGGGTATGGAATTATTACCTCAAACAGTAGATGAATTAAAACTTCATTGTCAATTACTTTGTAATTACAACCCGGACCATCCTTTTAAAATTTATTCAGCTGGTGCAGGAAATGCTCATGTAAGTAACAGCATCAAATATTATGATCTTTATTTCTCATACGCCAAAGAAATTTGCAAGCAACTAGAGCAAAATTACAAGATTTCAAGCCCCTGCATACCCTTTGGTTATGATGACGAAATTCAACCCACAATAAGTACAATCAACAGCCTTGAAAACAATTACACGTTTATTGGAGCTTGGGATTTAGAAAGGCAGGCTAAATTGACGCAAATCAAATCAGAGAATTTATTGATTTTTGGCTCTAAAAATTGGGAATCTAAACTAAAAGGGCAAAGCGGATTAAAATATAAAGCTGATCAGATCTTTGAACAAACCTATGCAAATGTCTGTCAAAATGCATTAGGTGTGCTAAACTTTCTAAGACCTCAAAATATCCTAGAGCAATCACATAATATGCGTACTTTCGAAGTTCCTGGATATGGAGGCTGCCTATTTAGTGAAAAAACTATAGAGCAGCTAGAATTCTTTGAAGAAGATAAAGAAGCTGTCTACTTTGAAAGCTTAGAAGAACTCAATGATAAATTGGCTTATTATAATGTTCATCCGCAGCAAATTCAAAAAATTAAACAAAATGCCTTGAATCGGTCAAATGCTTCAGGTTATAGTTATAAAAACCGAAGTTTACAATTAATTACCCACCTCGATAAGGCCCTTTAAACAAATACTATGAAAATTTCTATTTGTATACCGCAATACAATCGAATTGAATATCTTAAAATAAATCTTCAACAAATTGCTCTACAAGAATCAGTAGATTTAGAGGTGATTGTATCAGATGATGCTAGTACTGACAACACTGCTCAAGAAATTAAACAGATGCAAGAAAATTATCCGTTTCCATTAATCTATCACCGATTTGAAACTAATCATGGTTATGATAGAAATCTTCGCAATAGTATGGAACTAGCATCTGGCCAATATTGTTTTATTTTAGGAAATGATGATACACTTTCTGATCCATTAGCATTAAGCAGGTTAGTTAAGTTTCTAATTGAAAATAATGAACCAGAAGTGGGATTTTGCAACTGTGCTGATTTTGTCAATCCAGAAGAAATTCAAATTAGAGCAAAAGCTAATGAAGTAATTGGTTCTGGTCCAGAAATTACATTAAAGTATTACTCTAGTTTTAGCTTTGTAGCAGGTCTAGTGTATAAAAAAACAGCGTTTGACTCTGTAAATACAGACAAATTAGACGGAAGCATATATGTGCAGATATATTTAGCTGCCTTGATCATTTTACAGAAAGGAAGACTATTTACCTATTATGATCCAATAGTTTTAAAAGATATCAGAGTAAATAACGATATAGCTAACTCTTACCGAGATACTTTACCTAGAAAAGCTTCCGAATACAAAGTTCTTGATGCTGGTTTACCTTCATATGCCAATGTATGTGCTACCGCATTTGCAGATGCAGGGTTTAAAGATCAGCAATTTGTATACAAAATAATTAAGCGAATTTATTTGTTTACCTATCCATTCTGGCTTTTTGATTATAGAAACTTAGATGCCAAAATTGCTGCAAAAGGATTAACTCAAGGTTTAAAATTAAGTAAATTCAAAATTGCAGAACGCTTAAGCACTTGGAATAAATTCAAGCTAAAATCTATTTATCAGTTTGCCACCTTCTGCGGTTTATATATTCCTTATTCTTGGTTCGAAACATTAAAGAATCAACTATATAAGATAGCCAAAAGCTAAAATTTAATGAAAAATATAAAAGTAAGTATACTTGTTCCTGGTCGTTTACACGCTTTTGATATGGCTATTCATTTTCAACAGCACGGATTACTTCATGAACTAGTTACTGGCTATCCCAAACGCATTGTTGAAAGGTTTGGAATTAACAGACAATTTGTCAAATCCATTTACATCAATGAATTAATTAATCGAGGTACACAAGCTTTAGGATTAGGATTTCCACTTGATTTTTTAGCCTGTGAGGCTTACGACTGGATTGCTTCAAAAACCATAAAAATGGATAGCGACGTTTATTTTATCTGGTCAGGATATGCATTACGCACTATTCCGGTAATCCGCAAAAAAAACCCAAATGCTAAAATTGTCTTAGTGCGAGGATCAGCTCATATTCTAAGCCAAGAAAATCTTTTAAAACTAGTAGACCCAAGTAACCAACAGCCAATCAATAAAAAAATTGTTGCTAAAGAATGTCAAGAATATGAATTAGCAGACTACATAACCGTACCAAGTACATTTGCATTAAATAGCTTTATAGAGCATGGTTTTAATCCAAATAAAGTGTTTAATAATATTTTAGGCGTCGACCTAAATTCCTTTCCATTTACAAAAAATCAAACTGATTTCTCCTCAACAACATTAAACATAGGATATGTAGGTGCGATTAGTAATCAAAAAAATGTTAAAGGAATAGTAGATGTAGTGGATAAATTAGTTAAGGAAGGAGCTGATATTAAACTTCATGTAGCAGGAACCTTTGATGCAAACTACCCTTATAAGGACTTATTTGAAAATAAACCACATATCCAATATTATAATCATATTCCCCAAGATCAACTTTACACATTTTACCAAAAAGTAGATGTATTTATACTCAATAGCGTACAAGATGGTTTTGGAATGGTATTATTACAGGCTATGTCTTCAGGTTGTGCAATAATCGCTACTGAAAACACTGGTGGACCTGATGTGATAAAAAACTATAATAATGGCATTCTTATTCCTATCTTGAACAATCAAAAACTAGAAGAAGCTATTATCTGGTATATTAACCATAAAGACCAAATTTTGCAAATGGGTGCAAAAAATAGAGAGCTTACGACTAAAGGGTTCAGCTGGGAAGACTTTGGAAACAGAAACCTAAAATTTCTACATAAAATTACACAATCACATTCTTTTTAGACAATATTTATGAAAACTCATTTTGTTCAGCAAATCAGACCAGTAGAATTAGCTAGTCTATTTAAATTCATTATTTCCCCTAAAAGAAAAGTAATAAAGCATGGAAATTTTAATTTTTTTGTTGATACATGGTCTGATTTTTACTGGAGTCTATTTGACCCCAATCTTCAAGAAATAACTTATGATCCAGGGTTTACAAATTTTATAAAATCTTACTTAAAACCAGGAGACACATTCATAGACTTAGGTGCGAATGAAGGATGGTTTAGTATTCATGCATCAGCAATGGTTACTTCAACAGGTAAAATATATTCTATCGAACCTCAACATAGACTAAAAAATGTTATTGAGAAGAATATCGACCTCAATCAAATGACGAACATCACTGTAATTCCTCTAGCAATCAGTGAAACCGAGATGGAAATTGATATCACTCTATCGCCTTCTTTAAATTCAGGAAGTACGAGTATAATAAAAAATTCTAGAAGTAAATTTTGGAAAAAACAAAAAACCAATACTAAAAGGCTTGACACATTATTTGAAGACTATCAAATGGGCCATGTAAATTTGATCAAAATAGATATTGAAGGATACGAATTCTCAGCAATAAAATCCATGGAGAATCTATTGAAAAATAAACTTGTCGACACTATTTTAGTCGAATTCCATGAAAAACAACTTTCTATCATGAATACCTCAGAAGCCGCTATAATAGCGTATTTTAAGGAGCTAGGATATCGTAGAAAAAGTAAAAGCAATATTCACTATTTCACACATTTATGAAAATTGTAGCAGCAGTTTATAGCCACCCTGAATATTATCCTCCTACTTTAAATGCTATCAACCAGCTAGCTAAGAAAGCTGATAGTTTATCCGTACTTTGTAGAAATGTAAAGCAAAAAGAATGGAATTATCCACAGAACGTAAATATTAAAGAAAGTGGCGCATTCAGGAATATTCGCGAAGTAGAACAGTCTTCTTTTTTATGGAAAATTCGTTCATTTATTAAATTCTGTATAGATTTTTATAAAATTATAACCGATCAAAAGCCAACTTGGGTTATTTGTTATGACCCTTTCCCCTTACTCGCCTTCCGAATTGTATCCATATTTGTTAGTAAAAAACCAAAGTTATGGTACCATAATCATGATGTATTGGAAGCTGCTAACGTAGGGAATATGTCACTGGGTCATTTGGCTATTTTAAGTGAACAGCGTTATTTCCGACATATCGATGTATTTTCACTACCAGCAAACGAAAGGAAATTAAGCTTCCCCATGGAAGCTTTTAAAGGTAAATATTTCTTTCTTCCAAATTATCCCTCAATAGACATTGTTAAAGATAGAAAAAGAGATTCCTTCGCGGACAAAACAAGTATAATTTTAATTTTCCAAGGTAGCATTGGATTAAACCATGGCTACGAGGAAATTTTACTTGGAATGAAGAAATTCGAACAACATTTTAATAAAAAATTTACGCTAGTACTAAAAGGCTTTATCTCTCCGGAATTTTCAACTTATATTTCTGAATATGCTCGTCAAAATGATGTGGAGGAAAACCTAAAGATCATTGGACCTGGACCTTATGCAGAGGTACTTGAAATCGCTTCACGTTGTGATATAGGGCTCGCTATACACAAGGGACAAGATCTTATGAATAAAACGCTTGGAACCTCCTCTAATAAAATTTATGAGTACGCGGCTGTAGGATTACCCGTATTATTATTTGATAATAAACATTTTAAAGAACATTTAGGACATAGAGAATGGACATTCTTTACTGATCTAACTACCACATCGCTAATTGAAAGTTTTTCCAACATTTTTCAGAACTATCAAGAAGTATCAAATTCTGCGTTGCAAGACTTTAAAAACGAATTGAACTTCGAAGCCAATTTTAAACCGGTTAGTCAATACATTTTTTCAAACGCCTAATGCATTTTATAATATTTTTCGGCCCTTTTGTACTAGCTTATCTGGTTAAAGACCCTATATTGTCTTACATGATTTCTTGGGGAGGCAGTTTATTTTTACTATTGTATAGTAATTATATAAACTACTTAAAATCCAATAAAAAGATACGCTTTTTTTCTCCTTTAGTACTAGGACAAGGACTTTTGTGGGGTTATACAGCTATTACCTCTATATTCTATTTTCTAGATAATTTAGGTTATGAATTCTTTGAAAAAGTAGGCTATCCAAATACTTATGTCATTGAGGATTTAGCAAAAAGTCAGAACATCATTGTACTTGCACATGCCGCCTACTTGACAGGTTTTTTCTTTAAAAAGATCCGACAAATATCCCCAGAAGAACAACAATACCAAATTAATATTTTCCCCGAAGATTACTTAAAAATTTCCATATACGCTACAGGTTTAGCTTTTGTTATTAGCTTTACTCCATTTGCTCAATTAAGCAGCTACTTAGCTGTTTTTTCAACTATTTGTGCGGTTAAATACTTTGGATATGCCCTCAGTTATCAACATTTAGCCTTTAAAGGGTTCCTGTATTTTGCAGGGATTATGATTCTAGGGTTTTTATCTGGGATGAAAGAAAACACACTATTTCCCTTAATTTATCTAGCCATTATCTTATTCGACAAATATGGAGTCCCAAAAACATCGGCCTTTTTCCTTCCTCTAATTGTGCTATATTTTTATTTTATTCCAACAATGAACGTGGCTATTAGACAAGCTTCTTGGTATGGGAACATGGGTGCTGTAGAAACTCTTTCTACATTACAAAATGATGAATTATTTAACGAAGAAAGAATTAAAAACAATAACTGGGAATTCTTATGTACCCGTATGTCAGAAATTTCCATGTTAAATATTTATATAGAATCTGTACCTAAAAACCGTCCTTACTATGAATTTGAAATCATAAAGTACGGAATACAAAGTATGGTACCTAGATTTCTATGGCCAGGTAAGCTTAGTCCAGATGTTACCGCACAGCGAAGAGCTATAGAAAACGGTGCCTTAACCTTAAATAATGCAAACGATTTTACCTCAGCAAAACCTCAAACTATTGCTGATGCATACATGAGTTTTGGTTACATTAGTGTCGTTTTCATATTTGTTTTATTTGGATTTCTGGCACATTATTTTGCATACATATTGGAATTGAAATTAGGATATGAAATAGGTTTATCTATACTATACTATAGTCTATTTGCTGTACTAACAAAGGGAGGATGCTTTGAAAACCTCTTCAATACTACATTTTTCGGTTACATACTTATTTTTGTAGCCATTAAAGTACTTTCTCAATTCCATTATATAGAAAGGAAGTTTTGAAAATCCTTCACTTAACACCTGCCTATAAACCAGCCTATGTATATGGCGGACCAACCATGTCGGTTGCCAGACTTTGTGAGGCGCTAAGTGCCATAGAAAGTCAGGGCATTGAAATAGAAGTATTTTGCACCAAAGCCAATGGGCAGCATGAATTACCAGTACCCTCTGGACAAAACCAAATGGTTGATGGCGTTAAAGTCACCTATTTTAGCCGGCTAACTAAAGATCACACACACTTCTCTCCTGCCTTATTATGGGCACTTTGGAAGAAGATTAAAAAAGAAAAAAAACTATATCCTAGAGGAGAGTTTCAAGTACACATCCATTCTTGGTGGAACTTAGTAGTATTGTTTGGTGCATTGATTACCAAAATTCAGGGAGTGCCAATGGTTCTTTCTCCTAGAGGGATGATTACCAATTACACCCAGAACAATAAAAATAGTTTGGTCAAGCAGCTTATACATTTCTTTCTTGGGAAAAATCTACTGCAGTCTGCACATATAATTGTTTCCAGTCAAAAAGAACTAGATGATTATTTACAGGTTTGTATACCCAAAAGCGCTGTTATTATTCCTAATCTAGTAGAAGTTCCAAGTAATCTACCAAATAAAATATCTTTAACCACCCCACTATTCAAACTACTTTTTCTTTCCCGTATTGAAGAAAAAAAAGGTCTAGATATGCTAATTGAAGCTTTAGCAAAAGTGGATTTTCCATGGAGCTTGAGTATTGCGGGAAGTGGTACAGACACCTATATCCAAGAGTTAAAAAGTCAAATCCAGCATTTAGGTTTAAACGCTAAGATACATTGGATTGGACATCAAGATAACATCCAGAAATTTGAAGTCTTAGCTGCTCATGACATGCTTTGTTTAACTTCTCACAATGAAAATTTCGCCAATGTAATTATAGAATCCTTAGCCATTGGCACCCCGGTTCTATTAAGTGAAGAAGTTGGGTTAGCGCGATTTGTGAAAGAAAATCAATTAGGTTTTATTTGTAAACTAGATCATGAATCAATCATTCAAAGTTTGACTCAAGCCTATCAAAACAATAACTATCGAGAAACCATAACCAGAAATTCACCTCTATTAATTAAAAAGGAATTTGATGAATCTTTTCTTACTGAAAAGTATTTAACTGCCTATAAAAAAATAACGATCTATGAGTAATTATCAAGATTATGGCTACCAAACCACCGAACGTTGTTATTCACATGATTATTTATTTGGACCTATTCAAAAATTAATTAAGGATAAAAAAGATCTCAATATCCTTGATTTAGGTTGCGGTAATGGAGCATTAGTCAATGAACTTATACAAATGGGGTACAAAGCTTATGGAACTGATGCTTCTGTAACAGGAATTGAGCAAGCGTCTCGAGTTAACCCCTCCCATTTTGCAGTGCAAGACTTGTCAAAAGATACTTTACCCGATCCTTTTGACAAAATTCCATTTCATGTCATTATTTCCACAGAAGTTATAGAACACTTATACGATCCTAGAGGCTTTATTAAGTTTGCAAAACAAATATTACAACAAGCTGGAGGGGGAGAAATCATCTTATCAACTCCTTATCATGGATACTTAAAAAACTTAGTCATCTCCATATTTGGTAAATGGGACAATCATGCAGATCCACTCTGGGATGGCGGACATATTAAGCTATGGTCAAAAGCTACTTTAAATAAGTTATTGACCGAACAAGGTTTCGTAGTTGAAAAATTTATAGGCTGCGGAAGATTCCCATTCATGTGGAAATCAATGATCATTAAAGCCAGAATTTAACCCCCAATGAATCCGAATTTTACTTTCATCATCCTTACCTACAACGAAGAGCTGCATTTACCTCGAATCTTAAAGTCTATAGCGCCCCTTCAGGCTAAAACCTATATTATTGATAGCGGAAGTACCGATAAGACCTTAGATATAGCCGCAACACATCAAGCTGAAGTTATTTATCATGCATTTGAAAATCATCCAAAACAATGGGACTTTGCGCTTAAAAACTGTGTAGTGAAGACACCTTGGATAATTGGTTTAGATGCCGATCAAACTTTATCAGCAGAGCTATTTGTTAAGCTCAAAAATTTCAACCCAAAGCAATATGAAAATGTAGACGGTATCTATTTCAATCGCAAAAATTATTTTCAAGGCACCTGGTTAAAGCATGGAGGATATTTTCCCTTCTACTTGCTCAAAATGTTCCGTACAGGCAAAGGTTACTCTGATTTAAATGAAAATATGGATCATCGCTTTATTGTGGAAGGCCCAACGCAGATTTGGAAGGACGGCTATTTAGTTGAAGAGAACCTAAAAGAGAACGACTTAGACTTCTGGATTCAGAAGCATGAGAGGTATGCTGAGCGCGTAGCACATGAAGAGTTTGAACGCTTAAAAGGACTCCGAAAGCAAACTTTAAAGCCAAATTTATTCGGAAACCCCGACCAACGTACCGCTTGGTTAAAAAGATTTTGGTGGAATCTTCCCTTAGGTTTACGCCCCTATTTGTATTTTTCCTATAGGATGTTTGCTAAATTGGGTATATTAGATGGTAAAACAGGGCGCAAATTTCATTATTTACATGCCTTATGGTTCAGAAAACTAATTGATAAAAAACTACGCGAACTCATTAAAAACCAGCTCTAAAGTCTGAAATCCCTCAATTAAACTACCTAAAAAAATAACTACCAACTACATTAATCCTCAACCTAAAATGGAAAACAATGCTAATCTAAATGCTAAAAAAGAAGCCAATAAAAAAGCTATAAAATTTATAGTTTTAATGCTAGTTTCTTACCTTATTCTTAGCCAAGGGAATTTATTTATGAATTCTGTATTAAGTGAAGGAGGAACTTATTACCAGCCTTGGTTTAAAGAAAACCTAAATTACATACAATGGATTAAATCTTCCTTGATTTTTTTCTCCACTGCGCTTATCCGATTGTTTGGATTTTATGCCATTAGTAACGAATCACAAGTATTAGTAGTAGATGGCCCCACCTTAATTGTGAATTATTCCTGCGTTGGTTTAGGTGTATGGAGCTTTTTAGCTGCCTTTGTAATTGCCTTTCCGGCTAAAATGAAAGCTAAAATAAACCTCTTAATTTTTGGATGTATCTTAATATATGTTTTAAATGTTATGCGCATAGCAGGCTTAGGCATATTATTAGGTATGTTTAAATCGCAAAGACAATTTTTCGATTATCATCACGAAATTTTTAATATTATAGTTTATTTGTGCATTTTCATAGTGATCTATTTTTGGATTAAAAGGAATACTCGAACGGTATAAAATCTACTGAAAATACAGAGAAACTAAATAAAGTAAATACTTAAAAGAGCAATTTTAACGAAGTACAAACCCGACTCATTCATATGTATATTTTAGGAGTAAATGCCTACCATGGCGATTCATCAGCTTGTATTTATAAAAACGGAACCCTCATTGCAGCTACCGAAGAAGAACGTTTCAGAAGAATTAAACACTGGGCAGGTTTTCCTTCTCAAGCTATTGAGTTTTGTTTAAGAGAAGCAGGAATCCGTATTCAGGATGTAGATTACATTGCTATTTCCAGAGATCCAAAAGCCAACTTTGGGAAAAAGGTTTTCACTGCAATCAAGCAAAAATTAAGTATAAAGAATATTATAGACAGAGTTTCAAACCTTAAAAAAGCGGCTTCAATTGAAGATGAATTTATCCAGCATTTCCAAATACAAAAGGATGAACTCAAAGCCCAAATTATTAATGTTGAGCACCACAGAGCACATTTAGCTTCTGCATTTTTCCCCTCTCCATTTGAAAAATCTGCACTATTGTCTATCGATGGGATGGGTGATTTTACTTCTACCATGATTGGTACAGGAGAAGGCAATCAAATTGAAGTACTAGACTCTGTATCATATCCTCATTCTGTAGGCATTTTTTACACCACCTTTACCCAATGGTTAGGTTTTCCCCATTATGGAGATGAATATAAAGTAATGGGACTGGCTCCTTATGGTGAAGCTAAATATGTAGATCAGCTTAGAAAAGTTTTAACATTCTTACCTAATGGTTTGTTTGAACTAAACCTAGACTATTTTAATCATCCAAAAAAAGGAGTTAATATGGTTTGGGAAGGAGGAATTCCTGCTGTAGACAGTTTATTTACAGATAAACTGATTGAAGAATTTGGAGCTGTACGTACCGCTGAAGAAAAGTTAGAGCAGTATCACTACGATATGGCCGCTTCGGTACAAAGGATTACTGAAGAGCTCATTTTTCATATCCTAACTGCTTTACATAAGAAGACCG
Source organism: uncultured Pedobacter sp. (assembly GCA_964592575.1). Lineage (GTDB taxonomy): Bacteria > Bacteroidota > Bacteroidia > Sphingobacteriales > Sphingobacteriaceae > Pedobacter. The sequence continues at coordinate 48,382 of CAZQFF010000016.1, forward strand.
GATTAGATAGCGTTTGTATAGCAGGAGGCGTAGCTCAAAACTCTGTAGCAAACGGAAAAATCATCCAAAACACCCCATTTAAAAAACTCTACATTCCACCTGCAGGTCATGATGCCGGAACAGCAATCGGAGCTGCTTTATGGGTTTATCACCAAGAACTTAAAAATGCTAGAGAAGAAGTCATGTGGCATGGTTACTTTGGGTCCCAGTTTTCTAATCCGGAAATCGAAGAAATCCTAAAAACTCAAAACATCGAGTATCGCGTATTAGGCGATGAAGAACTGTTTGATGAAGTTAGTCAGTGCTTAATAGATGGTGGAGTAGTTGGCTGGTTCCAGGGCAGAGCTGAATTTGGCCCAAGAGCATTAGGTCACCGTTCTATTTTAGCCGACCATCGTCGAAGCGATGCAAAAGAAATTTTAAATGCTAAAATTAAACGTAGAGAGTCATTCCGTCCATTTGCCCCTTCCATATTAAAAGAACATACCGCCAATTACTTTGAATCGGTAGATGATGTACCTTTCATGGAAAAAGTATTTATTATTAAGCCGGAAAGGCGTGCTTCTATCCCAGCTGTCACCCATGTTGATGGTACAGGTCGTTTACAAACCGTAGATGCGGCCATTGAACCTAAATACTATGGTTTAATTCAAGCTTTCTATAATAAAACGCAAGTGCCTATCTTACTCAATACCTCATTTAACGAAAACGAGCCCATTGTTAATAAACCTGAAGAAGCATTAGCCTGCTACTTACGTACCAAAATGGATATGTTAGTGATGGAAAATGTAGTGATCAGAAGATAACTTACTGTTAATTTTCAACATTTAGATTATACTCTCATTATAAAATATGAAACTAAAAATAGATAAAGAAGACAAAGGAATTAAATACACAATTATTAATATTCTTTATTCTTTATCCTTATTTGTTTTAATCTACCGTGTTATTAGCCAATTTTTAGTTGATTATACTTATGAAAGCTGGCAAATTTCAGAGTTTCTTATTAACTATCAAAGTGGATTTTTACGTCGGGGACTTATTGGAGAAGCGCTTTTCATAATCGCAAAATATTTTCATTTAGATGTTCAATTCCTAATCAAAATATTTTGCTTACTCTGCTTTTTATTTGTTTGTTATTTTTTCACAAAATCATTTCTGAAAAAAGGCTACATGTTATATGTTTTACCATTATGCTTTTTTATTGGTATGGGTGCTTTTAACGGTTTTTGGATTCGAAAAGATTACTTAATGATTTGCTTTCTAATAGGATCATTATATACATTTAAGAGCTCACTTTCAATGCTAAGTAAGTTTTTTATAATTAACTTACTTATAATAAGTATTCAACTGGTCCATGAGTCTTTTATGTTCTTCTCATTACCAATTTTGTTTGTTCTGCTTTGGAATGATTTTAAATATAAAGGACATTTTAAAGCTATTATCTCTGCTATTTTATATTTACTTCCGAGTGCTATAACATTTCTATTAACACTTTATTATCATGGAAATATAGATTCAGCTCAGCAAATTTGGAATTCATGGGCAAGTATAGGAGTAGTAAAACCTTCAATGCTTGATGAACAGTCTCACTCCGCTTTAAGCGCTATAAGTTGGACAAGTCAATCTACCTTTTTAGCACATTTCAAAATAAATTTCATGACAAAAGATATGAATGTTTTGTCGATCGCATTTTGGTTATTAGTTGCTCCTACAGTCTATTACATCACTACTAATGCTATTATGGCTTTTAGAAAAAATGAAAGTATTTTTTCCTTTGAGGATAGAACTATATTGTCTTTTATTCTAATCTTTCAATTCATCAATTTAATCCCCTTTTTCACAATTTTATCTTGTGATATGGTAAGAGTCTACTTCTACTGGATCACAAGTTCATTCACCATATTTTTGATTATTCCAAAAACACAGATTGCACAAGTAATCCCTAAAAACATAAATAATTTTATAGAGAAATTGAACAATAACTTAACATATTTAATTAGACCAACCAAGACAACCCTCGCCTTACTCATGTTATTTGTAGGAATTCCAAGTGTAGGATTTTCATTTAATGCTGCAATTGAAAGTAGTATTATATATAACTTCTTACGTAGTATTTCCTATGTATTTTCATTTTTCATAAATATCCTCTCAACTATTTTTTGATGTTAATAGCCTCAATCACAAAACTTCTTCGCGTTAATCAGTGGGTTAAAAATTTATTTATCTTTTTACCATTGTTTTTTAGTGGACAAATTTTTGATCAGAATTTATTTGTACAAAGTATTCTAGTATTCCTATCATTCTGTTTTATAGCAAGCTCAATTTATTGCTTCAATGATATTCGTGATGTGGAAGCTGATCGTGCACACCCCAAAAAATGTAATCGACCTATTGCTAGCAATCAAATATCTATAAGATCGGGGTATTTTATAATGGCTGTTTGTTTTGTCATATCACTTTCCATAGTAGCCTTAAGTTTTAGTGGAATTAAACTATATTCTTTATTCGCACTTTTGATGTGTTACTATTTTATGAATATGATCTATTCCTTAAAGCTCAAAAAATTTCCAATAATCGATGTAATAATTATTTCCATTGGTTTTGTCTTAAGAGTTTGGGTAGGTGGAGTTGCAACTGATATTTGGCTGTCAGAATGGATTATTATTATGACATTCTTACTCGCCCTTTTCATAGCCTTTGCAAAACGTCGAGATGATGTTATTATTTATGAGAAAACAGGAGTTCTCATGCGAAATAATACAAACAGATATAATTTAGATTTCATGAACCAAATCATTACTTCTATCTCTACTATCACCATAATTGCATACATTATGTTTACGATATCTCCTGATGTAACTCATCGTTTTCAGAGTCGACATTTATACTTAACTTCGATATTCGTTATCATGGGCATCATTCGCTATCTTCAATTAACTATTGTTGATCATAAAAGCGGAAGTCCAACCGATGTCTTGTTTAAAGATAAGTTTATCCAAGCGTGTGTAACAGCTTGGATAATTACATTTTTAATTCTGATATACTTGTGATAAAAAGGAAAATTGCAGTTTTCGATTTTGATGGGACTATTACCAAGAAAGACTCACTTCTAGAATTTATCAAGTTTAGCAAAGGTAAATTTCAGTTTTACTTGGGTTTCATGCTTTTCTCTCCACTTCTCATAGCTATGAAGTTAAAACTGTACCCAAATTGGAAAGTCAAGCAACAAGTATTTTCTTTCTTTTATAAAGGAGATTCTATAAATCAATTTAACAATTGGGCACTAAATTTTATTCCACGTTTAGAAGAAATATTACGGCCTGAGGCTATTGTAGCTCTTGATTCACATAAAAAAAAGGGCAATCATATTGTAATTGTAAGTGCATCTATTGAAAATTGGATAAAGCCTTGGTCAGAAAAAGTTGGAATTAATGACCTACTGGCAACGAAAATTGAAATTAATGAAGAAGGTATCATTACTGGGAAATTCTTGTCAAAAAACTGTTATGGTCCAGAAAAGGTCGTTCGATTGTTGGAAGCTTATCCAGACAGAATTAACTACATATTAATTGCTTACGGAGATAGTCTAGGAGATAAAGAGCTTTTAGATCTTTCCGATGAACCGTTTTACAAAAAATTCTAATAAAATGCATTATTTAGCCGCATTCTTAAGCATCCTAATGGGTGCGACAGGACAATACTTCTTTAAAATAGCCACTACTGATATTTCATCCAAATCATCAAAAACTATTGATGCTATAAAAATTGGAATTACGAACCCTAATCTCTGGATTGGATTAATCCTATATGGTTTAAGTTTAGGTCTTTGGCTCTTCGTACTTTCAAAGATGGAATTAAGCAAAGCCTATCCAATAATCAGCTTAGGCTATGTATTTACATTAATTCTAGGATATTTGTTTCTCAACGAAACAATTACGGTAACCAAGATTACAGGAATCACCTTAATAATGATAGGAGTATTTACACTCACTCGCTAGAATTGCCTTACAGCTACAATTAGCTATTAATGGTTTTCCAGATTAAATCTTTTAATGCTGGAATACCTTTTTGAGCGACTGATGAAATAAATAAATAAGGTATTTTAGGACATTCTAAAGCCATTTCAGCTTCTAATTCTTCATCTAACAAATCAGCCTTGGTTATGGCTAATAAATGAGGCTTATGCATTAATTCAGGATTGAATTCACGTAACTCATTTTTCAAGATTTCATATTCTTCCCTAATCGAGCGACTGGTATCGGCCGGTATCATGAATAACAAAACTGAATTTCTTTCAATATGACGTAAGAAGCGAAAGCCTAGGCCCTTTCCTTTTGATGCGCCTTCAATAATACCCGGAATATCAGCCATCACAAAAGAGCGGCCATCCCGGTAAGAAACCATCCCTAAATTAGGGACAATCGTAGTAAAGGGATAATCGGCGATTTCAGGCTTTGCAGCAGATAATACAGATAGTAAAGTTGATTTACCAGCATTTGGAAAGCCGACTAAACCCACATCCGCCAATACCTTTAATTCCAAAATCATCCACTCTTCTCTTCCAGGTTCTCCTGGTTGTGCAAAGCGAGGTGTTTGTAAAGTAGGCGTTTTAAAATGAGCATTCCCTAAGCCTCCTCGTCCACCTGGAGTTAAGATTCGGGTTTCGCCATCTTCGGTAATTTCAAAAATAACATCACCTGTTTCAGCATCCCGAGCGATTGTGCCTAAAGGCACTTCTAATATTTCATCTCGCCCTGTTTTACCGGATTTATGACTAGAGCCCCCACTATCCCCATCACCCGCAATAATATGTTTTCTGTATTTAAGGTGTAATAATGTCCAAAATTGGGCATTACCTTTTAAGATAATATGTCCACCTCGACCACCGTCACCCCCATCAGGGCCACCCGTCATGGTAAACTTGTCCCGATGTAGATGCGCAGAACCAGCTCCCCCCTTACCTGAACGACAACAAATCTTTACGTAATCTACAAAGTTGGAACCTTGGGACATAATAAAAAGCTAAATATGAGGCTTAATATTGATCTATTACAGCACACAATTGGTTAAAAATAACTTCGATATCACCGATACCGTTTATTTTCGTCAATTTTTGTTGTGCTTCGTAATAAGGCAATACTAAAATAATTTTATTGAAGTATTCATCAATACGCTTCTTAGATTTATCAGCTTCGTCATCAGCTCTACCACTTTCTTTTTGACGAATAGCAATTCTTTTCAAAAGCTCCTCTTGATCTACATCAAGAGCGATAACTCCAGATATTTTAGAACCTTTACTGATTAAAAACTGATCCAATTTTTCAGCTTGTGGGATAGTTCTTGGAAATCCATCAAATACAAAACCTTTGGCTTGTGGATTTTTATCAATTTCCTCCTCCAACATAGCGATAGTAATTTGATCAGGAACTAATTCCCCATTCGCTATCAAAGAACTCACCTGTTTACCTAAATCAGTTTGATTTTTAATATGAGCCCTGAACAAATCGCCGGTCGAAATGTGAACTAATTGATATTTTTCAATCAATTTTTGCGATTGGGTGCCTTTACCTGCACCAGGAGGGCCGAAGAGGATTAAGTTCAGCATCTAAAATTGGCTTTAAAATTTAAAAGCCTTGCACCTATTCACTGGAGGCCTCCTCCCGAATTGGCTGTAAGGCTTCTTCAAAAATGGTGCACTCGTAGGGATTCGAACCCCAAACCTTCTGATCCGTAGTCAGATGCTCTATCCAATTGAGCTACGAGTGCTTTTGGTCCCTTGGTTAGGGACTGCAAAATTAATGTTTCAAAATTAAAATCACAATAAATAATGATTTATTTTTAAAATAGCTTTGCTATCAAGCCCTTATGCTTTCACTACTTGATCAATTGCTGCAAAATTTGGCAAATCACCTGCGTTTTCTAGAACTTCAGCATAAGCAATTTTTCCATTCTCATCAATTACAAAAGCGGCACGCTTCGCCACACCTTTTAAATTAAACACAAATTCATCATATAGTGCACCATATGCCGCAGCAACTTCTTTATTAAAATCAGATAACAAAGGGAATTGATAATTCTGATCTTCTTTAAATTTAGCTAAGGTAAAAGGCGAATCAACAGACACCCCTAAAATTTGCGCATCTAAACCTTCATAAAATCCAAAGTTATCACGCATCGTACAAAGTTGCGTTGTACAAACGCCTGTAAAAGCCATAGGAAAAAAATGCAATACCACTTTTTTACCAGCAAAATCCGATAATTTATATTCTTTCAAATCCGACCCGAATAATTTAAAATCAGGTGCGATATCTCCAATTTGTAATGCCATATGTTATTGATTTATTTTTTTAACCTTTTTAGATTTCAAATATATAGAATTTTAAAGCAGAATTAATTTCATCTTTAGGTCATTTAATAAGCTATTTTATCGCCTTTAATTGAGCATCCATGATAACTAAACCTTCAGCAAAAGAATGCGGTTGATAAGCTAGTTCTCGATTACTTTTACTTAAATCAAAACCCGTTTTTACAGGTCTTTTTGCTGCTTGATTTAAAGAATCCGCTGAAATTTCAGTAATCAAAGATTTATCTAGTTTCCAATAATCCGCCACAGCATATACGATATCCACGATGCGCATCATATCTTTTCCTGAAGCATTATAAATACCTTGCGCCTCCTTTTGCACAGCTAATAAACAAATTTCAGCCAAGTCTTCAGCAAGTGTAGGCATTCGCCATTGATCGTTCACCACATTAATTTTCTGACCTTGTTCCAAAGCACTTTTGGCCCATAATATAATATTACTACGACTCATATCGGAAACAATCCCATATACAATAATCGTTCTTAGAATAGCCCAATGTGTCGCATACTTTTGTACGGCTTGCTCTGCCCAAAGTTTGGTTTTCCCATAATAGCTTAAAGGATTGGGCTCAGCATCTTCGGTATATGGTCCATTTGCCCCATCGAAAATAAAATCCGTAGAGAGATGAACCAATTGAATGTTCAATGTCGCACAAATTTTCGCTAAATTTTCTACTGCGGTTACATTCAAAGCATAGGCCTCCGTTTGTTGGCTTTCACAGGTATCCACATTGGTCATAGCTGCCGTATGAATAACCGCATTTGGTTGATATTGTTTTAAAACCTCCTTCATTTGACTCGGATCACAAATATCCATTTCCTGATAAGTATAACCTGTTTTTACAGGAAAGCGATTTTTCCCTAAGGCCGTAGCTATCAGTTCAAAGTCACCTTGCCTTAACACACTTTCTGTGATTTTTTGACCCAGTAAACCATTACTTCCCGTAACTAATATTTTTTTCATAAAGCCTTTGATAAGCTGTAAAAGTAAGAAGTTATCCCCAAATTCGGAATTCTTTCGCTGCGCTTCGATTCACCTTCGCTATTCCTCGCATTACCTTCGCGAGCAACGCAAGAATCACCGAATTACAAGCGAAAATAATAGCTTATTAAAGCAAAGTTTTACAGAGAATTGCATGAAGATAGAATTATGTAAAAAAACTTTAATAATATATTTAAAAATTACACTTAAAAATCTTAACTTTGCAAACCGAAATTGTAGGTTTTATAAAAAGACCGTAACATTTTGATTTATATAAATTTACCCAAAAAGATATATGCCTAACATTGGAAGAATAGCGCAAATTATTGGTCCGGTAGTGGACGTAAGTTTTGCTAATGATGCCCACTTACCTAAAATCTTCTCTGCATTAGAGATTAAAAAAGAGAACGGACAAAAAGTTGTCTTAGAGGTTCAACAACACCTTGGTGAAGATAGCGTACGTACCATTGCCATGGACTCTACCGACGGTTTAGTACGTGGAATGGAAGCATTAGATACTGGTGCTCCTATTAAAATGCCAATCGGTGATGGCGTTAAAGGGCGTTTATTCAACGTGGTAGGTGAAGCTATCGATGGTATCAATACATTAGATAACTCTAATGGTAGACCAATCCACGCAGCTCCTCCTAAATTCGATGAGTTATCAACTGAAACTGAAGTTCTATTTACTGGTATTAAAGTAATCGACTTATTAGAGCCTTATGCAAAAGGTGGTAAAATCGGATTATTCGGTGGTGCGGGTGTAGGTAAAACGGTATTAATTATGGAATTGGTAAACAACATTGCAAAAGCATATGCGGGTTTATCTGTATTCGCTGGTGTTGGTGAGCGTACTCGTGAGGGTAATGACTTATTACGTGAGTTCATCGAGTCTGGGGTAATCACTTATGGTGATGAATTCTTACACTCCATGGAAAAAGGTGGTTGGGATTTATCTAAAGTAGATACTGATAAATTAAAAGATTCTAAAGCAACCTTAGTGTTCGGTCAGATGAACGAGCCTCCTGGTGCACGTGCTCGTGTAGCTTTATCAGGATTAACTGTTGCTGAATATTTCCGTGATGGTGATGGAGAAGGCGCAGGAAAAGATATTCTTTTCTTCGTTGACAATATCTTCCGTTTCACACAAGCAGGTTCAGAGGTATCCGCTCTATTAGGCCGTATGCCTTCAGCGGTAGGTTACCAACCAACTTTAGCTACAGAAATGGGTTTAATGCAGGAGCGTATTACTTCAACTAAACGTGGTTCCATTACATCTGTACAAGCGGTTTACGTACCTGCGGATGACTTAACTGACCCGGCGCCAGCTACAACTTTCGCCC
>CAZQFF010000017.1:0-1853 GCA_964592575.1 uncultured Pedobacter sp.
TGCGCCCCAATAGCCTTTGGCCATTTTAAGGACTTTTTTTCTTCTGCGTCTAGCAGCTACTGCGTTTACCGAACGTGGCATAGTTTTAAAAATTTGATAAACGGTGTTGCGTTTTTTCGATTGGAATCAGCAAACTTACGACCGAGTATCTGGTTAAACATTAATTATTTTCCAATACAAAGCATACGTTTAACGTTGCCCATATCAGCATCACTTACCAGACTAGTCTGGCCTAAATTACGCTTACGCTTAGTGCTCATTTTGGTTAAAATGTGGCTTTTGTAGGCGTTCTTTCTTGCAATTTTACCTGTTCCAGTAAGCGAAAAACGCTTTTTAGCACTGGAATTGGTTTTCATTTTTGGCATAACCTGATTTTATTTATTTAAATTATTATTTCTTTGCTGTTTTAGGAGCTACCGTTAAAAACATTCTTTTACCTTCTAACTTTGGAAGTAATTCTACTTTACCATATTCTTCCAAAGCCTGCGCGAATTTTAATAAAAGAATTTCACCTTGCTCTTTGTAAACGATTGCTCTTCCTTTAAAATGCACATAAGCTCTCACCTTTTCACCATTTTCTAGGAAACTAATCGCGTGTTTTAATTTAAATTGAAAATCGTGATCGGAAGTATTCGGTCCGAATCTAATTTCCTTAATAACAGTTTGTTTAGCATTAGCTTTAATTTCTTTTTGCTTCTTTTTTTGCTCGTATAAGAATTTACTATAATCCATAATACGGCATACTGGAGGTTGAGCATTTGGAGAAATCTCTACTAAATCCAACTCTAACTCATCGGCTAAGGCTAAAGCTTTTGCCAATGGGTAGATCCCCGGCTCTACATTATCACCAGCTAAACGTACCTCTTGAGCGCGAATAAATTGGTTAATGTTATGTTCTGCTTCTTTCTTTTTAAATGGAGGACGCGGCCCTCTATTAAATCCTGGTTTACCTATTGCCAAATGTGTTTACTTTAAACGGTTATTTCTTTAATTATTAATGCACTAAATTCTGCTATTGTCATACTACCTAAATCACCTTGACCATGTTTTCTTACAGAAACCTTTCCTTCTTCAGCTTCTTTTTCTCCTATGATCAACATATAAGGTAGTTTTTTAACCTCAGCATCTCTGATTTTTCTTCCGATTTTCTCATCTCGAAAGTCTATCAGCCCGCGAATATCGGAATTATTTAACTCATTTGAAACTTTTTTTGCATATTCTTCATATTTTTCAGAGATTGGAAGAATAATATATTGCTCAGGAGACAACCATAATGGGAAATTACCTGCGCAATGTTCAATTAATACGGCAACAAATCTTTCAAGTGAACCAAATGGAGCACGGTGAATCATAACCGGTCTGTGCTTTTGATTATCACTTCCCGTATATTCTAAATCAAAGCGCTCAGGTAAATTATAATCTACTTGAATTGTTCCCAATTGCCATTTTCTACCTAGAGCATCTTTAACCATAAAATCTAATTTAGGGCCATAGAAAGCTGCTTCTCCATATTCAACCACTGTTGGCAAGCCTTTTTCTTCAGCTGCTTCAATGATAGATTGCTCAGCTAATCTCCAATTTTCATCAGAACCAATATATTTAGCTTTATTTTCTGGGTCACGTAAAGAAACTTGCGCTATGTAATCCTCAAATCCTAAAGACTTAAACACATAGAGCACAAGATCAATTACTTTTTTAAACTCTTCTTTTACTTGTTCAGGCATGCAAAATAAGTGAGCATCATCTTGCGTAAAACCTCTTACACGAGTTAATCCATGCAACTCACCACTTTGCTCATAACGATATACGGTTCCAAATTCAGCAAATCGAACAGGTAAATCTTTATATGAACG
>CAZQFF010000017.1:1863-55771 GCA_964592575.1 uncultured Pedobacter sp.
GATGCGGACAGTTCATTGGTTTTAAGAAGAACTCCTCTCCTTCTTGAGGCGTTTTGATGGGCTGGAAACTGTCCTTACCATATTTTTCATAATGCCCAGAAGTTACATATAAGTTCTTATGTCCAATATGTGGTGTAATTACCTGCTCATAGCCTGATTTTAATTGAGCTTTAGTTAAAAACTGAACTAATCGCTCTCTTAAAGCTGTTCCTTTAGGTAACCACATAGGTAGGCCCATACCCACTTTTTCCGAAAAAGTGAATAATTCTAGTTCTTTCCCTAATTTTCTGTGATCTCGCTTTTTGGCTTCTTCAATCATTTGAAGATATTCAGTAAGTTCACTTGCTTTAGGAAAAGTTACGCCATATATACGCGTTAATTGCTTTTTAGTTTCATCCCCTCTCCAATAAGCCCCAGCTACATTCATTAATTTTATAGCTTTGATATAGCCTGTATTTGGAATATGCGGACCTCTACATAAATCGGTAAAATTCCCTTGTGTGTAGAATGTTATTTTTCCATCCTCTAAGCCTTCCAACAAATCCAATTTGTATTCATCACCTTTTTCTTGGAAATACGCGATAGCTTCCGCTTTTGAAATAGACTGACGAGAAAAATTCTCTTTTGCTTTGGCTAATTCCAACATTTTTACTTCGATAGCTTTAAAGTCATCTGAGGAAAAATCACGATCACCAAAATCCACATCATAGTAGAATCCTGTTTCAATAGCTGGACCTATTCCAAATTTAGTACCTGGATAAAGAGATTCTAATGCTTCAGCCATTAAATGCGCTGAAGAATGCCAAAAAGTTGATTTGCCAGCCGCATCATTCCAGGTTAATAATTTCACTGTGGAATCTTGCTCAATTGATCTTGAACTATCCCAAACTTCGCCATTAACTTCAGCAGCAAGTACATTTCTAGCTAATCCTTCAGATATAGAAAGGGCAATTTGATGAGCAGTTATTCCTTGCTCATATTGACGGACAGAACCGTCCGGTAGGGTAATGTTAATCATCTACAACTATGATTTAAATTTTTAAAAATAATTTGATAGCAAAAAATCACCTACTATGTGATTTTATTTGCCTCAAAGATAAGTATTCTTATTTGTTTAGTATATTTCTTTTAAAATAATTACGAATTGGAAAATCTAAAAATTTCATCACCAAATAGGCTACTAAAATTAATCCAAAGGTAAATAAAGGCACTTGTACCCATAGTGTAGAGGCATTAGGCTTGAGCGTTGTATAATATCCAAAAAACAGCCAAATAAATGGGTAATGTGTCATGTATAATGGATAAGACAAATCTCCAGAAAGTTTCAAGCCATAAGGATTATTAGTTTTCCATTGAGTTCCTGCACCCAAAGCCACTAAAAGTGGAAAGTAGATTAGAACAAGGAACGATTCCGTAATCCAATTTAAATTTTCTCTATAAGGCACAAAAAAACTAAGTAGTAAAAGTAGTCCTAAAACATAAAAACTTAAGTTATTTTTAATTATCCAATTCTTTCTAAAAATAAGCATACCTATCACAAAAGAATAAGCTATTCTAGCACCGCCATGCCAGAAAGTTTCAGCACTCCAACCACCCAATAAATTATGGTACTTGTAGATAATATAAATTATAATCATCCCCAAAAGGAAAGCAATGAGACTCAAAATCTGTTTTGGAAGTTTATAGAGTAATAAAATATAAAACAAGTTGGCCACATATTCCCAAAATAAGGACCATGAAGGGGCGTTGAAACTAAATAAATTAAAAAACCGCTCTTCCATCGTCGGAAAAGGAATTAAGCATATGCCCGCAAAAAAATAAACCAAGGTTTTCTCTATTCCATATTGCTTAAAGATTTCTTGAAAAGGATCAAATAGAAAACCTATTAGTCCTAAGGTAGCGCCAATAATCACCAAAGGTTGAAGTCTTATCAATCTTAGTTTTACAAATTCCCAAACACTTAAATGTTTAGCTCTTTGATCATAGGCATAAGCTATCACAAAACCAGATAAACAAAAGAAAAAATCTACGCCTAAAAACCCATGTGCTAAAGGGTTTTTGGTGAAATCAGGGTGTATGATTTCCATAAAATGGAAAAGCACTACGATTAAGGCGACTAAACCTCTTAACCCATCTAATACTAAAAAATGAAGCTTACTTTGAAATGATAAACTTTTATCGGGCATTTTGTATAGTTTAAATGGCTAAAATAACAAAAAAGGGGACAATTTCTTGCCCCCTTTTAAACATGTAAATATTAAGATTAAAACATCATTCCACGATTACCACCCATCATTCCCGGTGCACCTTGTCTATTTTGATTATTCATCATACGAGCTCTGTTAGCTTCTTGCTTCTTTTGAAAATCAGCCTGCGTAATTACTATAGCTCTTTTAGGCATAGTCACATCTTTTGCGCTTACATTTCTATATTCAATTGATGTAGCTCTAAAAGTTACTCCTTTGTTTTCAATTGCCAATACAGCGCCTTCAGTCCACATGTATGGATTCGGAGAAAAATCAAAACCCAATTCACTTGTATACCATACGGCTGTTTCATCAATAATATCTTTTTCCATGCCTAAAACTAAAGCTTTACGAATAGATTTCACTAAAACTTTTTTACAATTAAAACCTAAAATAGTTTTAGTTTCATCTGTTTTTTCATGCTCAATTGTAGGTGGGCCTGGTAAAAACTGAACGGCACTTTGTTCTTGATTATTTTGATTTTGACCACCTGGTCGTTGCCCAGCACCACCCATGTTAGGAGGCATCATGTTTTGCATCGGAGAGCCTAATGTCAATTTACTTTGAATGGCATAAGTGGTGTCACTCATGTCTAAGACTTCAAATAATTTTTTATCTGCTATAGTATAATAGTATTCACGGTTGGCATTAAATCCAGCCATACTTATACCTCCCATTCCTCGCATGATTCCCCCCATACCCATTCTATTTCCAACTCCACCTTGTCCACCAAAACCTCCACCACCTGAATTACTATCTTCAAACTCTTGTACAGCCATAAAACTAGCATGTGTAGCTGTAAATAAAAGTTCATAATTTGATTTAACTTCTTTAGGCATTCTCGCTCTTACTTCTTCAGATAATTGCATGCCATTTGCACTTGCAGCAGCAACTGGGTCTATTTTCATTTCAAACTGAATTGCTCCAGATATTTTTTTCTGCGCATTTGCTTGCAATGAAAAGGTAATTAGGCCGATAAAGGCAATTAAAATCTTTTTCATGTTAATTTTATTTTGATTCCAAAAATACAGCTGATTTTCTGTAATAATTGTTAAAATAGGTTAATAAATTTGTAACAATTCAATGTGATTTAGGGATCTATTTGATTAAAAATCTAGCCAACCATTAGCTATAACATCGGCTAAATGCATCATTTTAATAGAAAGATTTTTCTTTTTGATATATCCATCTAAATGCAATAAACAGGACATATCAGAGGATATTATATAATCGGCTTCCATAGCTAAGGCATTATTTACCTTTTGTTCGGCCATTGCCGATGAAATCGCATCAAATTTAACAGCAAATGTACCACCAAAACCGCAACAAGTTTCATTTTCAGGCATTTCTACCAATTCTAAGCCGTGTACCTTTTCAATAAGCTGCCTTGGCTCGGCTTTTATCTTGCACTCTCTTAATCCACTACAAGAATCGTGATAAACAGCTTTACCTTCTAACTCTGCTCCGAAATAGTCTTTTTTTAATACATTAATCAAGAAATCTGAGAGTTCATAAATATGATTTTGAATACTTCTGCAAGTATTATGCACCATACTATTGGTAAATAAATCATTATATGAATTTTTCACCATACCGACACAAGAAGCCGAAGGAGATACTATATAATTTTGAGTGGAAAAATCATTTAAAAATTTAGCGCCTACCGTTTTAGCTTCTTCCCAGTAACCTGCATTATAAGCAGGCTGACCACAACAGGTTTGTTTGCCATTATAAATTACTTCACATCCCGCTTTTTCTAAAATTTTTACGGTATTAAAAGCAGTTTGAGGATATAATTGATCAATAAAACACGGAATAAATAACTCAACTTTCATTTTTTGGATTTAGGTTTTATTGGATTTCACTTTTAATACTTCTGGAGCAACTCTTTGAACAAAGGTCAAAAATATTAATCCAATTACAAAGAAAAGCCCTAAAACTAATACAGAATTTCTCATATCATCACTTATTTCCTCTATAAATCCAAAACTAAACATACCTAATACTAAGGCAACTTTTTCTGTTACATCATAAAAACTAAAAAAAGAAGTTTGATCTGGACGATTTTGAGGAATTATTTTTGAATAAGTAGAACGAGAAAGGGATTGAATACCGCCCATGATTAGACCAATTACAGCTGCCAAAATATAAAACTCTATTTCAGTCTGTACATAGTAAGCAGACAAACAAGCTAATATCCAAATACAAACCACACCAATTAAAACGGGAATGTTACCAAATTTTTTACTGGACAAATAAGACATTAACATAGCTCCTGGGATAGCCACTAATTGCAAAATAAGAATAGTAGCAATTAATTTTTCAGTACTTAGCTCAAGTTCCTTTTCTCCAAAAATAGTTGCGACTAACATAACGGTTTGTACACCCATGGCATAGAAGAAAAATGCAGCCAGAAATAATTTTAAATAAGGCATTTCCTTTGCCATTAGCCACACCTTTCTGAGCTCTTTAAATCCATCTGTAAAAATATTACCGGCCTTATTCTTTAATTTAATTACTGATTCAGGTAGAACTTTAAATGGAATTTGCGCAAAAACAATCCACCAAACCCCAACTAAAAGAAAGGATAACCTAAAAGGGATGCTACTTTCTTGAATTCCAAACCAATCAGGTTTAAAAACAAATACAAAACATATGATTTGTAGTATTATACTACCTATATATCCATAAGTAAAGCCCTTAGCGCTAATTTTATCCTGCTGTTCCACACTAGCTATTTCTGGCAAATAGGCATTATAAAAGACTAAACTTCCCCAAAAACCTATAGCAGCTAAGACCATGCATATTATGCCCAGCTCTATATTATATCCTTTAAAAAAATACAAACCACAACAAGCCAGAGAACCTAAATAGGTAAAGACTTTCATAAAGGTTTTTTTGTTTCCTCGACTATCGGCAATGGAAGATAAAATAGGAGAAATTAATGCAATTACTAAAAATGCAAAAGCTAAGGCGTAACTGTATAATGCCGAGTTTATAAAATTAAATCCAAAAAATTGCACATTATCCTGCGTATTAGGATCTTTATCAGATGTAATAACGGTGTAGTAAGCAGGAAAAATAGTGGAAGTTATAACGAGATTATAAGCAGAGTTTGCCCAATCATAAAAGGCCCAAGCACGGGTGACTTTTTTATTATCTTTTTGCATCATACAAAAGTTTCATTCAGCGTTAAAGGTAAAATTTTTTTCCATCACTTTTAATTTTACCAGCATCAAGCATTTCTCTAAGCAAGGTTATAAGCTCTTCTTGTTGTTCACTAGAAAATTTATCCATTATTTCTTCTAAATCTAACTTCAATAATTGAAGGGATTGTATTAATTCAAAACGCAATTTATCTTTTCTTAAATTGACCGGTTCTTTTTTCTTTTCAGCTAAACAAACATCACAGACACCACATACATTTGGATTGACTTCACCAAAATAGCTTCTAATTTGAAGGCTTCGACATACCCAACGATCAGCATATTGAATGACCGCTTCTATTTGTTGTTTATATATATCTTGCCTTTCTTGAATAAATTTCACATCAACATCTAAATGTAAAGTGTCTAATCTGGCACGATTAAAAACAAGTTGGGCTTGATCACTTTGTTCTTGGTAATTTAATATTTCCATTTCATGGAATTTTTTTAACAAGCCTTTTACTTCTAAAGTTGAAAATCCACATCGTTGAGCAATTTCAGACTCACTTATTTTAACAAAATGTTCAAAAGCTCCTCCATAAGACCGCAGAATCGTTTTAATAATTTGATCATAGGCCTTGTTTTCTATCTGAAATCGATATAAATCTTCATGAGAAGTTAAAAAATTAATTTTTGAGGGTTCAAAAATAGCGTCAGTTAAAGTGATTAAATTATCTTTTTCAAGGTATTTTAAAGCATGATATACTTTTAAAGGCGATAGCTCATATCGTTTAGAAAATTCAACCATATCAAATGGAAAACTCATACCCTCTCCTGCTCCATAGGCTAATTGAAAATAGCTACCCAAATGATGATAAATTTTCTTTACTTCAGAAATTTCAAGAAGCGTGGCGGATAATCTCGATGTAAGTAAATCTTTATCATGATCATTTGCTAATAAAACAGCATAAGCACGCTGACCGTCACGTCCGGCACGACCTGCTTCTTGATAATAAGCTTCTAAACTATCCGGTAAATCTAAATGAATAACCGTACGAACATTAGGTTTATCAATACCCATTCCAAAGGCATTAGTTGCTACTATAATGGGTTTAGATCCCATTTTCCAGGCATCTTGTCTAGCTGTTCTTTCTTCTTTAGTTAATCCAGCATGATAAAAATCTGCAGGAATGCCTTGTTGTGTTAAAAACTGGGCCACCTCAGAACAGGCTCTACGGTTTCTAACATAAATAATCCCTGAACCTTTTACATTTTTTAAAACACTTATTAATCTTTTGTATTTATCATCAACACTGTACACAACATAACTCAGGTTTAGTCGCTCAAAACTTTTGCTAAAAACTTGAGGGTCATTTAAACTTAATTTTTCAATTATATCCGTTTTTACCCTCGGAGTGGCTGTTGCTGTTAAAGCTAAAATTGGAGCAAGGGGATGAAGTTGTCTTAAATGTGAAATTTGCAAATAGGCAGGTCTGAAATCATAACCCCATTGAGATATACAATGCGCTTCATCTATAGCAATCAAATTCACTTTCATGTAGGCTATCCTTTCTCGAACTATTCTGGATAGTAATCTTTCTGGCGAGAGATATAAAAATTTAATATTACCGTAAATGCAATTATCTAGCAATATGTCAATTTCTCGCTTACCCATACCCGCATAAATTGCTACTGCCGATATACCCTTAGCTTTTAGGTTCTCCACTTGATCTTTCATTAAAGCTATTAATGGGGAAACTACAATACAAATTCCTTCTTTTAAAAGTGCAGGAATTTGAAAACACAGCGATTTACCTCCACCTGTAGGTAATAAAGCCAAACAATCTTTGTTATCTAAAGCCGTTTGAATAATTTCTGACTGTAATGGTCTAAATTGATCATGTCCCCAGAATTCCTTAAGTATTGTGTGCGCTATCATATAATTCCGATCAAAGCTAAAAAATCAGTTGATATTTTTTAAATTGCACCTTTATTTAAGATGTTCTAATATGAAGAAATTTATTATCTCGCTTACATTTATCATCATTGGTTTGAATCTATATGCACAAGATAGAAAAGAAAACCAAAAATGGGATGTGGAAAAATTCTTGGGACCAACTAAGACCTTTACGATAAATAGCGATGAAGGTACTTGGATGAATTTAGATGTTAGCCCAGATGGCAAAACCATAGTTTTTGACTATTTAGGGGATATTTATAGTATGCCAATTACTGGGGGAAATGCTAAACTATTGAGCGGTGGTATTTCTTACGAAGTTCAACCACGTTTTAGTCCGAATGGTAAATTTATTTCTTTCACCAGTGATCGAAGCGGTGCAGATAATATTTGGATCATGGATATCAACGGTGAGAACAAAAAACAAATCACCAAAGAAAGCTTCCGACTTATAAATAATGCTACATGGTTGCCTAATTCTGAGTATATTGTGGCACGAAAGCATTTTACTGCTTCTCGTTCTTTAGGAGCTGGTGAAATGTGGATGTATAATATCCATGGAGGTGATGGTGTACAACTTACTAAGCGTAAAAATGACCAACAGGATGCTGGTGAACCTAATATTTCTCCAGATGGAAAATACTTATACTTTTCTGAAGATATTACGCCAGGACCAATTTTTCAATACAGCAAAGATCCTAATGGAGCGATTTACGCCGTTAGACAATTAGATTTACAGAATGGAAAATTGAGTAATTTAATTGCCTCGCAAGGAGGTGCAGCAAGACCACAAATATCTCCAGATGGAAAATTCATGGCTTATGTAAAAAGAGTTAGATTAAAGTCTGTACTATATATTCAAAATTTAAAGACTGCAGAAGAATGGCCATTATATGAAGAGTTGTCTAAAGACCAACAAGAAACTTGGGCTATTTTCGGAGTCTATCCAAACTTTGCGTGGACACCAGATGCACAAAAAATTATTTTCTATGCAAAAGGAAAAATTAGACAGATTGAATTAAATACTTTAGAAGTGGATGAAATCCCTTTCCAAATTCAAAGTACACACACTGTTCAAGAAGCTATACATTTTAAACAGCAAGTACATACGCCGGAATTTACTGTAAAAATGATTCGTCAGCTGACCACTTCTCCTGACGGAAAATTAGTTGTTTTTAATGCTGCTGGTCATTTATATAAAAAGGAATTACCGAATGGAACACCAGAGCGCTTAACTAACAGTAGCGAGTTTGAATTTGAACCTAGTTTTAGCCCAGACGGAAAATTTATAGTTTATAGCTCATGGAGTGATGAATTTAAGGGGGCTATAAAAAGAATTGAACTTAAAAGTGGTAAAATTTTAACTTTATCAGACGAAAAAGGATATTATTATTCTCCAAAATATAATAATAAGGGTGATAAAGTAGTATTTCGTAAGGGAGTTGGAAATGAAACCTTAGGTTTGACATATGGACGAGGTACAGGTATTTTTATCGTATCCTCAAATGGGGGAACTAAAACACTTGTAAATGAGTCGGGTATAAAACCATCCTTTTCTCCGGACGATTCTCGAATTTATTTTCAAGGAAGCGAAGGTGGTAGGAAAGCTTTAAAATCAGTTGATTTATTTGGCAAAAATGAACTTACACATTATACTTCCACTTATGCGAATCAATTTGCAGTAAGTCCAGATGGAAAATGGATAGCATTTACAGAACTTTTTAACGCATACATTACCCCAATGGTTACCACTGGGGCTGCTTTAGATTTAAGTGCAAATAACAGAAGCTTACCTTTAACTCGAGTAACAAAAGATGCAGGCACCTATCTTCATTGGAGCGCTGATAGCAAAAAATTATTTTGGACCTTAGGAGAGCAATACTTTCAAAGAGAGATTAAAAATTCTTTTGCTTTTGTAGAAGGAGCTCCTGAAGTATTACCAAGTTTGGATGAAACAGGTCTTTCTATCAATTTAAAGTTAAAAACAGACGCTCCACAAGGTTTAATTGCTTTAAAAGGAGCAAGAATTATCACCATGAAAGGGGATCAAGTTATTGAAGAAGGTACAATCCTCGTTGAAAACAATAAAATAATTGCTTTAGGTAAAGTCAATGAGATCAATATTCCACAACAAGCTAAAATAATTGATGTAACCGGCAAAACCATTATGCCAGGATTAATTGATGTACATGCGCACTTAAGAACAAGTCCAGATGGAATAAGCCCTCAACAAGATTGGTCTTATTTAGCAAATTTGTCATTTGGAGTGACAACAGCTCATGATCCTTCCAGCAATACCGAAATGGTTTTCTCCCAGAGCGAAATGATTAAAGCTGGTCGTTTATTAGGGCCACGTTTATATTCTACAGGCTCTATTTTATATGGTGCAGATGGTGATTTTAAAGTTGTGATAAATAGCTTAAATGACGCCTTATCTCATCTGAGAAGATTAAAAGCTGTAGGGGCTTTTTCCGTAAAATCATATAATCAACCTCGTCGTGATCAACGTCAGCAAGTTTTAGAAGCGGCTAGACAATTAAATATGTTAGTGGTTCCTGAAGGTGGTTCAACTTTCTTACACAACATGACCATGGTGGCTGATGGACATACTGGTATTGAACACAGTATCCCAGTTGCCCCAGTATATAAAGACGTGGTTAATTTCTGGTCTAATACGAAAGTAGCCTATACGCCTACTTTAATCGTGGCTTACGGTGGACAATGGGGTGAAAATTATTGGTATGACCGTACAAATGTATGGGAAAATGAAAGATTGATGACTTTTACACCACGTAATATCATTGATTCTAGATCACGTAGAAGAACAACTTCAGAATATGGAGATTATAATCATATAGATATTGCAAAAGCAACTAAACAACTTGCTGATGCAGGAGTTAAAGTAAATTTAGGCGCTCATGGACAGATTCAAGGATTAGGTGCGCATTGGGAATTATGGATGTTTGTTCAAGGTGGTATGAAACCACTTGATGCTATTCGTGCAGCAACTTTAAATGGAGCAGCTTATTTAGGTATGGAAAAAGAGATTGGATCTTTAGAAGTTGGGAAATTAGCTGATTTAATTATTATGGACGCTAATCCACTAGAAGATATTCGAAACTCCGAAAAAATTAAATATGTCATGTTAAACGGTCGTTTATATGATAGCATGACAATGAATGAGATAGGCACTCGTGAAAAAGTTCGAAATAAATTATGGTTTGAAATGGACAAAGGTGTTCCCTTTACAATTCCTGTAAAAGAGGCAGAAACTTGGACCTTTACAGTTCCTCATTGTGATTAAATTTGCTTTGCAATGACATAGGCGCTGGCCCAGGCCCATTGAAAATTATAGCCTCCTAGCCAGCCTGTAACATCAACACATTCACCACCAAAATATAACCCTGGTATCGTTTTAGATTCCAGGGTTTTTGATGAAAGACTAGCTGTATCAACACCACCACGCATCACTTCAGCCTTATCGTAGCCCTTATCACCAGCAGGTTTTACCGTAAAGTGATGTATAGTTTTTGCCAGCTTTTGCATTTCAGATTGACTTAAGTCGGCTATATTCTTTTCTAAAGGCAAAAATTTAGCTAGAGCTTCACAAAATCTTTTCGTGTAAAATTGATTAAAGAATTTAAACAAAGTGCTCTTGCCTTCATGCATTCGAGCATTATGTAAAGTTTGTAATATATCCTGATTAGGTAAAAGATCAATTTCAATTTCTTGTCCTCTTCTCCAATACGTTGAAATTTGTAAGATAGCTGGTCCACTTAACCCCCAATGGGTAAAAAGTATATTTTCTTCAAAAGTATGTCCATTACAACTAACCGAAGCAAAAATTGAATTACCTGAAAGTGCGGCAAACCAAGCCGCATCTTTTCCTGTTATAGTTAAAGGAACTAGTGCAGGCGCTGTTTCCACTATGCTATGATTAAATTGTTTAGCAATTTTTAAAGCGATATCACTAGCTCCTAATTTTGCAATTGGTAAGCCGCCACTGGCTACAACAACTTTTGGAGCGGATACCTTTTTTAGTTTTTGACCTTTTAAATAGGAAACTTCAAAAAAATCTTGATTTTTATCAACCGAGACCACATCAGCTTGACAAATAACTTCTTGATTCAAGTCAAGCAATAATTGTTCAAATATCTGTACAATATCCTTAGCTTTTTGATGTTCAGGAAATAACTGTCCTAATGTCTTTTCTTTTCCAATAATGCCGTATGTTTCAAAAAACTGAATAGTATCCTCAACTGACCATTGATGAAAAGCCGATTTGATAAAGTGAGGATTTTGACTACTGTATTGTTCAGCTTCAGCATATAAATTGGTATAATTACATCGGCCACCCCCAGAAATTAATATTTTTGCACCTACATATTCGTTTTTCTCGAGCAATAAAACCTTTTTACCTAGAAATCCTGCTTGTACCGCGCACATTAATCCACAGGCTCCTGCGCCAATTATAATTGCATCATATTTATACATGCCTGTTTTTATCGTTTTTTATTTAATTTTGCACAAAAATAGCATAAATTACAGGATCCAATATGGCAAAACAAATTAGTGATTTAAAATTAGGTATTTTAGGTGGTGGACAATTAGGCAGAATGCTCATACAAGAAGGAATTAATTATAACCTTTGCACGCATGTTTTAGATCCTGACCCTGAGGCTCCATGTAAACATATTGCAAATGTATTTGAATGTGGTTCTATTACAGATTATGATACGGTATATAATTTTGGAAAAAATGTAGACCTGATTACTATTGAAATAGAAAAAGTTAATATTGAAGCGCTTGAACAATTAGAAAAAGAAGGTAAATTAGTTTATCCTCAAGCCAGAGCAATTCGTTTAATTCAAGATAAAGGCATTCAAAAACAATTCTTTAAAGAAAATAACATTCCTACCGCTCCTTTTCAATTAATTTCAAATAAATCAGAGTTAATAGCTTCTAAATTTGAATTTCCATATATCCTAAAGCTAAGAAGAGATGGCTATGATGGTAAAGGAGTCATGAAAATAAATTGCAAAGATGATATTGAAAAGGCCTTTGAACGAGCTTCACTTGTTGAAGAACTTATCCAATTTGAAAAAGAAATAGCTGTTATTGTAGCGCGAAATGCCAATGGAGATATTCAAACTTTTCCTATGGTAGAAATGGAGTTTAATGCAGAAGCCAACCTAGTTGAGTTCTTAATTTCTCCATCGACATACAGCGTTGAAATTCAGGAAAGAGCCTCAAACATTGCTAAAGATATTGCCATAGCCTTAAATATTACTGGATTATTAGCTGTTGAGATGTTTATTACACCGAATGGAGAAATATTAGTCAATGAATTAGCACCAAGACCACATAATAGTGGACATCAGAGTATAGAAGGGAATAATGTTTCGCAATTCGCACAACATTTGAGAGCCATTTTTAACTTACCTTTAGGGCAAACCAATTGCTTAAACCATGCGGTAATGGTGAATGTGCTGGGAGAAAAAAATTATGAAGGTGTTGCTATTTATGAAGGCCTTACAGAAGTTTTAAAAATGCAAGGTGTTTATCTTCACTTATATGGCAAGAAGTATACTAAACCTTTTAGAAAAATGGGGCACGTTACTATTGTCGATCAAGATAGAAGTCAAGCTATTGAGAAAGCTAGAAAAGTACAGCAATTATTAAAAGTAGTCAGTTAATTATAAAAATTTATCATATGCAAAGTTCAATCCAAGTCGGTATTATAATGGGTAGTAAATCTGATTTACCAGTTATGCAGGATGCTGCTGATTTTTTAAAGTCATTAAACATTCCTTTTGAAATTACCATAGTTTCTGCCCATCGTACTCCAGATAGGATGTTTGAATATGCAAAACAAGCACATCAAAGAGGTTTAAAAGTAATTATTGCTGGAGCTGGTGGAGCCGCCCATCTACCTGGTATGGTAGCTTCATTAACCTCTACTCCCGTTATAGGTGTGCCTATAAAATCCTCCAATTCTATTGATGGATGGGATTCAGTACTTTCCATTTTACAAATGCCTAATGGCATACCTGTTGCAACTGTAGCCTTGAATGCTGCTAAAAATGCAGGTATATTAGCCGCTCAAATCATAGCTAGCGCAGATGAACAAGTTTATAAACAATTAGAAAATTATAAACAAAGTTTAGCTGATCAAGTATTTTTAAACGCTAAAGAACTAGAAAAATAGAATTTAGTTTAAATTAGGGTCTTTAGGAAATTGACCTACATGTGCATACTTAGGCCCTAATTCAATTAACATATCACGCCATAAATATTCAGGATTCTTGGAGTATATCCAATCCTTATAAACCTTATCTGAAACGATCCAAGTGTTATCTTCTATTTCCGTTTGGAGTTGATTTTCACTCCATCCTGCATAGCCTAAGAAAAACTTAATTTCATGTTCTTGTATCAAATTATTATTAAGTAATAGTTTTAAAGTATCAAAATCACCACCCCAATATATCCCCTCACCTATTTTCTCTCCACTTTTTAAGCGGTCAAAACAATTGTGCAAAAAGTGTAATGTATCAATAGCTACAGGCCCACCATAAAACACCTCCATTTCACACGAATATAAATCGGGTATGACTGTATTTAACTTTACACCGAAAGGATGATTAAGAATAAAGCCCATGCTACCTGATTCACTGTGCTCACTTAAATAAATTACAGATCGCTCAAAATTAGGATCCTTAAGGAAAGGAGCTGATATTAAAATATTGTTTGCTTTAGGTAAGGTATTACTTAACATATAACTAAGATATAATTTTTCTATTATTTTCTATAATTCATTATATCTTGAATACTGAGCTTGAAAATTTGTATTTTTGCGTATGGAGCTCAATAAAGAATTCATTCAAAATTTAAGACAAGAGTATCGTTCAGCTAGTTTATCTGAAAAAGAAATAGAAAACGATCCTTTTCAACAATTTAAAAAATGGTTTAATGAAGCATTAGAAGCACAGATTTTTGAGCCTAATGTAATGACATTGGCAACAGTTGACAAAAGTGCTAAACCTCATGCGCGCATTGTTTTATTAAAAGGATTCGACAACAAAGGATTTACATTTTTCACAAATTACAATAGCCACAAGGGTAAACAATTAGCAGAAAATCCTTACGGAGCTTTAGTTTTCTTTTGGGCTGAATTAGAAAGACAAGTTCGAATTGAAGGTAAAATAGAAAAAGTTGATCCAAGCGAATCAGATCAGTATTTTCAATCTCGCCCTAGAATGAGTCAAATTGGGGCGAGTGCTTCGCCACAGAGTCAGGTTATTGAATCTAGAAATCAATTAGAACAAGAATTTGAACAATTGAATAAAAAACTAGAAGGTCAAGAAATCCCACGACCTTTACATTGGGGAGGATTTCAGTTAATTCCTACTTTAATTGAATTTTGGCAAGGTCGTCCAAGTAGATTACACGACAGAATACAATTTACACTACACGAAGGTAAATGGATTGCCGAAAGACTAGCACCTTAAATCACTCAACATCTAAAAATATAATATTATTTCAATGAAAATTGCGGTTATTGGATCAGGAACAATGGGAAATGGTATTGCGCATACCTTTGCACAATATGGTTTTACAGTAAATTTAATAGACATCAACGAAATTGCTTTAGAAAAAGCAATCCAAACAATTTCTAAAAACTTAAATAGACAGGTAAGTAAAGGAAGTTTAACTGAAGAAGAAAAATCAAAGACACTAAGTCATATTACTACGCATACTAATCTAAAGGATGGAGTACATGATGTGGATTTAGTTGTTGAAGCGGCAACAGAAAACTTAGATCTGAAATTAAAGATCTTCAAAGATTTAGATAAGTTTACTAAAGCCGACACGATATTAGCTAGTAACACCTCATCGATTTCTATTACTCAAATCGCTTCAGTTACCCAAAGAGGTGATAAAGTAATTGGTATGCACTTTATGAATCCTGTGCCAATTATGAAACTAGTTGAGGTAATCAGAGGATACTCGACTAGTGATGAAACTACCCAAAAAATTATGAATCTTAGTCAGCAACTTCAAAAAGTACCAGTTGAAGTAAATGATTATCCGGGATTTGTAGCGAATAGAATATTAATGCCGATGATTAATGAAGCCATTTATACTTTATTTGAAGGTGTAGCAGGAGTTCATGAAATCGACCAAGTGATGAAATTAGGCATGGCCCACCCTATGGGACCATTACAATTAGCTGATTTTATAGGTTTAGATGTTTGCTTAGCTATTTTAAAAGTACTACATGAAGGTTTCGGACAAGCTAAATATGCCCCATGTCCACTCTTAGTAAACATGGTCATGTCAGGAAACAAAGGTGTTAAATCAGGAGAAGGATTTTATAATTATGCCCAAGGTTTAAAAGATGCAAAAGTGTCTTCTAAATTTTTGTAATCTCTTTTATTTTCATAAATTTCTGAAATGAACCCTCACTTAAATCCTTCATCTGAGCATTTATCTAATCCTGAAAAAGATATAGAAAGAGTTTTGCGTCCTCAGGCATTTGAGGATTTTACAGGACAAGAGAAAGTCTTAGAAAATTTAAAGATTTTTGTAAAGGCTGCTAAACTTAGGGGTGAATCATTGGATCATGTTTTACTACATGGGCCTCCAGGATTAGGAAAAACTACATTATCTCATATTATTGCAAATGAGATGGGTGTAGGCATTAAAATTACTTCGGGACCCGTATTAGATAAACCAGGAGATTTAGCGGGGCTTTTAACTAATTTAGAAATAGGCGATATTTTATTTATTGATGAAATACATCGATTAAGCCCTGTCGTAGAAGAGTATTTATATTCTGCAATGGAGGATTTTAAAATAGATATTATGCTAGAAAGCGGCCCCAATGCTAGGTCTGTTCAAATTGGATTAAACCCATTTACTTTGATTGGCGCGACAACCCGTTCTGGCCTACTAACTGCTCCATTAAGAGCACGATTTGGAATTAATTCTAGATTGGCTTATTATGACGCAAAATTACTAACGACTATTGTATTAAGATCATCTTCTATATTAAATACACCCATTACAGAAGAAGGCGCTTATGAAATCGCTAGAAGAAGTCGTGGAACACCGAGGATCGCCAATGCATTACTCAGAAGAACTAGAGATTTTGCTCAAATAAAAGGAAATGGTAATATTGATACTGAAATTGCGCGATATGCTCTATCTGCTTTAAATGTAGATGAACATGGTTTAGATGAGATGGATAATAAAATTCTAAGCGCTATTATTGATAAATTTAAAGGCGGGCCAGTAGGGTTAAAAACCATTGCTACTGCTGTAGGCGAGGATGACGGTACAATTGAAGAAGTTTATGAACCCTTCCTTATACAAGAAGGCTATTTAATGCGTACTGCTCGTGGAAGAGAGGTCACCGAAGCAGCTTATCAGCATCTCAAAAAAATAAATCCTGGCAAAACTGGTAAACTATTTTAAGTTAGCTCCGCCCCTAATGCAAAGCAATTTAGAGAAAAATAGTCAATTCATTAAAAAAACGGCTTATGAATTAGGATTTTTAAGTTGTGGCATTTCTAAGGCAGAATTTTTGGAAGAAGAAGCTCCAAGATTAGCGTCTTGGCTTAAGCAAAATCGGCATGGTGAAATGTCTTATATGGAAAATTATTTCGATAAGAGACTAGACCCAAGATTATTAGTTGAAGGCGCAAAATCAGTTATCTCATTAACTTTTAATTATTACACGGATGCAACTCAAAAAGATCCAAGCGCTCCTAAAATTTCAAAATATGCCTTTGGTGAAGATTATCACTCTGTCATCAAGGATAAATTAAAATTATTTATTATAAAAATACAGGAAGAAATCGGAGAAGTAAATGGCCGATGTTTTACTGATTCTGCACCAGTTTTAGATAAAGCATGGGCAAAGCGATCAGGACTAGGTTGGATAGGAAAGCATAGTAATTTAATTGCTAAAAAGCATGGTTCCTTTTTTTTCTTAGCGGAAATCATAATCGATTTAGATTTAAAATATGATCATGCTTTTCATACCGATCATTGTGGAAATTGTACTCGATGCATAGATGCTTGCCCAACAGAAGCTATAGTCGCTCCTTATCAAGTTGACGGAAGCAAGTGTATTTCTTATCTGACGATTGAATTAAAAAACGAAATTCCAAATAGCTTTAAAGGCAAATTAGATAATTGGGCATTTGGATGTGATATCTGCCAAGATGTATGTCCTTGGAATCGATTTTCTACGGTTAATCAAGAGCCTAGATTTTCCCCAAACGAAGAGCTACTTAGCTTTTCAAAAAAAGAACTCGAGGAAATCACTGCTGAAGTGTTTACTCGAGTCTTTAAAAATTCGGCTATTAAACGGACTAAATACTCCGGGTTTAAACGTAATATAAACTTCTTACGCCCTTAAACATTATTTTCCAAATTTCAATTTTAGTTGATCTAACATATCATTAGTAACTGGTTTAGCTTTCTGCTGAGGTACAACCTTTACATCAGCCTTTTGCTCATTTTTTTTAGCATTCCAACGATCCCAAATTTCATCTAATTTCTTTTTGGTATATAAAGGAAAGTCACCTTGCTTCATCCATGAATAATAACTTGGCTCTGATGCGAATACTTCTTCAACTATTTTACCTTTATGTTTTCCAAAATTTATGACCTCTTGACCCTGCTCATTATAAACCATCCTACCGGCAAAATCAACGACTCTATTTAAATTAGTAAAATCGTGTAAAGCCTCCACATCATTTACTACAGGTTTTACTTTTTTACCTTCTTTATTTAAAATTTCAACGCCATCATATCTAACTAACTGTGCTAAAAGCACTTCGTAAGTAGCTCTGATGTCTGCTTCAGCTTGATGTGCATTTTCTAATTCTGCATCGCAATAGAATTTATAAGCAGCTTTTAAGGTTCTTTGCTCCATTTGATGGAAAATGTTCTGCACGTCGACACTTTTACGATGTGACATATCAAAATCAATTCCAGCACGCAAAAACTCTTCCAATAGCATAGGAATATCAAACTTGTTGGAATTAAAACCAGCAAGGTCTGCTTCGCCAATAAACTCTTGAATTTCTAATGCTATAGCTTTAAAATTTGGTAGTTCTTTTACATCCTCATCATAAATACCATGTATCAAAGATGCTTCTAAAGGAATGGGAATTTCTGGATTAACTCGACATGTTTTTAATTCTTGACTACCATTAATATGTATTTTTAATATAGCAATTTCAACTATTCGGTCTACGCCAACATTTACACCTGTAGCCTCTAAGTCGAAGAATGCTAGAGGGCGCTTTAGATTTAATTTCATGTTCGTTAATTCATTTATAATAATAATTCTTAAGTTAAAATAATAAGCCCAATAGCAATCCCTATTACCATAATTAAATACATCAAGATTTCTGTACTGGCAAATTTTTTATACCTTGTCCAAAAGTGATATTTTTCTTCCAAAATTCAATTTTTTTAACTTTTTTTCCATTTAATAGTACAACCCACAGCTTTGGTATAATTAACTGCCGGTTTTTTTCCATCTAAAATCTGCTCTAATGCATCATTTACATAGTTATCCCTTTTAGGATTAGTGTATTCTTGATCATTATCTATTGCCCCAAAATAAACTAATTCATTTCCTTTTGTTGTTTTTTGAACAATAAATGAATGCGGAGTCTTAGCAGCACCATAAAGCCTCGTATAAACATGATTTGGATCCTCTAAATATGGATAAGTCATATTTTTTGCTTTAGCTACTTCTTGCATTTTTTCAAATGAATCTCCTGGAGAAGCGATTGGGTCATTAGTATTAATCGCAATCACTGGAAAACCTTTAGCTTTATAGTTCTTATTTAAAGCTTCAATTCTGTCTTGATAAGCTTTAGAAACTGGACATGTATTACAAGTAAATACAATGATGAACCCTTTAGCATTTTTATAATCAGCCATTGAGACTAATTTGTTATCTACATTTTTTAACTTAAAATCAGCTACAATATCACCTACTTTATAACCGTTTTGAGCATTTAAATTAATTCCAATAAATAGTAAACAAATAATAAATAGATTTTTCACAAGATTAAAATTTAATTATTCAAATAGGATTTTACTAATTTTTCTAATTCATCGTATTGAAATTCTTTTTCAAAAAAATCACGTCTTTTTTGGTTTCTTTTTATGATTAAAGTAGCTGGTATAGCACCACTCCAATTAGGACTTATTTTATCAATAAAGTCTTGCTGACTTTTTTCATTCACAATATATACCTCAGACTTTACCCGTTTATTTTTGACAAAAGGTAAAACTTCACTTTCCAATTTAGATTTAAAATCTAAGCTCCAAAGAATAACTTTTACTTTTTGATTAGTATAAATATCGTTTATTTTATCAAAATATGGAAGTTCTTCAACGCAAGGAGCACACCATGTTGCCCATAAATTAATAACGTAAGTAGTATCCTGACCTTTTTTTATCCTAGCTTCTAATTCTTTATACCTCATAAATTTAACTTGAGCAAAGCCTATTGAAACTATAAAAAATGATAAGGTTATTAAAAAAAACAATTTTCCTTTAAAACTCATATGTATATCATACTTAGCTCGAATATTATAACATTTTGCTAATTTCTTCTTCTACAAATTTTCTTGTAGGAGTCTTTTTAGGGTCAGGTTGATTGTCTATATCACCAATATATTTAACTAAAAACCCATTTGCTTTTTTTTCCAATACAACTGCGGTTGGTGTTTTGCTTATCCCAAACATAGTTGTAGTACTAAATTGTTTATCCCCTAAGTAAGGAAAACTATACTTTCCTGCTAAAGCAGCCTTTTTCATAGCCCCAGAAGCATCAAGAGGATATTCTTTAGGGAAGTCTGCATAAGGACCAATGGCTACTACTGGAAATCCTTTCGCCTTATATTTATTATCTAAAGCTTGAACTTTTGGCTTATAAATAATACAATGATCACAAGTAGGCGTCATAAATACTACAATGAAACCTTTAGCTTGAGTTTGCGCTTTAAAATCAAATGTTTTTCCATTAACGACATTTTGCAATACGATATTTGAAACTGTTCGACCTGGTGTATAAGTAATTCTTTGAGCAAAAGTGTTTGTATAAGCAAGTGCTAAAAACAGGAATAGTATAATTTGTTTCTTCATCATTTTACTTTTTATTAATTGAACCTCCTTTTACAAAGGCTTCCTTATAAGCCTTTAAATTTATATCCTCAATTATTACTCCTCTTGTGGTAGAGGCATGTACAAAATAGTTATCTTTTAAATAAACCCCAACATGGTCAATCTCTTTACCAGAAAAAGAAAAGAAAATCAAATCTCCCTCCTTTAATGACTTCTTTTCTTCTATTTGCGAAGCCTGATCAACTGATCGTCTATATAACTGTTTTCCATAAATTTCCTTCTGCAATAATAATGCAAATCCTGAGCAATCTATACCCTTTTTATCCATTCCTCCTAATTTATAAGGCGTCCCAGTCCATTCCTTTATAAATGCAGGTAATTTTTTTGTATCTAATGCCTTTAATACTGTTTCTATATGTTTGGCTCGCTCTTCTGCAATAGATTTTAATGACTTTTTTGAAGTAGCACATGAACTCATGAGCAGCAATCCAAATAGCATTAACACAAGAAATAGATTATAAGACTTTTGCATTAATTTTTAATTAAACGCTGAATTTCATCAAGTTTTATAAGTGCTTCAACTGGTGTTAAAGCATTTACATCTAAATTATTTAACGAATCCCTAATTTTTATCAAAGTTGGATCTTCAACAGCAAACATTTGAAGCTGATAAGCTTGATTTTGAACTTTTTTTATACTATCCTTAATACTTTGCCCCTCAGTTCTATCTATTTCCAATCGTTTTAAAATCTCATGAGCACGATTTATTAATTTAGAAGGCATTCCAGCTAGTTTAGCCACATGAATACCAAAACTGTGTTCAGAACCACCTGGTACTAATTTCCTAAGAAATATAATTTTTTGACCAAGCTCTTTAATTGAAACATTAAAGTTCTTGACTCTCGAAAAATTTGATTCTAATTCATTTAGCTCATGATAATGGGTAGCAAAAAGCGTTTTTGGTCTAGCCGTTGGATGCTCATGAAGATATTCTGCTATAGCCCAAGCTATAGATATACCATCATAAGTGCTTGTACCTCTACCAATTTCATCTAATAGGATTAAACTTCTATCAGACATATTGTTTAAAATACTCGCTGTTTCATTCATTTCAACCATGAATGTACTCTCACCACTAGATAAATTATCAGAAGCCCCTACCCGAGTAAATATTTTGTCTATTAAACCTATTTCAGCTTGGGTAGCTGGCACAAAACTACCTATTTGAGCCATGAGAACAATCAGAGCTGTTTGACGTAGAAGAGCTGATTTACCGGCCATATTTGGACCAGTAATGATCATAATCTGTTGACTATCATTATCGAGATACACGTCATTCGTGATATACTCTTGGTCTAGCGGTAATTTTTTTTCAATTACTGGGTGTCGTCCTCCTAAAATATTTAAACTTTTCCCCTTATTGATCTTAGGTTGCGTGTAATAGTTTTTCTCAGCTAACTTGGCAAAGCTGGTTAAAACATCCAATATGGCAATTTGCTGTGCATTTTTTTGAATTTGTTTGATGTACTTGACAGCTTCTGCTAATAAATTTTGATAAAGTTGATTTTCAATTTGACCAATTTTTTCTTCCGCACCAAGTATTTGATCTTCATATTCTTTTAATTCGGGCGTAATGTAACGTTCTGCATTAACTAATGTTTGCTTTCTAATCCAAGTCGAAGGTACTTTATCTTTATGGGTATGCGTAACCTCTAAATAATAACCAAAAACATTATTAAAAGCGATTTTAAGAGATGGAATTTGTGTTTCAGCCATCTCTCTTTTCTGAATTTCTAATAGAAACTCTTTACCCCCAAAAGCGATTTTTCTTAATTTATCTAATTCTTCTGATACCCCTACTGCTATAACGTCCCCCTTTGTAATCTGAACAGGAGGATCAACAGTTAATTGTGTTTCTAAAATTTCTTTTAATTCAGCGCAAGCATCTAATTGTAAACTAAACTCTATTAAATTTGGTTCGCCGGATTCAACTAATAAATGTTTTAATTTATCTACTATTTTAAGTCCTTTTAATAATTGACTTAATTCTCTTGGATTAGCTTTTAATAAACCTACTTTGGAGATTAATCTTTCCATATCACCTATACTAGAAATATAGGCTATAATTTGGTCAGTAAGCACTGTATTCGATTTAAAATAAGCTATGTATTCCAGACGCTCCTGAATAGCTTTCACATCAATTAACGGCATTAGAATCCATTTTTGAAGCAATCTTGCCCCCATAGGACTTCTAGTGTCATCTAGCACCTCGAAAAGTGTCATAGCCCCCTCATTACCTGAGCTTACTAATTCCAAATTTCGAATAGTGAAGCGATCAAGCCACATATAGCGTTCTTCTTCTATCCTATTAATTTGAGTGATATGTTGAAGTTGCTTATGCTCAGTTTCTCCTAAATAGTAGAGTATAACACCAGCAGAAACTATTCCAGACTGCAATCGATCAACGCCATATCCTTTCAAATTAGCAACTTCAAAATGTTTACATAGCGTTTCATTCGCATAGTCATAACTAAATGCCCAATCTTCAATTGGATAGATATAAAATTTATCACCAAATTGAGCTAAAAAATTGTTTCTATGCGATTTTTGATAAAGTATTTCAGAAGGCTTATAGGTTTGTAATAAACTATCGATATAGCTTTGTGAACCTTGAGCTACTAAAAACTCACCAGTAGAAATATCAAAAAGTGAAATTCCAATTTGGGTTTTATCAAAATATATGGCTGCTAAGTAATTATTCTTTTTCTGATTAAGTATATTATCGTTGTAAGATACTCCAGGAGTAACCAATTCTGTGACGCCCCTTTTTACAATTGTTTTAGTTGTTTTTGGATCTTCTAATTGATCACATATCGCTACTCTTTGACCAGCTCTTACTAATTTTGATAAATAGTTTTCTAAAGAATGATGAGGAAATCCCGCTAATTCCAATGCTCCATTTGGCCCAGTACCTCTTCGAGTCAATACAATGCCTAATATTTGTGCAGTTTTAATCGCATCCTCACCAAATGTTTCATAAAAATCTCCCACTCTAAATAAAAGTAAGGTACCTGGGTACTTTGCCTTTATCGCATTATATTGCTGCATTAAGGGAGTAACTTTTTCTGTATTTTTTGCCAAAGTTTTCGGGTTTTATCCTTGTAAATATACAATCTTAGCTGATTGTCTTATATTATTGTGGATAAATTTTACTTGTTAATTCTTTGAAAGAGAAGGTAAGTTTTCAATCTTTTCAAGAAACAAATTAATAGCCTCGCGCTTTAAATCATCTAAATCAAATTGAAGCTTATGATAAAAGTAATCGTTTAAATCAATGGCTAATGGTGAAGGCATAGATTTAATGACTTCTGGAATATGTTCTAAACCAAGTTTTAGAGCCTGATTAAACTCTTTTATAAACTCCGATGAAAGTGTCTTATTTGCTATCCAAGCCGCAAAAACAAAAGGCAAACCGGTATATTCTTTCCAGTAATACCCCAAATCCAATACTGTTTTATACTGATTTGTTTTTCCAAATGTCCTATCACCGATTAAAACAATAGCATCAACTTCTTCAACTTCCACTAATGAATTAGCTGGTATATAGGTTATATTTTGCTTAAAATAATAATGAAATAAAACCCGAGCTAAATTATTTGAAGTTCTTGAATGTGCATCTAATTGAATCGTTTTAATATCCTTTAAATTCTTGTTAGATAGCACAAATACAGAATCAACTGCACCATTAGAACCGATACAATAATCTCCAATAATTTGGGCATTAGGAATTAAAGGTAAGGTAGCAACTGGAACTAAACCAATATCTACTTGTGTTGAAATTAATTTCTCTGCACAATCTGTCGGAATATCCTTTTGCAGATCAATTTTAGTCATAATTGAACTATTTTCTAAGCCATAAACAAATGGTTTAGAATTCGTATAAGAAACTGCTGAAATTCGAATCTTTTCCAATACCTCTTAAAAATAATAAAGTGAATTAAATAGTATCTAAATGCTTTACAGAATTAAAATCAATCATTTGAAATTTTTCCCCATCATAAGATAAGCGATATAAAACTGTATTACGGTGAGGATAGTTTAACATTTCTGAAAGTTCTTGATTCATTAAATGACAAAGTAAAAGTCTTAAAGCTCTTCCATGCATACAAACTAAAACCATTTGTTCAGATGGTTTAGATAAAATATGTAACATAGCATTTTTTAAGCGAGTTAACACATCAATAGGACTCTCGCCTCCATCAAATTTGGCCTCATAATTTCCATTTTGCCATTGTTCTGCTATATACTTAAAAGCTATCTGGGACTCTTCTGTGACTGGCTTTCCTTCCCAAATACCCCAAGCTAATTCATCCAGATCAGCCAAAGAGGTATAAGGAATTTGATCATCGATAAAGCCTTGAACTGTTTCTTTGGTACGCTTTAAACTAGAAACATAAACATGATCAAAAGTAATATGCTTATAGGTATTATAAAAAGATTGTGCTTGAAGTAAACCAGTTTCATTCAGTGAAGAGTTTATTCCTCTACCTTGCACAATACCCATTTTGTTCAGATCGGTCTCGCCGTGTCTAATAATATATAATTCTTTATACATCGATCAATTTACTCCTTCATTCAAAACAGGCAACTTATAATATTTAGCTTGTGAATTCTCTTCAAATTGAAAATCCGTGTAATCTTGAATTATATTGTAAAGTGTATCTCTTTCAATTGGTTTACGACCAACTTGTTTAATTAATTCTACCAATTCTTGTATCGACATGGCTGGGTTTTGTTCTTCCGCTCCTGCCATAGAATAAATTTTAGTCGTATCGTCTAACGTTCCATCGATATCATCCACACCAAAACTTAAAGATAATTGTGCAGTTTCCCTGCTAATCATTGCCCAATAGGCTTTAATATGATCAAAATTATCTAAGTATATTCTAGATATAGCGTAATTTCTTAGATCTTCAATCACAGAAACTTCAGGCACATCTAGCATCTGATTGTTCTGATTTCTAAACTTTAATGGAATAAAAGTTTGAAAACCTCCTGTTTTATCTTGTAATTGACGTAATTGTTCCATGTGATCAATACGATGCTCAAAAGATTCGATATGACCATATAACATAGTAGCATTAGAGCGCATGCCTAATTTATGCCACGCCTCATGTATCGCTAACCACTGTTCACCTGTACATTTATCTTTAGCTATCTGATTTCTTATTTCAGGCGCAAAAATCTCAGCACCGCCTCCTGGAATTGATTCTAAACCCGCTTCCTTCATTAATCGCATACCAGTTGGATAATCAATTTTTGCTTTTTTAAATATATAATGATATTCAACTGGAGTTAATGCTTTAACATGTAAGTCGGGTCTATGTTTTTTAATAGCAGAGAATAAACTAGCATAGAAATCTAGATCATATTGAGGAAGAACGCCACCCACAATATGAACCTCAGTAACGGGTTGATCATCATAGCTTTTTACTTGATCCAGCATTTCTTCTAAACTTAAAGCCCAACCCTCTTCTTTTTGCTTAATTAAACGACTATACGAACAAAATTTACAATCATAAACACATAAATTCGTAGGTTCTATATGAAAATTGCGATTAAAATACGTGTAATCACCATGTTTTTGTTCCCTAATGTAGTTGGCTAAAACTCCCAAATAGGCCAATTCAGCATTCTCATATAAATAAACACCTTCAGAAGTTGTAATCCTCTCCTTATCTTGAATTTTTAAAGCTATTCTTTTCAATTCAGGATCCAAATTTTCAGAATTTATAATAATATCAAGGCTTTGTTTCATAATTGCTTATTAGTACAAACAAAAGTACGATAATAGTTATATTATAATTCCATTTTCATGTAAAAACCCAATAAAAAACCGATAAAGAATAATTAGCTTTGTATAGCTAAAGCCTAGCCTCATTTCTTATAAACACATGTTAAAACCTGAAACTCTAGCCATTCACGCTTGGCAAAAATTAAAATCCAACACTGGTGATGTTATTTCACCAATTAATTTGTCTACTACATTTTATCGTGATGCGGATGGAAATTATCCTGGAGGATATATGTATAGCAGGGTAAATAATCCAAATCGAGAAAGTTTAGAGGAAGTAATGAGCAAGCTAGAATATGCTGAGGCTAGTAGTGCCTTTTCATCTGGAAATACAGCAGGAATGGCAATATTTCAAGCATTAGAACCTGGATCGCATATTATTGCACCAGACGATATGTATTGGGGTTTTAAAAAGCAATTATTAACCGTTTTTAAAGACATATTGAGTTTTGATTTTATTGATTTAACCCAAACTGAAGAAATAGAACATTATATTAAAGCCAACACTAAACTTATTTGGGTTGAAACACCTTCCAACCCTTTATTAAAAATTTGCGACATCCAAGAAATTAGTGCTATTGCCCAAAAAAACAATTTACGTTTAGTCTGTGATAGTACTTTTGCCTCGCCTATTTTACAAAACCCAATATTACTTGGCGCTGACATTGTGATGCATTCTACGACCAAATATATCGGTGGACATAGTGACGTTTTAGGAGGCTGTTTATGTACTGCTAAAAAGGATGAATTTTGGAATAAAATAAAAAATATTCAAGAAGTTGGAGGTGCAGTACCATCTCCTTTTGATTGCTTTTTACTCTTGAGAAGTTTAAAAACCTTAGCTTATAGAATGAAGGGACATGAATTGAATGCTAATCAATTAGCTGAATATTTAAATCAACATACAAAAATTGAGCGAGTAATTTACCCAGGAATTGACAGTCATCCGCAACATGAATTAGCAAAAAGGCAAATGAAAGGATTTGGAGGAATGATTTCAATACAAGTAAAAGCGGGTGAAAAAGCTGCAAATTATATTTGCAACCACTTACAATTATTCAGTCAGGCTACATCTTTAGGAGGGGTAGAAAGTTTAATTGAACATCGGGCATCTGTAGAAGGACCAGATAGTAAAACTCCCAAAAATTTAATTCGTATTTCTGTTGGTTTAGAACATATTGACGATTTAATAGCCGACTTTGATCGTGTATTAAAAGAAGTATAAATTCAAATCTTGTTTGAATTTTAAATTTTTTCCAAATAAAATTTTGATATATAAAAACAAATTACATATATTTGCAATAATATTTGGACAACCAAATAAGCAATCAAACTCCTATTGATTTTGATTTATAAAGAAGTGGCGAGAGTCAGGCTCTAAGACCCACTGGCAACCCTCCTAAGGAGAAGGTGCCAAGTCCTGCCCGCAAAACATGGTGTTTTACGGAAATATAAATTAGCAAATATGAAATCAAATTCTATTCCATTGTCCAGCTGGGCAAAAACTCACCCTACATTTCCTATGAATGTTACTAATCTTTATAAGCATGCTAAAATATTTCCTTTAGAAAATGGAAAAAAACTCAGAAACTTAGAAATTGCTTTTCATACCTACGGCAAATACAATCCAAACAAAAACAATGTTATTTGGGTATGCCATGCATTAACAGGTAATTCTGATGTATTTGATTGGTGGGAAGGCTTATTTGGAGAAAATAAACTATTTAATCCCAAAGAGCATTTTATTGTATGCGCAAACATTATTGGTTCAGCTTATGGAAGCAGTAATCCTTTAAGCATTAACCCAATTACGAATCAGCCATATTATTTATCATTTCCAGAGTTCACTACTAAAGATATAGCCCAAGCCCATCAAATCTTAGCGCAGCATCTTGGTATTAAACAAATACACACCTTAATTGGCGCTTCCCTTGGAGGACAACAAGCCCTAGAATTTACTTTATTGAACAAGATTTCCATAGAACACATGATTCTCATTGCTTGTAATGCTGTACACTCACCATGGGGAATAGCATTCAATGAAAGTCAAAGGTTAGCCATTTCAACTGATCGAACATTTTATGCAAATAGTCCAGAAGGAGGCCTTAAAGGTTTACAAGCCGCCCGTAGCATAGCACTTTTATCTTATAGAACTTCAAAAGTTTACAATAACAAACAATCTGAAGTTGACACTAATAAGATTAATGATTTTAAAGCTTCATCTTACCAAAGGTATCAAGGGGAAAAATTAGTAAAAAGATTTAACGCCTATAGCTATTGGTATTTAACCAAAGCGATGGATAGTCATCATATCGGACGTGGAAGAGAAAGTGTAGAAAATGCCCTACAAAGTATTCAAAGTAAATGTCTTATCATTGGCATTGATAGTGATCTGCTGTTTCCGATAGCAGAGCAACGTTATCTTGCAAAAGAAATACCTCAAGCTCAACTAGCTATATTAAGCTCTGACTATGGACATGACGGATTTTTAGTTGAAACTCAACAATTAGAAAAAATCATTCATTCATATTATGAAAAATCTGAAAATCAAACTCACACAAAACTCAATATAACTGCTTAACAATATGTATCAAAAAATAAAAATTGGTCTATTTGGATTTGGTATCGTTGGACAAGGCCTCTTAGATATCATAAATAATCAGAATTTAAGTTTAGAGATAGTAAAAATCGCTATCAAACACCCTGAAAAGAAAAGAACATTACCATCAAGTTTATTTACAACTAATCATAACGAAATATTAGATAACTCCGAAATCAATACTATAGTAGAACTTATAGATGATGCGGATGTCGCTTATCAAATTATAAAAAAAGCACTAATTAGTGGTAAAAATGTGGTTTCAGCAAACAAAAAAATGATTGCAACACATCTTGAAGAATTAGTATCCCTTCAAAAGCAATTTAATGTCTCCTTACTATATGAAGGTGCTGTTTGCGGAAGTATTCCTATCATTAGAAACTTAGAAGAATATTATGACAATGAGCTATTGCATAGCATAAGTGGCATTTTCAATGGCTCATCTAATTACATTATTTCCAAATTATATCATGAAAATTTAAGCTATTCAGAAGCACTAAAGCAAGCCCAAAATTTAGGTTATGCAGAAAGCAACCCCATTTTAGACGTCGGAGGATTTGATGCCAAATACAAATTGTGTATTGCTACTGCACATGCTTATGGATTATTTATAAAGCCAGAAAAAATCTTTAATTATGGAATCCAAAACATTTCAGAAAATGATATAAATTATGCTAAAGAAAAAGGACTTAAAATAAAACTTACACCTTTTGCTAAAAAAATAACTCAAAATGAAATTATAACAGTAGTTATACCTAGTTTTATTAAAGCTGATGATTTTCTATATAATGTAGAAAATGAATATAATGGCGTAACTGTACAAGCAGCCTTTGCTGACAAGCAATTTTTCTTTGGTAAAGGAGCAGGTGGCCATCCTACCGGGGCTGCCGTACTATCAGATATAGCTGCTTTAAGATATCAATATAAATATGAATTTAAAAAGCATCAATTAGCTAATAATCTTCACCATACACAAGATATAGATTTAGAAATCTATATCCGCTATGCCCATGAATATACCATTGAAAAACTTCAGATCAAAACCATTAGAGAGCGATTTATTAGAGAAGGTTATAAATATTTAATAGGTACTGTAAATCTAAATGATTTAATAAAAAATGAAGCTATTTTAAACAAACCAGATATCTTTTTAGCACACACTGGAAAAATTAGTTTTACAAAGCAACTAAATCAAGATTCCAATCCTTCATAAAACAAGAAACCCCTTTATAAAAAGGGGTTTCTTGTTTTAATTCAATTCATCCTGTTTAGGATTTATATTTCTCGGTTAATATCCCATGCCTCTAAATAATCTGCAACACGACGTACAAATGAACCTCCTAAAGAACCATCCACAACTCTATGATCATACGATAAAGATAAGAACATCATATGACGAATCGCAATCACATCTCCAAATTCAGTTTCAATAACTGCTGGTTTTTTCTTAATAGCACCTACAGCCATAATAGCTACTTGAGGTTGATTAATAATAGGTGTCCCCATCACATTTCCAAATGACCCCACATTAGTTAATGTAAAAGTTCCATTTTGGGTTTCATCTGGCTTCAATTTTGATTTTTTAGCACGATTTGCTAAATCATTTACTGCTTTTGTTAAACCAACTAAATTTAATTGATCTGCATTTTTAATTACTGGAACTATTAAATTACCTGAAGGTAAAGCAGCGGCCATACCGATATTAATATCCTTTTTCTTAATAATTTGATTTCCATTTACACTAATATTAATTAATGGAAAATCCTTAATAGCACGAGCTACTGCTTCAATAAAAATTGGCGTAAAAGTAATTTTTTCGTTCTCACGTTTTTCGAAGTTTGCCTTTACTTTATCTCTCCACTTTACAATATTAGTGACATCAGCTTCTACAAATGAAGTAACATGCGGAGAAGTTTGTTTACTCATTACCATATGATCAGCAATAAGTTTACGCATTCTATCCATTTCGATGATTTCATCGTTTCCTTGGATAGATACTGTACTAACCACATTTGAAAGCGAACTTACCGGAGTAGAATTAGCCATTGAAAGATTTTGCGTAGATCTTTCTTTAACAAATTTCAAAATATCGTCTTTTGTTACTCTACCATCAGCGCCACTGCCTGGGATGGCATTCAATTGCTCCAGACTTATATTTTCCTCTTGAGCAATCTTTTTTACTAAAGGCGAATAAAACCTATCGGATGCTGAAAAATCAACTTTAGTATTTTCACTAATTTGAGTAATGCCAGGTAAAGTATCTTCACTTACTACACTTACATTTTCTGCTACAACTTCATTTGATGGTATAGTTTCTACAACAGCTGATTTTACGTTGTCCGCACCCCCTTCTGTTTCAATAATGGCTATAACAGCCCCCACTTGAACCACATCATCAACGGCACATAATTGCTTCACTAATTTCCCTGAAACAGGTGAAGGTACTTCAGAGTCAACTTTATCAGTTGCTATTTCTAAAACTGTTTCATCTAATGAAATTACATCTCCTACTTGTTTTACCCATTTAATAATTGTTGCTTCTGCAACACTTTCTCCCATTTTTGGTAAGAGTAATTCGTATTGTGCCATATTATTATGTTGTGTTATATCTGGTATATGTGATG
The DNA here is from genome assembly GCA_964592575.1 of uncultured Pedobacter sp. GTDB lineage: Bacteria > Bacteroidota > Bacteroidia > Sphingobacteriales > Sphingobacteriaceae > Pedobacter. The sequence goes on from CAZQFF010000017.1 coordinate 33,448, forward strand.
CAAAAATACAGCTTTTCTAGCTTATTTTTGAATCTTCTTTCATCTGTTTTAATAAAAAGCTGAATGCAGCTGTAGTAGCCCGCTCAATATTTTGTAATCTATTTTTACCAAAATGAAAACTTTTTGCCGTTGTTCCATAAGGACCAGCTATAGCAATCCAAATTAAACCAACAGCTTCATCAACAACACCTTCACCACCCTCTGCATAACCACTAACTGCCATAGCATAATCTGAACCAAAGTTATGATTCGCTCCTTCAGCCATTTGAATAACAGTTTCCTCACTTACGGCACTAAATTGAATTAAAGTATCTTCTCTAACACCCAATACTTTCTTTTTCAATTCATTTGTATAAACTACCCCTCCTCCAACATAAGCTGATGAACTTCCAGTGATCTGCGTAATCAAATGAGCAATATATCCTCCTGTACAACTTTCGGCTGTTGAAAGCTTGAATCCATTTTCAATTAAGTAATTTAAAACTACCTGTTGGAGGGTAATATCTTGATTAGAGACAACATAATCACCTAATCGTTCAATAATTAACTTTTGCCATTTCTGCATTTCAGTTAACAAATTATTTAAATCATTAGCTACTCCACTTAAACGCAGTCGAACTTGACCAAATTTTGGCAAATAAGCCAATTTTATATATTCAGGCAAACTGCTTTCTAAATCTTCAATTTGCTTGGCTAAAAAAGATTCACCTAAACCGACAGTGAGAATGTTTAAATGTTGGATTATAGGTAACTTGAAATGAGTCAGTAATCGAGGGATAATTTTATCACTCATCAAAGCTTTCATTTCAAATGGAACACCAGGCATTGATACCACAATTTTTCCATCTACTTCAAACCACATACATGGCGCCGTTCCATTATCGTTTTTTATAACTTGACATACTTCTGGAACTTCCGCTTGTTTGATATTAACATCCAATAATGGTCGACCCAATTGATCAAATATTTGCTTTACATGAGCCAAAGTTTCTTGGTCTAAAATCATTTTAGAATTAAAAAATTCAGCCAAACTCTTTTTAGTAACATCATCTTTTGTTGGACCAAGCCCCCCAGTAATTAAAACTATATCAACTCTTTCTAAAGCTGACTTTAAACTTGATTTAATCACCTCAATTTGATCAGAAATTGATACTATACTTGAAACCGATATACCAACTTTATTAAGTTCTACACCCATCCAAGCAGAATTTGTATCCACTATTTGTCCAATTAATATCTCATCTCCGATGGTAATAATTTCTACCTTAACAGCCTTCATTAGTATCTTGTATAAAATGCTTTACGTTTACTTAATTTTAAATCTTGAAGAATAGCATCATTTACCTGAATGGTAACAGAATAACTCTGCATAGCACCAAAAGGCACCCAGTTTGCACTTAAATTCCAGCAGTGTAAATCTCTATAAATAGCAATTGAAGTAAAGGATAAGTTTTTAGCCTTAAAATCCCAACCTGAATTATATTGAACCTTCCATTTTGGAGTAATATTGAAATCCCCAAAAAAATTAAGTGTATTATTAACTTGTCTCGTTTCTTTTTGTCCTAATAAATTAGAATAACCAAAACTGTATGAAAAAGAAAAATTCCATGGAATGTTAAAATCGACAAATGCATTAGGATCTGAACTAATTCTATTTAACTGATCCATTTGCTCTTGAGTCCTATTTGTAGTACCTTGATTATTTCTTAAATCATCCATTCTCCTATTTCTATTCTTCAAAGACTCAGGATTGAAACTATAATCAAATGACAAATTAAAATTGGTTAATCGAGGTAATTTCCCTTCTGAAAAAGTATATCGATTCGTAACGCCTAAAAAGGGTGCCGGATTAGGATTATAGATAGAAGAAGGTGGCGTAATCAATCCCACCAAATACGGATTAAGCGTACCGCCAAAATTAAAACCAAATTTTTCACTTAGCTGAGATCTGCCTGAAAATGAAATATTTGATAACTTATTGGTTTTTGCCATAAAATTATAACTTCCAGAAAAAGACAAACCCTGGATAATAGGGATTTTCTTTAAACCTCCATTTAAGGTATCCCTTTTACTTTTTACTTTAATTTCTACGGTATTATCAAAACCAAAGTTTAAATTAGCTTGCTCCCCAAAACTCGGGCCACCAAAAGCTGATTTTTGAAATATAGAATACTTTAACACTGAACCGTCAGCATTATAAATAGGATTATCATCTAATAAAACTGATCTACCCGGACGTACATCATTTACATAATATCTAGCTTCTCTGTAAGCGCCATTAGGATTCTTACTAAAATCCGGCTTATAACTAAAGCCAAAATTTGGTGTAATAATATGTCGCATTTCTTTTAATCGACCAAACTTACTAAATGACTTTTTGCCATAAATTTTCGTAGTCATCCCAATCCCTATGTTATACTCTCCTGCCCTGCTAAAGCCATTTAGAGTATCTAAGGCTACACTATCTGTATCAATAAAGTTTCGTTGCCTAACACTTTGTAAATACCATCTTTCGGTGTAATTACCTGAAGCATTAAAATTGAAGAATTTAGCAACATTAAAAGCTAAACTAATTGGAATATTATGTGTCATACCATTAGAAAATCGCTTCAAGCCATTTTTACCAAATAACAATTCTTCTTTTGTACTGACATTATTAACAGCACTCATGTTATAGCTCATAGATAATTTTTGATACCATTTTTGCTCCCCAACTCTATCTTTTTTATCAAATGGAAAAAAGGTTGCCACATTCAAACCAATGGTAGGCAGATTCAAAGTAATTGTTTTATTCTGCGTTTCTTGTGAATGTGTTAATGACGCATTAAAATTATATTTTCCTTCTCCAAAAACTTTTCCATAAGCTACACTCGAAGAAAGTGTGTTTTGAGAAATAGCGTTAATATCATAAGTACCAGAACCGTACGTCTCTCTAAAATAACTGGAAGTCCCCGCATTAACACTTGCAGTAAAAGTAGTTCCAGGGCGTGCATTTTGATTTTGATTGTGTGACCAGGCTATATTAAAGTTCTTTCTGGGTTTATATTCAGGCGTACCTTCTAAACCATTTCTTGTACTAGCGAAACTTAAATTTAAATTTCCATTGTATTTATATCTGCTGATATAAGTAGAATTCAAGTTTAACTCAAAACTTCCATTCGTATATATGTTACCTGTCGCACGTCCGTCGAGATAATCAGAAAAGGCCATATAATAACCTAATCCATTTAAAGAAAAGCCACGAGTAGCATCTTGATTGGGTGTAGGCAAAATAAGACCTGATGATTTACGATTTGGTTTCGGGAAAAAGCCGAATGGAATTAAGAGTGGAGTTGGAACATCTTCAATTATTAAATATGCGAGCCCAGAAATAATCATTTTATCCGTGACAATTCCTCTAGTGATATGCAATCCAAAATGTGGGTGAGGTAAATTACAAGTACTAAAAGTTTGGCTTTTTATATGAATTTCATTGTCCGGCTGAACCTTAGTTTTACCGCCAGTAAAAAAACCACCTTGTTGAGCTGTGTAGACGCTATAAATAATACCATTATTATTCTTTCGATCAAAAAATAAGGAATCGGCCGAACCAGATCCATCTTTTTCACTTTTAAAAATAGGCTTTCCGACATACCTACCATCTGCATCAAGAACACCTTTTGCAAATAATGTTTCATTCTTTGAGTCATACTCGATATAGTCAGCATTCAATTCCAAACCTTCCATAAATACTCGAGCATTGTCATACATTTTAACGACGCCAGATTTCACATCATTTAAAACCTTTCCACCCGTATATTCAATCTTTTTTAAACTAAGCTCCGAATTACTTCGCTTGGTAGTATCTTGGGAAACAGGATTTTGGAATGCGGTAAAATATGTAGAGGCCTTTGACGTTTTAGGAAAAACGCCAATGAAGCCTAGAACTATCAAAAAAATGATATATATTAAATGTTTCAAATTCGCAGTTGAATGTTATTTTTGTACAAATGTAATAAACCAAAAACGTTCAAAATTAATGAAAAATATACCATTGCTATCTTCAAAAAGAATTTTGACTCAATTATTTTGCACTTTATTATTTTTTTTATCTGTAAATCAGGTATTTGGCCAAGAATATAAAATTAAAACAATTGTTTTAGACGCTGGTCATGGTGGTAAAGATGGCACGACAAAAGGTGCCTATTCTACTGAAAAAGAAGTGGCCTTAAATACTACTTTAAGATTAGGAAAAGCTATAGAAAATGCGCTGCCTAATGTGAAAGTTTTATATACTAGAATAGATGATACTTTCGTACCGCTATATGAAAGAATCGCCATTGCAAATAATGCGCATGCCGATATTTTTATCTCTATCCATTGTAATGATATGCCCTTAGTGGCCAAACGAGTAATCGCTCGTTATACTACAAATAAAGCAGGAAAACGTGTTCCGGTTTATAAAACCACCTATAGTAAAAATAGAAATGTTAAAGGAACGGAAACTTTTGTATCCGGAAGTGGTAGGTTAGATGAGCAAGATGAAGCTATAAAACGAGAAAACGCTTCCATTTTTTTAGAGGATAATTATGAGCAAAATTATGCTGGCTTTGGAAAAGATGATGTTGAAAATCAAATTGTATTATCCTTGATGAAAAATGCATTTAGAGTACAAAGCTTGAATTTAGCACTATTAATGCAAGATGAATATGTAAAAGTTGGCCGTGTTAATAGAGGCGTACAAGAAAAAAGTTTAGCTGTATTAGCAAGAGCAGGTATGCCTGCCGTTTTAACGGAAATAGGGTTTTTAAGTAATCCAGAAGAAGAGGACTATATGAATTCAGAAGAAGGCCAACAAGAGATAGTAAATTGTTTACTTCAAGCAATTATTGCCTACAAAACAAAAGTTGAAATTTAATTTCACTTAATTAATTGTATTTTTGCTGTAAATGTCCAAGATGAGAAGATTTTCCTTTTATATATTTTTAGCGATTTTTATATTTCCACTAGCATTATTTGCGCAATCCTATAAACTTCAAACTATAGTTTTAGACGCGGGTCACGGTGGACCAGGAGTTCCGGGTGCGGCAGGAAAAAAATCTCTTGAAAAAGATATTGCTTTAGCAATTGCTTTAAAGCTACAAAAGAAAATAGAAGCAAATTTTCCAAATATTAAAGTTGTTCAAACCAGAAAAACAGACATTGATATAGATTGGTATAAAAGAGCGGACATTGCCAATGAGGCCAATGGTGATATATTTATATCCATTCACTGTAACTCTGTTGGCCAAAATAGAGAGGTCACTAGAGGTACTGAAACCTTTGTAGGGGCTTACAGAAGATTAAACGAAATGGACGCTGCATTAAAGGAAAATCAAGAAATATTAAGAGGTCCAAATGCAAAAGCAGCTGAAAAAGCTATTTTAAGTCCAGAAGAGGCTATCAAAATCTCATTATACAAATCTCTCTTTAGGGACAAAAGTTTATTATTAGCCCAATTAGTACAAAAAAACTACACCCAAAACAAAATGGTTAATCGAGGTGTTAAAGAGCAAGGTCTATATGTTTTACAACGCGTAGCAATGCCATCTATTCTTACGGAAATAGGCTTTATATCTCATCCAAGTGAAGAAGAATATATGCTTTCTACACAAGGCCAAACAGAAATAGTAAATGCTCTATTTGAAGCAATTAAAGAATATAAAAGAATTGTTGAATCCTAATTTTATATATAGTGAAGATAAAAAATGAAACTAAAGTAGGTGTTCTTGCCGCTTTTTCAATTACCCTACTTATAATAGGATATAACTTTTTGAAAGGTAATTCTATATTTTCAGATGAAACCATATTCTATGCTAGGTACACGCACGTAGATGGCTTAAACGTTTCTAAACCCATTTTAATCAATGGATTCCAAATTGGAAGAGTTGATAATTTAGAACTTCAATCAGATGGTACGATTATAGCTCGACTAAAAATTAAAGGAGATTATGAAATTCCAGAAAACTCTATTGCTAGATTAGAAAGCACTGATTTATTAGGAGGCAAAGCAATTGTAATGGAATTAGGCTCTAGTCGCGTGTTTGCAAAAGATGGAGACACACTTAGCTCTAATGTAGAAAAGGGTATAATGGAATCGGTTCAACCTGTTCAAAAGAAAGCAGAACAAATTATCGCTAAGATGGACTCCTTATTAACTAGTGTAAATTCTATTTTAAATCCTAATTTCCAACGAAATGTAGATAGAAGTTTTACTAGTATAGCAGCAACCTTAGAAACTTTAGAATCTACTTCTAAAAAAGTTGATGCATTAGTTGGTTCGGAAAGCAGTAAACTTTCAGCTATATTAACTAATGTTGAGCAAATTACTTTAAACTTCAAAAATAACGGCGCTAAAATTGATGCCATCATGACTAATCTGCACCAAGTGTCAGATCAAGCTGCTGCATTGAATTTCAAACAAACTGTAGATAAAGCAAATCAAGCTATGACAGAATTACAAGAAATCATAGCACATATCAAAGCAGGTAACGGAACGCTTGGCCAGTTAGTTAATGATGAACAACTCTATAAAAATTTGGCAAACGCATCTAAAAACTTAGATAACTTAATGATTGACTTAAAGGCCAATCCAAAACGTTATGTACATTTTTCAGTTTTTGGAGGGGGGAAAAGTAAAGATGAAAAATAAATTTTTAGGCTAAATAAAAGAATTAAATCTGATAGACTTTACCCTCTATCGCTAATTCAGTTGAAGGAAATATGGATTTAGCCTCAAAAAGTAATTCATCTAAAACCTTGTAGCGGGAAGAAAAGTGTCCAATCAACAACTTCTTCGCTTGAGTTTCTAAAGCTACCTCAGCTGCTTCTTTTGCAGTGGTATGATGCGTAATTATTGCGCGATCTATTAAGTCATGCAAAAATGTAGCTTCATGATATAATAAGTCGACATTTCTTATCTGTTCAAAATAACTTGTATCGAGGCGAGTATCTGAAACATAGGCATATGAACGAGGTTCAGACGAGTCAAGCGTATAATCAGCATTTAACCAAACTTTGCCACCAGGAGTCTCAATATCAAAGCCTCTTTTTAACATAGTGTAATAGCCTACTGGAATTTGAGCAGCCTCTACTTTTTCAACAATAAGTTTACGAAGCCGCTTTTTTTCAGAAAATTTAAAACCTGTGCAAGGAATACGATGATTTAAAATTATCGTTTCAACTTTTATATCGGCATTTTCTAAAATTATTTCGGGTGCATCAACTTGAGTAAAATGATAAATTATTTCAAAAGTCAAAACGGTCTCAGAGTGCTTAAACTGCAAATCTAAAATTTCCTTTAATGCTGCTGGACAAAATAAATTTAAGGGCTTTTTACGACCATTAAGATGCATACTAGAAATTAGACCAATCAAGCCAAAAAAATGATCACCATGTAGATGACTTATAAAAATAAAATCAATTTTATTTGCCTTATAACCAAATCTAATTAATTGCTGTTGAGTACCTTCACCACAATCAATTAAATAATAACGCTCATTACAATTTAATAACTGTGAACTAGGATTCCGCTGAAAAATTGGAGTAGCAGAACTACCACCAAGTACACACACCTCAAAAGTCATAGCAATTTACTACTCTATACTACCTCTTAATTCCTTTTCAATTTCCTCCATGAAGATTAAATCCGTAGCCTCATCTAATTTATTTACAAAAGTAATTGACTGATGTAAATTGGAAATTTGAACAATATTAGCTACTTCTTTCCCTGCACCAATAACAATAAACAAGCCACCGGCTGCTTTACACAAACGGTCTCCTACAAGTAAACTACTTAAATCCTGTGAGTCATTGCATTCTTTAACTTCAGATAAATCGAGAATTATATTACGATAACCTTCTGTGTTTAACATAATGAACTCAGATTTTAATGCTGGAGTATTATCATTATTAAAACGCGGTTCATCTAACTTTAGTACGACGTACTTCTCGTGTTTATCGGTTGAAAATTTCATATAAAAGGATTATAAATGTAAAATTATTTGTATTAGGATAATAACTTCTCTATGGCTTGCTTCGTATTATTAAATATTCGATCAGTAATATTCGGTGTTTCAGATTTAACAAATCGTTCTCCTGTTATTTTTTCGTAAAGCTCAATATAGCGATTTGAAATAGAATCAATAATCTCAGGTGTCATTTCAGGAACAACTTGATTCTCTTTACCTTGAAAACCATTTTCTATTAACCATTTTCTAACGAACTCTTTAGATAATTGTTTTTGTGGCTCTCCCCTTTCTTGTCTTTCAGCATACCCCTCAGCATAAAAATATCGGGAAGAATCTGGCGTATGAATTTCATCAATTAAAAATATTTTATCTTCAACCTTTCCAAATTCGTATTTAGTATCCACCAAAATTAAACCGCATTGAGCTGCCATTTCAGAACCTCGCTTATATAAAGCATGAGTATACGCTTCTAGCTGACTGTAATCTGCTTCAGAGACGATCCGCTTCGTAATAATATCTTCTCTAGAAATATCTTCATCATGACCGAAGGCAGCCTTTGTCGTTGGTGTAATTATAGGATTAGGAAGTTTATCATTTTCTTTTAGCCCCTCAGGTAATTCCACCCCACAAACCATTCTTTTACCTGCAGCATATTCTCTCCATGCATGACCAGCTAAATATCCTCTAATCACCATTTCCACTTTGAAAGGTTCACAAATTTTACCGATAGTAACCATTTCATCTGGAACTTCAATAACCCAATTTGGAACAATGTCTTTTGTAGCATTTAAAAACTTCGATGCAATTTGATTTAAAACCTGTCCTTTAAATGGAATAGCTTCTGGTAGTACCACATCAAAAGCAGAAATTCTATCACTTACGATCATAGCTAGGTATTTGTTATCTATAGTATAAACATCCCTAACTTTACCTTTATAAAAATGCGTTTGCTTTGGAAATTGAAATTGAGTTTCTTTAATAGCTTTCATTAGTGCGAAAATACGGAAAATTATAAGAAACTATTGAATATCTCCGTAAGCTTTTAAAATTTGTTTTACTAATTTATGTCGAACCACATCCTCACCACTCAAATAAATTGTTTCAATTCCCTTTATATCGCTTAACAGCCTTAAAGCATTCTGTAAGCCACTTTGAGCCTTTTTTGGTAAATCTACTTGAGTTACATCACCAGTTACAATAAACTTAGCATTTGGCCCCATCCTGGTTAAGAACATTTTTAACTGTAAATCAGTGGCATTTTGTGCCTCATCCAAAATCACAAAACAATTATCAAGTGTCCTACCCCTCATAAAAGCTAATGGTGCGACTTCAATAGTTCTATTCTCTAAATAAAGTTTTAATTTTTCAGGAGCAATCATATCATCTAAAGCATCATAAAGTGGTCTTAAGTATGGATCAACTTTATCTTTCAAATCCCCAGGAAGAAAGCCTAAACTTTCTCCAGCTTCCACTGCTGGACGAGTTAAAATAATACGCTTTATCTCTTTATTTTTTAATGCCCTAACCGCTAAAGCAACAGCTGTATAAGTTTTACCTGTTCCAGCTGGGCCAATGGCAAATAATACATCATTATTTAAAATACTATCCACCATTTTTCTTTGATTTGCTGTTCTAGCTTTAATCAAAAGACCATTATTTCCAAATACGATAACTTCACCACCAGCTGATTTTTCAGCTTGCTCCATATTCGGTGTAATTAATCCTTTTGTACCCAAAATAGATTCCACTTGAGCCGCATCTAAACTGGAATACTTCATTAAATGATCTTGTAGGTATTTAATTTTACTTTTAAATAAAATTAATTCGGCCTCTTCACCAATAGCTTTTAGCTCATTTCCACGAGCTACCATTCTCAATTTTGGAAAAGCTTTTTTTAGAATTTCATAATGCTCATTATTTGCTCCCCAGAATTGTAATTGGTCTATGTTCTCTAAATTTATAATAATCTCGTTCAAAATATTCTATTTTAAATAGGCTGTAATATTTACATTAAAAAGTTGATATTTGTAGTCCATCAGACTTTAAACAAGATTAAGAATAAATATTGAAATATTAATGGCGATAATTACATTAACGACAGATTTAGGATCTAAAGATTTCTACCAAGCTGCATTAAAGGGTAGTATCTTAAAATTGCTTCCTACTGCCAATATTGTAGATATAAGTCATGAGGTACCCTCATTTAATATTTCACATGCCGCATTTATACTCAAAAATGCATTCCCTTTTTTTCCTGCTGGAACTGTTCATCTCATCGGAATAGACTCTGTATTTAATAATAAAACAAAATATGTAGCAGTTAAGTATAAATCGCAATATTTTGTAGGAGCAGATAATGGTATTTTTTCTTTATTGTTTGATCAAAATCCGGATGAAATCGTAGAATTAAATATTATTCAAGACTTAATGTTTTTACATTTTCCATTAGTTGATATTTTTGTAAAAGCAGCAACAAGTCTAGCCAGTGGAGCTTCACTTCAGGAAATTGGGATATCCATTCAAGAAATTGAACAGCGAAGTCATTTACATCCAGTTTTAGAAAAAGATATGATTAGAGGTTCTGTTATTTACGTAGATAATTTTTATAATATCATCACGAACATCACTAAAGAGCTTTTCACTAAAATTCAAAAAAACAGGGAATTCACACTTTATTTCAAGAAAAATGAAACTATTCACCACTTAAGTTGGCATTATAACGAAGTCCCTGAAGGAGAAAAACTTTGTCTTTTCGGGATCAGTAATCATCTTGAAATCGCTATAAATAAAGGTAAAGCTAGCACATTATTAGGGTTAGATGTGAACGATTTGATTAGAATAGAATTTCATAATTAATTCTCAGATCTAGTCTATTTCTTTAAAAGATAATGGCTTAATAAACCAAGTTTAAACTTAGGCGCAATCCAAGTTGACTTTGGCGGCATGTTTTGTTGTGCATCAGCAACTCGAATAACTTCTTCAACCGTGGTTGGAGATAAAGTAAATAGGAGCGTATAATTTTGGTTATCAATTTGATTCATTAACTCATGAATATCAACTCGACCACCTTCATACTTTAAACGAGCATCGGTTCTAGGATCCAAAATAAGTAGTTCCCTTTCCAATAAATAATGATGTAAAATATGCACGTCCAGTTTTTCAACAGGACTTCCTGTTAATAGAATTTCATGATACAATGCTTCCTTGACAACTAATTCGAACCACTGTTTATCCCAATATAATCCAAAACAACCTTTATTAACAGGAATGTAAGGTTCATTAAATAAATTTATTTCAAAAACCTTATTTAAAGCCTTCCAAAATTCTTCCTTTGACAAAGTTCCCAAATCTTTAATTAATCTATGAAAGGCATAAATCTTCAGTTCTGAATTACTGAAATAGGCTGTGTTAAAATAACCATAGCTGGCATCAGGATTTAAACCATATAGATTCCTCATTTGAGTGGCTACTTTAGCCATTGCGGCTGCACGATGATGCCCATCTGCTATATAAACAGCTTTCATCTTTCCAAAGGTTTCAACTAAATCTTGTATTTCATTATTATCAGTAATTGCCCAAAGCGCATGTTCTTGTAAATCTTTATCTTCAAAATTATAATCAGGCGGATAACATTGAATGTACTTTGAAATAATTTGATCTACTTTTTTTTCAGATGGGTAGGCAATTAATATTGGATTTGCGTCAAGCTGACTATTCCATAAATAATCAGCTAATTGAAACTCTCTACGTTCTACTGTTAATTCATGTCGCTTGATATCTCCATTTATATAAGAGTCAATCGCTGTAAGCGTCCAAAGGCCCGTAAAAACACCCAAATCATTTTTTGTTTGGTATATATAGATGCTGGCTTGTTTATCAAAAACTAGCACTTCATTTTCAATAAATTTATCTAGGTTTTCGCCTATTTTTTTATAGAGCAAATCCTGCCTTGGACCTCTCAAATAATGATGATCTAAAGCAGGATTAACTAAATGTAAAAAGCTATAAGGATTATCCGATAAAATCAGTCTAGCCTGTCCTTCACTATAATTTTCCAGAGGCCAAGTCACCACCTCTTTTTGTCTATTGGGGTGAGGCCGTAGTGCAAAAAAAGGTTTGATAACTGGCATAAATATATTATTCCTTATTTTTAAAAAAGTTAATTATCAATTCTGCTAATTCAGAACCAATTCTTTCTTGAGCTTCATTTGTAGAGGCCCCAATATGCGGACTTAAAGATATCTTCGGATGATTTAAAAGTTCCATTCTAGGATTAGGTTCATTTTCAAAAACATCTAACCCAGCAAATTGAAGTATACCTTTATCTAATGCTTCAATTAATGCCATTTCATCAACTACACCACCTCTAGAACAATTAACTATACCAATAACTGATTTCATTTTTTGAAAAGCCGCTACATCAAAAAGTGGTTTTTTTACAAATGGTGTATGAATCGAGATAAATTGACATTTTTCTAATATGGTATCTACAGAGGCTGAGAAAATAGGTAAATCTATCGATGCACCATTGGCAAAGTCAATATTCAAAGTACTTGGTATTTCTTTTAAATCAAAAGCATATACTTCCATGCCAAGCCCTAAAGCCATTTTCGCAACTGCTTTCCCTATTCTTCCAAACCCTATAATACCTATTGCTTTCCCCTTTAATTCACTGCCCTTTGCATATTTTTTTTTCAAGTCATTAAATTGACTTTGACCATGAATGGGCATTTGTCGATTACTATCATAAAGAAATCGAACGCCATTAAACAAATGGGCAAAAACTAACTCTGCAACAGATAAAGAAGAAGCTGCAGGTGTGTTGACCACGGCAATTCCTTTTTGCTTCGCATATTCAACATCAATATTATCCATTCCCACTCCTCCACGTCCAATCAGTTTAATATTAGGACAAGAATCAATTAAATCCTTTCTAATCTTGGTAGCACTACGAACAGTAACGGCATCATAATTCTTTAAAGCTTCTACTAATTCATTTTGCGGAATTGTATTCGTATCCACAAAAAATCCGGCATCTTCTAATAATTTTTTTCCAATGGGGTCAATACCATCATTGGCTAATAGTTTATACTTCATTATTTATATTTTTCTTCAAATGTTTGCATTAAGTCAATTAAAGCATGTACACTAGTTATTGGCAAGGCATTGTACATAGAAGCTCTAAAACCACCCACACTTCGATGACCTTTTAATCCTTCAAACCCATTCTCATCAGCATATTTGGCAAACACACTTTCCAATTCAGGATTTTGCATAACAAAACAAACATTCATTCTAGAACGATCTTCTACCGCGCAAGTCCCTTTGAATAATGAATTTCTATCGATTTCTTTATATAATGCATTTGCTTTAGCTATATTCTCCTTTTCCATCTCAGATAGCCCTCCTTTTGACTTCAACCATCTTAAATTAAGCATAGCTACATAGATAGAAAAAACTGGAGGAGTATTATACATTGAACCACCATCAATATGTGCCTGATAATCTAACATAGCAGGAATAGAGCGCCCAGTTTTTCCTAAAATTTCATCTTTTACGATGACTAATGTAGCACCAGCAGGGCCAATATTTTTTTGTGCTCCGGCATAAATCAGATCAAATTTTGAAACATCTATTGGTCTGCTCATGATATCAGATGACATATCGCAAACTAAAGGCACATCTACATTAGGAATGTGAAACAATTCTGTGCCATAAATAGTATTATTAGAGGTATAGTGAAAATAAGCCGCGTCTTTTGAAACACTAAATTCTTTTGGAATAAACGAATAGTTTTCTGCTTTACTAGAGGCCACAATTTCTGCAGTTCCAAAGTGCTTAACTTCTTTTATTGCTTTATTAGCCCAAACACCAGTATCCAAATAAGCTGCTTTTCCATTTACAGGCAGAAGATTATAAGGCACCATATTAAATTGCATACTAGCTCCTCCTTGTAAGAATAATACAGAATAGCCAGCTGGAACCTCTAAGAGTTCTTTAACTAGTTTAATAGCCTCATCAACAACAGCCTCAAACTCTGGTGCTCTATGGGAAATTTCTAAAATAGATAAGCCATCTTTAAAATCTAATACGGCTTGAGCGGCTTGTTTAAATACTTCTTGTGGTAGAATACAAGGACCAGCTCCAAAATTATGTCTCATTTCAATATTAATTAAGTAAGGTAAAGGTACTTCTTTTCGTGTTTTTAAGGGGAATTTTTAAAATTTAAAATCAATTTCATATTCAATTGCCTCCCAGTTAAATAATTTGGCACGGCATATTGAGTGTTATTTACATCTTTTATCCATAAATAAGAAACTGTGTTTTGAATATCCAATAAATTAAATATCTCAACATAAGCTTTAAAAGCACTGAAATACTTACTCAAAAACTTAGGCTTTCTCCTCAATTGATCATCTAAGAAGTCTTTTGAAAATCCAATATCAACTCTTTTATAGGCGGGTAAATAAAAATCATCAGTGTATCGATCACCATATGGAGCAGCCACTGGCAACCTACTTCCATATAAAAGATTTAAATGAACCTTATAACTCTCTCCTTTTATTAGCCGATCTTGAAAGAAAGCTGAAAAATTAATTCTTTGGTCTGTTGGCCGTTTCAAATAACCTGGATAAACAATTTCTTCATATCCATCTGGTCTTTTATGCAGATAAAAATCGTTTAAAATATCTTGATCAGCATACATAAAGGAGATCCTAAAATAAGACAATAGATCCTTTACAAACTCTCCGCCAATCCCTATATCTAAACCAGCGGTGCGTCCCTTTGCTATTTGGTTTGACAAATAATTAACTCTTACATTGTTCAGAACATACGGAATAAGACGATCAGAATACTTAAAATAGGCTTCTGCACTAAACTTCAGCCTTGTACCTAAGCCATCAAAAGCATAATCTATACTAGATGTCACATTATATGAACGTTGTGATGGTTGATCTTTAAATAAACTTCCCGTATAATTTCTAATACTTCTATAACTAGGTGCTTGTTTATAAATTCCCGCACTAAATCTATAAATCAAATTATCTGAAGGAGGCCTATAAGCAATTAATAATCGAGGACTTAATAGAACTTGATTAGTTAAGGTATTATAATTAGCGCGTAATCCTAATTGTAAATCCGTATGAGGTGTTAAACTATAACTATCTTGTATATAGGAAGTAAAGGTATTCACTTCAAGAAAATTATTCACTTTTATAGTTTGTTCTAAATGAAACTCTTTTCCTTGATAAGGCAGAATATAGCCTGCTGAATCAATCAAATGATATTCATTTAATTGATCGGAAAAGTTAGACTTTTCATAACGTAAACCAAATGAAAATAAATGATTATCTATATTTTTTTCAACCTTTATCTCAGAACTTAGATAACTCGAATTTAATTTATTTCTTGCATGATGAAGGTAAGTGCCTATACCTCTATTAACAGCTATTACTTGGTTACCCAGGGTAGTAAAATTAGGTTGAACTTGAGAAAAAACATAAGCCCCTTCTAAATCAAATCGCTCTCTCTCACGAATTTCAAAATAGCTATTAATCCACTTTATGTAAAGATCATTCTTCGGAGAATATGTGGCAGTAACTGCACCTCCAGAACTATTATATTCATCTATTTCATTTCCATTATAATCAATTTTTAACCTTAATTGATTATCAATTGTACCAAATATCGTTTCTCTATCAGTAGGTCTGAGTTTAAATTGACCAATGTTTGCATTTCCTAGGAAACTTAAATAAAACTTAGGACTAAATTGTTTTTGATAGAGAAATTGAAAATCACCAAATTGAGGTTGGTAAGCACCCTTTATATCTTGTCTATTTAATAAACTTTGAATATTCTTATAACGTAAACCCATCAAAAGATAACTAGATTCATTCACCAACTTTAAGGCAGCAGTTGATCCCATAAAACTCGCATTTAAAAGAATTTGATTGCTGTCTGGTCTTTCATATTTAGCATCTAACACAGAAGATAACTTATCAGCATATCTTGCCTCAAAACCACCTGCAGAAAACTTAACGCGACTTAAAAAGTCAGCATTTATAAAAGTTAGTCCCTCTTGTTGACCATTCCTAATCAAAATTGGCCTTTGAATTTGAATATCATTTACATAAAGTAAATTCTCGTCAAAATTCCCCCCCCTAACACTATACTGAGCACTTAATTCATTATTTGTAGATACACCTGGCAAGGTCTTTAATATTCTTTCAAAATTACCAGAAGCAGATGGCAGATTCCCTATATCTTTTATATTGATAGTATTAGCATTACTTAATTGATTGAGTTTATCTGTAATAGTAACTTGTTCCAATTCATTTATATCAATATCTAATTGAATATTTTTTACTATTCTACTACCAGATTTTTCATTAAAATTTAAAATTATGGGCTGATAACCTAATAAGCTATATTTAATCGTAAAATTAGTTTGCCTAGAATATATTGTATAATTACCAATTGAGTCAGTTAAGGTTGATTCTCTTTGGTTCAGAACTGAAATAGTAACATTAGAAATCCCTTTTTTGTTTCTATCAGTTACCATCCCTGAAATTTTAACTAATGGCTGGGCTAAACTACATACGGTAGTGAAAACTATACCTAAAAAAGTAAGTAACCAAGCCCTCATATAAATTAAATGTTTAAGCTAGGAAATACATTTGATTTAAAATTACTTATAGTTAACGTTGGATTATCACTCTTGAAAATAGCACTGCCAGCAACCAAAGCATCTGCACCAGATTGAAGAAGTAAATCCTTATTTATCAAGGAAACTCCTCCATCAACCTCAATTAATAATTTAGGATTAAGTTGAGATCTCAGCTGATTCAGCTGTGTAATCTTATTCAAGCTATTCGAAATAAACGCTTGACCACCAAAACCAGGGTTTACAGACATTATAAGCACTAAATCTATTTCTGCTAAAATAGACTCCAAATGAGCAACTGGTGTATGTGGATTAATAGCCACTCCAGCTTTACAACCGCAATCTTTTATAGATTGAATAACGCTATGCAAATGTAGGCAAGCCTCATAATGTACAGTAATAATTGCTGTACCATGATCCGCAAATTGCTTAATATATCTTTGAGGTTCAATAATCATAAGGTGCACATCAAGTGGCTTTTGAGCCCATTTTTGCAAACTTGACATCACTGGAAATCCAAAAGAAATGTTCGGTACAAATACCCCGTCCATTACATCAACATGAAACCAATCTGCTTGACTTTGGTTAATCATTTCGATCTCAGATTTTAGCATTCCAAAATCAGCAGATAAAATCGAAGGTGCAATTATGGGTGTCATAGGTTTAGTATTTTAAGAATTATAAAAATAGCCTTCAAGTAAGCAATTTACAAAATGATTTAAGAAAATTCTGAATTCCACTAAAAATAAAAGCCCCCGAACTTGTGGTTCGGGGGCGCTTTATACGCTTAATATATTAAGCCTTTGGAGCTTCTTTTTTTTCAGGCTTCGGTAATAAAACTTTTCTAGAAAGTTTCATCTTACCTTGCTTATCAATATCTAATAATTTAACTTCAATTTGATCACCTTCTTTTAATACCCCGTCCATAGCCTCTAATCTTTCCCAAGTAATCTCTGAAATATGAAGTAAACCATCTTTACCAGGCATAATTTCAACGAATGCGCCAAATGGCATAATCGATTTCACTTTACCATGATAAACTGCACCAATTTCAGGTTTAGCTGCTATAGCATTAATTCTACCAACAGCAGCATCAATTGCAGCTTTATTATCAGCAAAAATCTCTACGATACCTTTATTATCTACCTCTTCAATAGAAATACTAGCACCTGTTTCACGTTGCATCTCTTGAATAATTTTTCCACCTGGTCCAATGACTGCACCAATAAACTCTTTATCAATAGTTAAAGTCACAATACGTGGTGCATGTGGTTTTAAATCTTCATTAGGAGCAGCTAGGGTTTTACTCATTTCATTTAAAATGTGTAATCTACCTTCTTTAGCTTGGTTTAATGCTTTAATTAATACTTCGTATGATAAACCATTAATTTTAAGATCCATTTGACAAGCTACAATACCATTTTTAGTACCAGCAACTTTAAAGTCCATATCTCCTAAATGATCTTCATCACCTAAAATATCAGATAATATAGCATATTTACCTGTTTTTTCATCCGTGATTAAACCCATAGCGATACCAGAAACTGGAGATTTCAATTTAATACCAGCATCTAACAAGGCTAAAGTGCCTGCGCATACAGTAGCCATTGACGAAGAACCATTTGATTCTAAAATATCAGATACAACACGAATTGTATAAGGATTTTCAGCACCTTCAGGCAACACTTTCTTTAGAGAACGCATAGCTAAGTTACCATGTCCAATTTCTCTTCTTCCAGCGCCACGATTTGGTCTTACTTCACCAGTTGAGAAGCCTGGGAAATTATAATGCAGTAAGAATTTTTGGTAACCGTTTATAAAAGCACCATCAATCATTTGCTCATCGTTTTTACTACCTAAAGTAACTGTCGTTAATGATTGAGTTTCTCCACGTGTAAATACTGCCGATCCATGTGCAGCAGGTAAATAATTTACCTCCGACCAAATCGGTCTAATTTGTGTTGTAGAACGACCATCAAGACGAATACCCTCATTTAATAATAAGTTCCTAACGGCATCGTATTGCACATCGTGAAAGTAATATTTAGTTAAATATAATGTCAATTCTGAAGAATCTTCAGGCAATTCTGCAATATATTCTTCTATTACATTCTTAAATGCTGCAGAACGCTCATCTTTATTTAAACCAGATTTCGCAATTTGATAAACTTTATCATAAGTTGCTGCGTAAACCTTTTCTTTTAATTCTTCGTCATGTTCCTCGTGGCTATACTCTCTTTTCTGTGTTTTACCCACAGCAATGGTTAATTCTTCTTGAACAGCACACTGTACTTTAATTGCTTCATGTGCAAATTTCAAGGCTTCTACCATTTCTTCTTCTTGAATCTCATTAGCCTCTCCCTCTACCATTACGATATCTTTAGCCGATCCAGCCACGATAAACTCTAATGTGGCACGTTCTAAATCACTTAAGTAAGGGTTAATAACTAATTTACCATCAATTTTAGCTACTCTAACTTCAGAGATAGGCCCATTAAAAGGAATATCTGAAACAGCAAGAGCTGCTGAAGCCGCTAAACCTGCTAAACAATCAGGCATCACATTTTTATCTGCAGAAATCAAAGAAATCATAACCTGTGTGTCAGCATGATAATCTTCAGGAAATAATGGTCTTAAAGCTCGGTCAACTAATCTAGAAATTAACACTTCATAATCAGATAATCTAGCTTCTCTTCTTAAGAATCCACCAGGAATACGGCCAGTAGCCGCATATTTTTCTTGGTAATCAACAGATAAAGGTAAAAAATCAGTGCCTGGTTTAGCACCTACAGTTGATACTACAGTAGCCAATAACATGGTATCACCCATTTTTACTACTACCGAACCATCAGCTTGTTTAGCTAATTTACCAGTTTCAATTTCAATTGTTCTTCCATCGCCCAGATCGAACGATTTTTTTATTACATTCATTTAATTTTTATTAAAGTCTGTTTTCCTCTTTATACAGACTGAGTGATATATATAAAACTTTGTTTTCAAAATTAAAAAAGCCACTCTAATTAGAATGGCTTTTATAGATAAAAGCTATATTATTTAATGATATCACGTAACTCTAAAGTCTTGATGATAGCACGATAACGCTCAATATCTTTTTTGTATAAGTAAGCTAAAATACCACGACGTTTACCTACTAATTTTTGTAAGGCTAACTGAGTAGAAAAATCTTTACGGTTTTTCTTTAAGTGCTCAGTTAAATGCGCAATACGATAGGTAAATAAGGCAACTTGTCCTTCTGCAGAACCAGTGTTAGTTTCAACTTGGCCGTGGGCTTTGAAAATTTCGGCTTTCTTCTCTTTACTTAAATACATTCTTGAATGATACTAAAGTGTTTATAAATTAATTAATTGGGTACAAAGATATGGAGTATTTTTATTATTCCCAAATTTGTAATTCAAAGAATCAGTACCTTTACACCATGATTAAGAACGAATTTAGCATATTTGAAACAGAGTTAAACGTCAGACCTGACGATATTGACATGTTTAATCATGTGCACAACAGCAAATATTTAGATTATGTATTAGCGGCTAGATACGAGCAAATGGATAAACATTATAGCATGAGCTGGGAAAAATTTAGTGAAATGGGATATGGATGGGTAGTCGCTCAGGTTATTATCAATTTCAAACGACCATTAAAAATGGGTGACAGCATGATTGTTAGAACTGGAATATTAGAAATGAACGAGAAAGGAAGCAAAGTCCAATTTCAAATTATCAATAAAAAAACAAACAAAATTTCATCAGATGGCATTTTTGACTATGTGATGATCGACTTAAAAACACAGCGTTCATGCAAGGTGACACCTGAAATGATTGCTGCATATAGCATATAAAATAATAATCAATATGACTTACACAGAGAAATTACAGGTCATTCGTAATCAAATGAAAAAAGACGGAATTGATGCCTACATCATTCCTTCTGCCGACCCACACATGAGCGAATATTTACCAAACTATTATAAGTGTATTGCTTATACTACTGGATTTAGGGGTTCCGTTAGTACAGTGGTTATAACAGCTGATTTTGCTGGCTTATGGGCTGATTCAAGATATTTTGAACAAGCTGAAGCTCAATTAAAAGGCAGTGGCTTTGAATTGGTAAAGTTAAAAGCACAAGGAATGCCTGAATATGTTAATTGGTTAGCTGAAATCCTACCCCAAAATGGTAAAATTGGCTTCGATTATAATATGGTATCTGTTGGCTTATTTGAATTGCTTCAAGCCGAATTAAGTTTTAAACATATAAATTTTAAAAACTTAGATTTAATTAGTGCGATTTGGCCAAATCGTCCTAGTTTACCGCAAGAAAAAGCTTATCTAATTGATGCTAAATACACAGGAGCTGAAATTGATGAAAAACTAAAGTGGATTCGTGAAAAAATGAAATCTCAACGTAGCACTTATCATTTAGTTTCCTCTTTAGATGATATTGCTTGGATATTTAATATCCGGGGAAAAGATGTAAATTACAATCCAGTTGTATTAAGTTTTGCTTTAATAGAGCAGGATAAAGCAAGCTTATTTATTGACAAATCTAAATTGGATAGTACTGAAATATCTATTTTAAATCAAAAAGGAATTCATTTAGAAGATTATGCTCAAATTACAACTGCACTTCAAAAAATACCTGCAGACCAGAGCATTTTAGTAGATCCCAAACGTAATTGTATAGCATTGTACCAAGAAATTCCTAGAAATGTTAAAATTGTACAAGCCACAAATCCTTCTACTTTTTTAAAAGCCATTAAAAACGAAGTTGAAGTACAAAATACAAGAGAAGCCATGATTAAAGATGGAGTGGCCATCACTAAATTTTTAAAATGGGTAAAAGAGCAAGTTAATCTACAAGAAATTACTGAAATATCAGCAGCAGCTAAATTAAGAGAGTTTAGAGCTGAACAAGAGGGATTTATTGGCGAAAGTTTCAATACAATATCGGCTTACCGAGCACACGGAGCACTTCCACATTACTCTTCAACCAAGGATAGTGATGTTAAAATCGAAGCGAAAGGTTTATTCTTAGTCGATTCTGGAGGGCAATACTATTATGGCACAACAGATATCACAAGAGTAATTCCTATGGGGCAAAATACGGAGGAAGAAAGTTTAGATTATACATTAGTTTTAAAAGGAATGATTGAGGGGTGTCGATTAAGTTTCCCTAAAGGTACTTGCGGATATCAAATCGATGCGATTACCCGTCGTCCTCTTTGGGAATATAAAAGAAACTATGGCCATGGTACTGGCCATGGTGTTGGATATTTTCTAAATGTACATGAAGGACCTCATATTTTCAATCCAAGTGCCACCCCTATTCCTGTAGAAATTGGAACAATTACTTCCATTGAACCAGGCCTTTACAGACCTAACAAGCATGGTATTAGAATAGAAAATTTAGTCTTGACTAAACTAGAAGAGGAAAATGAATTTAATACCTTTTATTCTTTCGAAAGCTTAACTCTTGCACCAATTGACACGAGCATAGTTAAAAAAGAATTATTGGATGAGGCTCAAATCAACTGGCTAAACAATTACCATAAAGAAGTATTCAACAAACTTAGTCCGCATTTAAATGAACAAGAGATAGATTTCTTAAGGGACATGACAAAGGCTTTATAAAAAGTAAGTATTTTATATATTTGCAG
>CAZQFF010000018.1:0-630 GCA_964592575.1 uncultured Pedobacter sp.
TAGAGCATTACACTTTTAATGTAGTGGTCCTGGGTTCGAATCCCAGCGGGATCACCTCTAAAAGCCTCAACGAAAGTTGAGGCTTTTTTAATTTATGTCTTTTTATGAAAAATTAGGGCAAAAAAAAACATTCGCCAATTGGCGAATGTTCTCAATTATAAGAAGGATTGTCTTAAGCTATCGTAACGTTAACTGCGTTCAGGCCTTTCTTGCCTTGCTCTACATCATAACTAACCGAATCGTTTTCACGAATTTGGTCAATTAATCCAGAGATGTGTACAAAAATTTCGGCATCGCCATTTGATGGTGTAATGAATCCAAAACCTTTTGTCTCATTGAAAAATTTTACTGTTCCTTGTTGCATTATATTGTAATTATTATTAAGGCACAAATATAAGTATAATTTATTTTGAATCAACATCTAAGAGCGATATTTTTCTTTTTTTCCCTGTGGAATATGACTCCATATTACAATGTGAAATACTGTAACCTACACAGTATGAAAGGTCAGTCGTTTCTATATCAAAGATGATTGGGTTTACTGCCGGAAGAATTTCACTTCGGAAGATGTGCTATTTTGCATTCTGAAAAAGGTTTTTTTCGCTTAGTATTATTTGTTCTTTGGGAAAT
>CAZQFF010000018.1:640-46300 GCA_964592575.1 uncultured Pedobacter sp.
TTTTCAGTTATTTTATTATAATTAATTAAAAAAGCACTTGAACAGACTTTAAAGGCACATAATTCTCCTTATTATATTTATTTTTTATAATTTTGTAGCATATAAACACACCCATGAAAAAATATAACGCACCGATTCCTCAAAATGAGTCTGAAAGACTTTTACATTTAGCAAGCCTTGATTTAGACTATACCAG
This sequence comes from uncultured Pedobacter sp., assembly GCA_964592575.1. GTDB lineage: Bacteria > Bacteroidota > Bacteroidia > Sphingobacteriales > Sphingobacteriaceae > Pedobacter. The sequence goes on from CAZQFF010000018.1 coordinate 837, forward strand.
TTTAAATGATAGTTTAAAAGATTTAAATCGTCTTGCTGCTAAAGTGGCTGGAACAGATATTTCACAAATTAATTTGATTGACGCCTATACGCAATGGACAGTGGGTTCTCATGGTTTGGAAGCTGGTCAAATTGATAGAGAAGAATCGGTTTGTCAATATACGATTATGGATAATCAGGTTTTTGAAGTACCTGATTTATTGGCTGATGAGCGCTTTAATACAAAATTTTTTGTAGAAGATCCATTATCATTGCGTTACTACTTGGGTGTTCCCTTACGTGATAATGGTGTTAATATTGGCGCTTTATGTGTATTAGATACGACTTTAAAATCTCTTAGTCCTGAGAAGATTGAATTATTGAAAATTATTGCTGAGGAAATTGTTAATCGCATTAAGTTCTATCATACGCTGGAGTCTATGCAAGAACGTTTAAATAATGCAGACCAAACCAGTAAAAAAGTTGCTCATGACATAAGAGGTCCACTTGCTGGTATTATTGGCTTATCTGAAATGATAAGTAGTCAAGGTAGTTCTGCTAACTTATCCGAAGTAATGGATTTTATTAAGATGATTCATGGAGCGAGTAAATCATTATTAGATCTTGCAGATGAGATACTTAGTCAAAGTGATCGAGTACCAGCTATGGCAGAAACTGAACTCAGTCTAAGCGCTTTAAAAAACAAGCTTATACAACTCTATTTACCTCAGGCCACCAATAAACATATTGATTTGAACGTCTTTATCAATGAAAAGAATAAGGATGTCATATTTTCAAAAAATAGAGTTTTACAGATAATTGGTAATTTAATTTCCAATGCCATAAAATTCACGCCTAACGAAGGAAAGATAGACATTAAGCTAGATATGCTAGTAGAACCAGAAAAGAACCTTTTGGATATTATAGTTACAGATTCTGGAGTAGGTATAGATCAAGGTCGCTTGGAAAAAATTCTATCTGGAAATGCAGAAAGTACAAAGGGAACTAGCGAAGAAAAAGGTTATGGTTTTGGTTTACCACTAGTTAAACATTTAATTGATAAACTTGGAGGTAGTATATTAGTTGATTCAAAACCTGGGCAAGGAACCAGCTTTAGAGTTAGACTTCCTCAAAAACCACTTTAATTCTTAATAGCATTATTTAATCTTTTTTTTTATTCCTGTTTTTTATGGCTGATGTTATATAAAACAAAGGCCATAAACAAAAACATTAACACACCAATTATTTGATAGCCATTTTCACCAAACCAATTGATGAAATGTGGTTCCATATTAATTTGTGTTAAGGCATTTCGAACACTAGGTATAACCATTAGAACAGCTACTAATACACCAGCGATGGCTCCACCAGCTACTAAACCTGTAGCAAATAAATTTCCTGGAGCAATTTCATCTTCTTCGACATTTTTTGACTTTTGATTTGATTTTCTATTCACCAAAGCTTTTACTAATCCTCCTGCAAATATTGGAAGGGTAGTTGAAAGTGGGAGATAGGCTCCAACAGCAAAAGACAAGGAGTTGATACCGCAAAGTTCTATAGTTATAGCTATAAATACACCTACTAAGACATATTGCCAATCTAAATTGAAGGATAACATTCCTTTAATTAAAGTAGCCATTAGGGTTGCTTGTGGAGCAGCATACATTTCTGTTCCAATCGCATGATTAATTCCTTGAGCCAGCATTTCCTCGGTAGGGGTGTCTAATATATGTACAGTTAAACCGATTACTATTGAGGAGACTATAGCTCCAATAAATAAAGCTATTTGTTGGTATTTCGGAGTTGCACCAACGATATAACCTGTTTTTAAATCTTGAGATGTCGCTCCTGCATTGGCTGCTGCAATACAAATCATGGCACCAACTACAAGTGCCATGGGTTCATAAACTTTTCCTGTCCAGCCCACTGCTATAAAGATTAAGCAAGTCCCCATAATGGTAGCTATAGTCATCCCTGAAATTGGATTATTACTTGATCCTATTAATCCAACGATGCGACTCGAAACTGTTACAAAAAAAGCCCCAAAAATAATGATTAGGAAACCAATAATTAATTTATTAAGAAATCCATCTCCTGGAATTTGAGGTAATATGGAAATCAATATCACTAAGATTAAACTTCCTATGGCAACAATCTTCAATGAGAGATCTCGCTCCGTACGTTTTACTTGGCTTTTCTCTTGATTTGTTTTTAAAGATCCAATACTTTCTTTGAAGGAAGAAACGATAGTTGGGATCGTTTTTAAAAGGGTAATAAAACCTCCTGCGGCTACTGCTCCAGCACCAATTTGTTTAACAAAGGCATTGTAAATAGCTTTGGGATAATCAGAAAAGGTTTGCGTAATGGGGTCCCAATTTCCTGAGCCACCTGCTGAATTGATATCACTTAGTAAGCCTAATTTCACTAACTGATTAGCGGCAACGATTGGATCTAATATCGTAGCTAATAGTGGTATTAATCCTAACCAAGCTAACACGCCACCTGCGACTAAAACTCCTGAGATTTTAGGTCCAATTATATAGCCTACCCCTAAATACTCCGGTGTGATCTCTCCGCTGACTTGTGCTGATGGTAAGAATTTGTTCTTTTGAGAAGTTACCCAGCTTGGTGCTTCAGCAATGACATGAAATATTTTTTGTAAAATAGCATAAACAAAGGCAAAGCCTAAACCCCAAAATGCCGTTTGAGCAAATTTACCACCTTTTTCTCCAGCCTGTAATACGGAAGCACAGGCTGTTCCTTCTGGGTAGGGCAAGTTATCATGTTCTTTTACAATTAACGATTTCCTTAAAGGTATCATCATTAATGTACCTAATATTCCCCCAAAAATAGCTAAGAGCAATATCGTCATGTAAATAAAGAAAGATTCACCTGAACTTTTACCTGTAATATCTGTACTTAAAAACAAAAAACCAGGTAAGGTAAATACAACTCCGGCAGCTATGCTTTCACCAGCTGATCCTGTAGTTTGTATAATATTATTTTCAAGAATGGAAGTTTTAAAAAAGCGTTTTCCAATTGTAATAGCCAGCACCGCAATTGGTATGGACGCTGAAACAGTTAAACCAGCTTTTAAGGCTAAGTATACGGTGGCAGCTCCAAAAATAATACCCGCAATACAACCTAATAATATGGCTTTCCATGTAAATTCAGCCATATTATCATCAGCAGGCACAAAGGGTTTAAACGCTTCCTTCATCATGTTAATCTTTATTTTTGATTGGCTTTAGCATGATCAGCTAGAAAGGTAGCTAAGCCGGAATCAGTTAAAGGGTGATTTAATAAAGCCGTTATAGCATTTAAAGGTGCTGTAATAACATCAGCTCCAATTTTGGCACAATTAACAATATGTAGAGGTCCACGGATAGAGGCCGCTAGTATTTCAGTCTCAAAGCCATAATTATCAAAAATAAGACGGATATCTTCTATCAATTGTAAGCCATCAGTTGAGATATCATCTAAACGACCTAAAAATGGGGATACATAAGTTGCACCTGCCTTTGCTGCTAATAAAGCTTGGCCCGGTGAAAATATTAAGGTGCAATTTGTGCGAATTCCTTTACTAGATAAGTATTTAATTGCTTTAATACCATCTTTAATCATAGGAATTTTAACCACAATTTTTTCACTTAATGCTGCTAGTGCTTCACCTTCTTGAATCATAGACTCGTAGGAAGTTGAAATAACTTCTGCGCTCACATTGTTTTCTACAATACTACAAATTGATTTATAGTGATTTAATACATTTTCGTTTCCTGAAATACCTTCTTTAGCCATTAAACTTGGATTGGTAGTCACACCATCCAAAATACCTAAATCTTGTGCTTCTTTAATCTGTGCTAGATTTGCTGTGTCAATAAAAAATTTCATATCTAAAAGGAATTATTCTAATTGCCTAAAGATAGTAAGAAATTAAATGGAAATGTATACGAAATTATTAGAGAGGTAGGTAAGAGAAAAAAAAATGGGCAAGCAACTTTTATCGCACCGCTACAACCTTCTACCCTTGCTGCGTTCCCACCCTGGGGGAGTTCAAAGGGAGCTGATCGTAAAAGACTTGCCCGGCACAAAGGTAGCAAAAAGGTCCATTTTTCAAAAACAATTCTTTATTTTATCTATTTTTCTGTATTCCATTTCAATTTTGAAACAAAATCCCAAAGGACTATTCCTGCAGAAATAACAATATTGAAGGAATGCTTAGTGCCAAATTGAGGGATTTCTAAGCATAGGTCTATATTTTGCATCACTTCATCAGAAACACCATTAACCTCATTCCCAAAAATTAGCGCATATTTTTTATTTGTATCAGGATGAAATTGATGAATATAGGTGCTTTTTTCAGCTTGTTCAATCGCTGTTATGACATAGCCATCATTTTTAAGCTTTTCAATAGCATCCAGTGTATGGCTATAATATTCCCAGGAAACAGCTTGCGTAGCACCTAAAGCCGTTTTTTCAATTTCTCGGTGCGGAGGCTGTGCAGTAATTCCACAAAGAATTACCTTTTCTATAGCGAAACCATCTGAAGTTCTAAAAATAGAGCCAACATTGTGCATACTTCGGACATTGTCCAATATGACAGTGATCGGCATTTTATTAAGTCCTTTAAAGGTTTCTATGTCAACACGATTTAATTCGTCTAATTTTAATTTTTTCATGAAATTACAAAAGCTTTTGCAAGAATATGCTAATTTTAGCTTGCAAAAATGAGCATTCTGCTTAACATATGAAAGTAAAACAAATTCCAACTGGGCTATTTATCGAAGGGAAGGAGGTAATAGCTATTGAACTTCATCCTAAATCAGACTGTTTTGTTCGTATATTAACCTATGGTGCAATCATTCAAAATTTTGTTGTCATCAATGCTCATGGAGAAAAGCAAGATGTTGTTTTAGGGTTTGATCAAGTTGATGATTATGTAAATCCTGCTTACTTGGCAAATTATCCGTATATGGGTGCAATTATAGGGCGTTATGCTAATCGGATTAAAAATGCTCAGTTTACTTTAAACAAGCTTAACTATAAATTGAGTAGTAATATGGGGTCAAATCAAATACATGGCGGAAAATTAGGATTTGACAAAAGACATTGGGAAATTGATCAAATTAGTGGTAATGAAACGCCTAGTGTTACCTTAAGTTATTTAAGTAAGGATGGGGAAGAGGGATATCCAGGAAATTTAAAAGTAAGCTTGCAATTTAGCTTTTCTCTGGACATGGCATTAAGTTTAGTATTTACGGCCATTACAGATAAATCTACGCCCATAAATTTAACTCATCACGGTTATTTTAATTTAAATCCTAAGGGAGGCTCAATTGCTCATCATCAGCAGTATATTAATGCTTCTTACATGCTTGAGCAAGATCAAGAATGGTGTGTGACTGGTAAATTATTGCCTTTAGATGAATTTAGCCATTATGATTTCAGAAAGATAAAATCAATTGGTCAGGATTGGAACCCAGATTTAGGTTACGATCAAACCTATTTGCTTGATAAAGCATATAGCACTTTTGGCTTAGCTAGTAAAACATTTTGCCAGGCATCTGGTTTGTCATTAAATGTTTATACGACAGAACCGGTTGCTCATTTCTACACAGGGAAATACCTATCTGTTAAATTTGGAAAAAATCAACAAAACTATAATTCTTTTGATGCTTTTTGCATAGAAACGCAGCATCATCCTAATGCTTTAAATATTCCTGATTTTCCTTCTACCATATTACATCCTGGTGAAGTATATTCTCAAAAAACAGTTTATCAAATTGTCGAATTAGACTAATTTATTTGCTTAACTTCTCCAGTATATTTTGAATGGCTTTTTCTACAATTTTTTGTGGTTCTGAACTAAACTCAAATTTTAATCGACTAGCCAATATAGCATTTATAGAAATGGCTTGGTGACCTAATACTTTTGCAAGGGCATATATCCCAGCCGTTTCCATTTCTAAATTCGTAATCCTTTGCGATTCGAATCTAAATTTATTTAACTTTGATATGAGCTGATAAACTTTATTCTTTGCTCTTACTTGACGGCCTTGTGGGGCATAAAAGCCAGGTGCAGTTACAGTAATACCTTTTTCAAAGTCATGAGCTAATTGGTTTATTAATGTAGAACTAGCTGCCGTTAAGTAAGGAGAGAAACCTTCAATTTCGTTAAAATGTTGTTGAACTGCATGAAGTATTTCTTTTTCATCTGCAGTTGGTTCTTGTTTATAAAAATGCATCAATGCATCGAAGCCTAAACCATAAGATGAAGCTAAAATGGTTCCCATGGGTATATCTTCTTGTACAGCACCAGAAGTTCCAATACGAATAATATCTAGGCTAGTGTGTTGTGGTTTAACTGTCCGATTTGTAAAATCTATATTAACAAGGGCATCTAATTCATTAAATACAATATCTATATTATCTGTCCCAATACCTGTTGACAAAACAGTTATTCGCTGTTTTCCTAAATAACCTGTATGCGTTATAAACTCCCTCTTACCTTTTTTTATTTCGATTCGATCAAAATATTTGCTGACTCCTGCAACTCTATCTAAGTCTCCAACTGTAATGACAATTGGTGCAATGTCTTCTGGTAATAAATTCAAATGGTAAATACTACCATCTGCATTTAATACTAAATCTGATTCAGCTATTTTATTCATTTTTTACTTATTTTAAATCCAGTCTAAAAAGGATAATTTTAAGACATCCAACTTATTAAGTTTAGCCATAACTTCTTCGCTTATATTTTTAGGAATAAGAATGGTCATTTGGCAAATATTATCAAAATTTTGTTCTTGAATGGTAATATCATAAGTTTTAATAATTTTCATGACATCATTCATACCAAGATAATCAAATTCTAATTGGTATTTACCTAAAACACTTTTTTGAATGATTAAATTCGCTTTGAGTGCTTCCTGAGTTGCTAGTTTATAAGCATTAATTAATCCTGGTACTCCTAATAATGTACCCCCAAAGTAGCGCACAACAACGACTAATAGATTGGTTACATCAGCTGATAATAAGACGTTTAAAATAGGTCTGCCAGCTGAGCCCGCTGGCTCTCCGTCATCACTGAAGCGAAAAACCTGCCTGTCTGGACTTAAGCGCATGGCCCAACACCAATGCCTTGCTTTAGGATGATCATTTCTTAATTGCTGTAAATGCCCTTTTATTTGATCTTCAAATAAAATAGGGAAGGCATAGGCAATGAATTTACTTCCCTTATCTCTGAATACACCTTCTGAAAAACTATTGATGGTTTTATAGGTTCCTTCGTTAGCTTCCATATTGAATCACAGTCATACATACTATAGCCGCAAGAGCCAGAAATAAACCTATATAATTCCAATTATTTAATTTTTCCTTAAACAGGTACAGTCCAATTAAACAAGCACCAATGATAACTCCCATATTCATTCCTGCAAACACAACAGAGGGATCATCGGCCATTGCACGATGGGCTTTCATGTAAAATAGAATATTCCCAAAATTAAATACACCTAATATTAGACCACAAATAAAGTTTATAAATTGAACTTTAGTTCTCTTTGTAAGTGCTAAATAACCGAGATAAAGGAGAGAAACAAACAGCGCTAATAAAAATATTAGAATTAAGGAAGTAGTGTATGGTACAGCTTCAAATGAACTGATAGCTTTAAAACTTACATCAACAATGCCGTATCCTATAAAAACTAAAAAGGGATATATCCAGTTTTTTGCGTGAATTTGATCGTCCGTTGGTTTGTATAAGGTAAATAATATAGCTAAAATTCCTAAACTCATGCCTAGCCCTTTTAAAAGCGTAAATTGCTCATTAAACAAGAAAAAAGCCGCAGTAAATGAGATAAATAAGGATAATCTTTGCGCAATATCACTCCTGACTAATCCTGTTTTTTGAATGGATAAGCCCATTATCATAAACAAACTAGGTAGTAAAAAACCTAAAAATATATGTATACCCTGCACCTGGTTAACATTTATGTGGTTAATTTCAAGCTTAAAGAAGATAAAACTTAAAATTATTGCACTTAAATAATTCCAGCTTATAGTTTGAAATAAATCGATTCGATAACGTTTAGCTAATTTTAGTAACACTCCAACACTTAAACTACATAAAATACTGAAAACTAAGTATATCATATTATTTTCTTAAATAAATTTTTAATCGATCTAAACCCAATAATCTATCTTGAATAAGATCCATTTTAGCCATCGGTTTGTTAGGTGATTTTTTACCCTTACCCCAACTATTGGAGGATTCAATTATACGGATTTCATCCCATATATCTGCATCTAAGAATTGCTGCAATATATTAATTCCACCCTCAACTATGACAGACTGAATATCCATCAAATAAAGCTGGTAACAAATTTTAGGTGCTAAATAAGAGGACATAGATTCCATTTGAATCCATTTTGTTTGATTTTGAATCTCAGTTTTAAGTTCATTAAAAATTATAGTCGGTGCTTCTTGATCATAAACATGATAGTTTTCCGGGATCTGTAAATTTTGATCTATGACTATTCTGATTGGATTTTTAGCATTTGGGAATCTGGCAGTAAGCTTAGGATTATCGATTAGAACCGTGTTTTTACCAACTAAAATGGCATCTTCTTCATTTCTCCATTGGAAATTTAAGGCTTGACTTTCTGGTCCAGTTATCCATTGTTGAGTAGCCTCTTCAGGGGCAAAAAAGTGATCTGCAGTTTCAGCCCATTTTAATATGACATAGGGTCTTTGTTTTTCTATACGAGTAAAAAAACGTCTGTTTAAAAATCTTGCTTCTTGATTTAAAAGCCCTACTTCTGTAAGGATACCCGCTTGATTTAATTTAGCAATTCCCTTTCCATCAACTTGATTAAATGGATCAGAATTAGCGATATAAACTTTCCCAACTTGTTTTTGAATTAATAAGTCTGAGCATGGGGGAGTTTTTCCAAAATGTGCACAAGGTTCTAAATTGACATATACTTCTGCATTTTTTAAGAGTTCCGTTGCTTGCTCACCAAATTGATCATACACGGAATGAATAGCATTTACCTCGGCATGAGCTTTTCCAAATTGCTGATGATATCCTTCTCCAATTATTTCTCCTGCTTTTACGACAACACAGCCTACCATCGGATTAGGACTAACTTTCGATAATCCTTTTTCAGCAAGTCTGAGACATTGCATCATATATTCTTTGGAACTCATATACAAAAATAGTTGATTCCTTTCAATAAAAGACCAAGTGATAAAGAATGCTGTGAACATTTTTTTAGCTTTGTGATATGCTTTGGAAAGAAATACTACAGAAGTTTATTGATGATATAAAGGAAATTTATGACGCTCATGAAACCAAAGCCTTATTTTTCAATTTAATTGAAAGTAAATTTGGGCTCTCAAAATTGTCTTTTTTAAAATTAGAGGCTGAAGAAATAAAAGAAGATAAAAGACAAATCATTTTAGCTGATTTAATAGCATTAAAAAGTGGTAAACCTTTGCAATACCTTTTGGGAGAGGCTTACTTTTTTAATAGTTTGTTTTTTGTCAATGAGCATGTTTTAATTCCTAGACCAGAAACTGAGGAACTAGTAAATTGGATTTGGGAGGATATACTATCAAATGTCCAAACACAAAAGCAGGAAATAAAATTACTAGATATTGGGACTGGTTCAGGTTGTATTCCAATCAGTTTAATGAAAATTAATGAAGCTCATAAAAACATAAATTTAATTGCTTCTGGGATTGACATTAGTACTAAAGCATTAGAAATAGCCAAACTTAATGCTCAAAAAATGAATGTCAAGGTTGAGTTTCATATTCAAGATATTCTAAATGATCAACTTTGGTTACAAATGGGTAAATATGATATTATAGTTAGTAACCCGCCTTACATTGTTCCTTCAGAAGCCAATCAAATGCATGTTAATGTTTTAAATTTTGAACCACATTTAGCATTATTTGTTCCAGAAGAGAGCGACCCACTTCTATTTTACAGGAAAATTGCGCTGTTTGCTTTGTCTAACTTAAATGAATCTGGGAGTTTATATTTTGAAATCAATCCGACTTATGTTCAAGAATTAGAAAAGATGATGCTAGAACTCGGTTATCAACACATCATTATAAAAGAGGATATGCAGCATAAAAAGAGAATGTTAAAGGCTAAATTTTAGCTTAAGCTTTAAGATCTAGGATGAAAACTTTTGATTACACTTTTTATGTATGTTTTATCAAGGTGTGTATAAATTTCGGTAGTCGTTATACTTGAATGACCCAACATTTCTTGTACCGCCCTTAAATCGGCACCTCCTTCAATTAAATGTGTCGCAAAAGAGTGTCTGAACGTGTGAGGTGAAATATTTTTCTTTAATCCAATCTTTTTTGCTTGTTCCTTGATCATATTAAATATGGAAATGCGTGAGAGTGACTTTCCAAAACGATTTAAGAATAAAATATCTTCATATCCTTTAACAATGTTTTGATGTGCTCTGATCTCTTGCATATATAATTTAATCAGATTCAAAGTGTTTTCTGTTATCGGCACTAAACGCTCTTTATTTCCCTTTCCTGTAACTTTTATAAATTCATTATGAAAATCAATTTGAGATATTTTGATTTGATTTAATTCACTAACCCTTAAACCACAAGCATAAAGCATTTCAATAATTACTTTATTTCTAAAACCATCAGGTTTTGAAAGATCCAAGGCTTGAATGAGTTTTTCTATTTCAATCAGTTCAAGTGTGTCTGGTAACTTTCTACTCAGTCGGGGACTTTCTAATAGATAGGCTGGATCATCTTTAATAACTTCTTCTAAACATAAGTATTGAAAAAAAGACTTTATTCCTGATAATATTCTAGCTTGAGAACTGGCTTGTAAATCTAATTCATGTATATAATTTAAAAAGGATCGAAGATGTGTAATTTCAATTTGATTAATAGGGAGTGCAGGATAATTGATTTGCAGAAATTGAAATAACTTATCAATGTCATTTAAATAAGCTTGCACCGAATTTTTCGCTAGTCCTTTTTCTAGTTTTAAGTAATTAGAAAAATCTTTACTAAACTTAACTGATTCGGATTCTGACATATTTTTTTTATACTTGCTTTATTAGCACGAAGAGACTAAATTATAATGAAAATACAAATTATTAATGGACCAAACCTAAATCTTTTAGGGAAAAGAGAACCAGGAATTTACGGATCCCAAAGTTTTGAAGATTATTTTTCCTATTTACAAAAGGAATTCCCAGATCTTGAGTTATTTTATTTTCAAAGTAATATAGAAGGCGAATTAATTGATAAACTTCATGAAGTAGGCTTTAATTTTGATGGAATCTTATTAAATGCTGGGGGATTTACCCATACTTCTGTAGCCTTGGCTGATGCTATAGCAGCTATTCAAACACCTGTTGTAGAAGTTCATATTTCCAATATATATGCACGAGAGGAGTATAGGCATGTTTCTATAACTGGAAAAAACTGTAAAGGCGTTTTAACAGGATTTGGATTAGTAGGTTATAAATTAGCTATTCAAAGCTTCTTAGCGTCTTAAAAATTAAGATCGGAGAATTTTTTTTTATGTTTTATAAAATAATCTAAGACTATTGATTTTTTATAAACGCCACTGTGCTTTAGAAATGGAATAACTTTTTCGTCATATTTTTTAGCGGTTTTATTCCAATTTTTCAAGAAATGATAATGAGCTTTTGAAATCGCTTTTACATAACTGAATTTGCCTTCAAAAAGAAATTTCAACCATGCTGCAAAGTCTAAAAAGAAACGTATTAAAATTCTTAGTTCCCGATCTCCAGAAACTAGATTTTTCTGCATCATATAAAGATTATTTCTAAAGTTAAGATAGGTCTTATATGGCGAGCTTTGATTCAGTGTAGCTGCTCCAACATGATAAACTTGTGAGTTCATTACAGCAATAACTTTATAGCCCTTATTTTTTGCTCTCCAACATAAATCAATTTCTTCCATATGTGCAAAAAAATCGGCATCCAATCCATTTAGTTCATGCCATACTTTAGCTTTTATAAATAGAGCTGCTCCACTTGCCCAAAAAACTTCTAGATTTTGATTGTATTGATCATAATCCTTTTCAACTTCATCAAATATTCTTCCTCTACAAAATGGATAAGCATGTAAATCAAGAAAACCTCCAGCTGCCCCAGCATATTCAAATTGTTCCTTATTTTTTTGCCACTTTATTTTAGGTTGTGCAATAGCTATCTGAGGATCAGATTCTAATTGCTCAATTATTGGCTCTATCCAATTAGGGCTAACTTCAACATCAGAATTTAAAAGCACATAATAGTCAGCTTCAACTTGATTTAAAGCTAAATTATAACCTTTTGCAAAACCATAATTTTGTTCTAGTTTGATAAGTCTTATTTGAGGGAAATGCTGTTGAAGGAATGTAATAGAATGGTCGGTTGAGGCATTATCAGCAATTATGATATCAAAATTTGGGTAAGTAGTTTGAAGTACTGACGGTAAAAATTCGGACAATAATTTTTGTCCATTCCAATTTAAAATGACAACAGCTACTTTCTTTTGCATATTATTTATTTAATTTCCAGCGGCGATGACTCCATAACCAATGAACAGGTTGATTTCTTATAGTTTCTTCTAATACTTCAAAGAATTTATCTGTTATTTCATGGCCATTAGTGTCCTGTGGCCTTTCTATTAAATCTTTGACTTTAACTATATATTTTCCACGTTTAACCCATTTAACATCAAAATAGATAATAGGTCTGTTTGTCTGTAAGGCTATTTTTTCTAATCCTAATAATACAGCAGTGGGTTGATTTAAAAAGTTTAAAGTATATTGAACCTCTGATCGCACTGGACTTTGATCGCCTGCAAAACAATATATAGTTTGTTCATTTTTACTAGCGACTACACTTCTTAATGTTTGACGCATCGTAATCATGTCATTGCCGAATCGGGATCTCAATTTAAAAAACCAATTTTCAAAAGTGGGGTTACTGAGCGGTTTATAGATAACCTTATTTTGTTTTGGCCTTAATTTGGCACTTAATGCAACCACGCATAATTCCCAGTTGCCTACATGTCCAGTACTAGCTAATATGCTTTTGCCTTCTTTAAAATATTTCTCTATAAGTTCAAAATTTTCAAATTGAACCATTTTTTCCATTTCCCTTTTTGATATTTTGGAAGTTTTAACTACTTCCAACATCAAATCAACTAAATACTGAAAATATTGTTTTTCTATTTTCAATCTTTCTAATAGTGTTTTTTCAGGAAAAGATAAGGCTAAGTTTTCCCTTACTACCTTTTTTCTATATCCAACTACATAATATAATGGATAATAAAGCAGGCTTGAAAGTGCATACAGAAAAGACATAGGCAGGCATGCTATTCCATATAAAAATAAAATCCCTATGTAAGAAATCCCTTTTTTAATCATTAATTTGTATTCGAAATGCAAACTTAATACATCAAATGCAAAATACTGCTATTTTCCCCCTTTTTTATCTACCAAATTTGAGTTATTTCTCGACGTTAAAATCTTTAAATTTTGATTTTACTTTAGAGAAAGAAGAGTTTTTTCCTAAACAAACTTTTAGAAATCGAGCTAGTATTTTATCACCTAATGGGCCTTTAACTTTAACTATTCCTGTTATAAAAGGTTCAAAAGTACATACGAAATACAAAGATGTTAAGATAAGTTACGATCAAAAATGGCAAAGACTACACAAACTTTGTTTACAAAATTGTTATCGAAGTTCAGCTTACTTTGAGTATTATGAAGATGATATTTTACCATTTTATGAAAAGAGATATGAGTTTTTATTTGATTATAATTTAGAATGGTTAGAATTTATATTTAAACAGTTGAAAATTAAAGCAGATTTTAAGTTCACAGATTCCTATGATAGGGAGGTGCAAAATGATTACAGAAATTTATTTTCTAAAAGTGCAAATCCTATAAATACTCAGCAGAGTCAAAATAAGGTTATTTACCCTTCGCTATCTTATTTTCAAGTTTTTAATGACAGAATTCCATTTCAAGCTAATTTGAGTATTTTAGATTTAATTTTTAATCAAGGGCCTCAGGCAAAAAACTTTCTGTAGTATTGTTTATAAGATTTTATAATTTAGCATTTCATGCAGCCATTTGAGCTAGATAAATCGGATGTTTCTAAATTGAAACAGGCCATGGAGGGGGATGACCCTGCCTTGAAGTTAATGCTTGAGGAATATCACGCCTCTGAGATAGCTATATTATTCAAAAATCTTAGTGATGAGGAAAAGCAAAGAATTATCAATCTCTTAGAAGTTGAAAAAGCTTCAGAGGTAATTTCAGAAATGGATGAGGAGTCTCATCCAGAAGCATTAATCCTTCAATTGCATCCTGATAAAAGAACGGAAATCTTTGAAGAACTGGATTATGATGATGCTACGGATATCTTATCCTTAATGGATGAAGAGGAGCAAGAGGAGATTCTAGAAGATTTAAATGAGAATGATGCCTCAAGTATTAGAAATCTTCTTCAATATGATGAAGATTCGGCTGGAGGTATAATGAATACCCAATTCATTAGTATAAATATCAATCTTACTAAAAAGGAAGCCATTGCTGAAATAATTAGGCAAAGTGAAGAGATCGAAGAATTTTATACGGTTTTTGCTATTGATGATGAATCGCGTTTTAAAGGAATCGTTTCCTTAAAAAATATTTTAAAAGCTAAAAGTAACCAACGTATTGCCGAATTAGTAAAAGCAGATGCTGTTTATGTTTTAGCACAGACCGATCAAGAAGAAGTGGCGAAACTAATTTCGCAATATAATTTAACGAGTATTCCTGTTTTGGATGATGAAATGCGTTTACTTGGCCGGGTAACCTTTGATGATGTAATTGATGTTTTAGAAGAGGAAAATACAGAGGACATCCTTAGGATATCTGGTGTTTCGGAAGATGAAGAATTGGGCGGTAATTGGAAGGAAGCTGTTAAATCAAGACTGCCTTGGTTAATTCTTAATTTAGGCACAGCATTTTTGGCTTCTTCAGTGATTAGACATTTTAAAGGTACACTTGAAGATATTTCAATTTTAAGTGCCTATATGACAATTATTGCGGGTATGGGAGGAAATGCAGCGACACAAGCACTTGCTGTAACAGTTAGGCGAATTAGTTTAAATGATTTGACTGATCAACAAGCTTACAGGACAGTTTTAAAGGAGTTTACAGTAGGACTAATCAATGGTGCGGTTACGGGAATGATTATTTTTGGCTTTGCTAATTACTTTGATGCCAATCCTATGTTGGGTTTAGTTGTTTTTCTAGCCATGACATTTAATATGTTAATTGCTGGAGTTACAGGAGCTGGAATTCCTCTCTTATTAAAAAGAATTGGAATTGATCCAGCCATAGCATCTTCTATAATAATTACAACATTCACCGATGTTTTTGGCTTTTTATTTTTATTAGGAATAGCCACAGAGTTTTTACTTTAAAATCGTTTAAATATTCAATAATATTGGGCAAAATTTTAACCAAATTACTATTTAATACCTTATGCAAAACACAAAACATAATTGGACAAAATCCGAAATTAGTGACATTTATCATAAACCCTTATTAGATTTAGTATTTGAAGCAGCAAGTATACACCGCGCTAACAAAGACTATAATGAAGTTCAAATTTCTTCTTTAATTTCCATAAAAACTGGTGGTTGTTCCGAGGATTGTGCCTACTGTCCTCAAGCAGCTCGTTACCATACAGATGTAGCTGTTCATGCTTTAATGCAAGTAGATCAGGTTGTTGAGGCTGCAAAAAGAGCTAAAGAAGGTGGTGCTTCTCGCTTATGTATGGGGGCGGCTTGGCGGGAGGTTAGAGATAACCGTGACTTTGATAGGGTTATTGAAATGGTTCAAAAAGTTAATGAAATGGATATGGAGGTTTGTTGCACTTTAGGCATGCTTAGTGAGCAACAAGCACAAAGGTTAGCTGACGCAGGCTTATATGCCTATAATCATAATTTAGATACCTCGGAAGATGATTATAAACGGGTTATTTCAACACGGACATATGATGATCGTTTGAACACTATAAAGAATGTGAGAAAGGCAAAATTAACTGTTTGTAGTGGTGGTATTATAGGTTTAGGCGAAACGGTTGAAGATAGAATTTCTATGTTACATACTTTATCTAATATGGAAATGCATCCGGAATCTGTACCGATTAATGCTTTAGTACCAGTCAAGGGAACTCCTTTAGAAAATCAACCTCGTGTTTCTATATGGGATATGTTGAGAATGATTGCCACAACGAGAATTATCATGCCAAATACAGCAGTTAGACTCTCTGCAGGAAGAAACGAAATGAGTGTTTTAGAACAAGCTTTCTGTTTTATGGCTGGTGCAAATTCAATTTTTGCTGGAGAAAAGTTATTGACTACTCCTAATCCTGATTTCAGTGAAGACATGGCCATGTTTGAACTTTTAGGCTTAAAAACTAGAGAAGCCTTTAAACAGGGTAGACCAACTAATACTTTAAAAACTGAGGAAATTAAATTTTAATTTTTTCAGTAAGTTTAAACAAATCATAGGCAACTTTTTGTATTAATTCAAATTGTTCATATAAGGGCACCTTAGTAGCATTAATTTCGTTTTCAGGTTCTACATTAATTCTAATTAATGGAACATTGATCACGCTAGATTTATGACTTTGTATCTGTTCTAAACTTAAATTTAACAGATACAAAGTATTGTTTACAATAGCTTTAAATTCTTCGAAATCTTGATCTGAAAAATCATGATCTCTGTAATATTGTGATAATGTTGCAATATAGCTACTCAAGAGATGATTTAATACGGTGAATTGATGAAGTTCCTTAATATATAACTGTTTACTTTTAGGTTCAGAAAACATTCTCTGAAATAGAGAAGCTAGGTTTGCAGTAGATACAAATACTTCTTTACGCGCAATTTTGTACTGAGTAAATTGATTAATATGCTCAAAATATAAATTACTTACTTGCTTGAAATAATTAAGATTAGCTTTAATAATATCTTGCATGCCTGATTTTAACTTTTCATGCTCCCAGTTAGGAAATAATGAATAAGAGGCTAACAAAGCAATTCCAGAACCAATTAATGTGTCGTAGATTCTTTCTCTAGCCACGGAAAGTCCTCCCATGCCTAAAAAATCAAAGACTACCAATACATAAGGAGTCATAAATAACACACTGATTACATAGTTTTTTCTTTGGAAGCTATAAGAACCTATCATGCACAAAATCAAAATAATAAATAGTGCATTTCTATCTTGAACATATACCAAAATACCCATTCCAAAAAATGCGCCTATAATAGTTCCAATCAAACGCTGGATATTTCTTTGCTTGGTTAAGGTAAATCCAGGTTTGGATATCACTAAAATGGTCAATAATATCCAATAGGAGTGCTCAAAATTTAAACTTTTTGCAACGATATATCCAATGAGCATAACAATCGATACACGTATGGAATGTCTAAATATTGAGGATTTAAACGTTAAATTGTCATAGAATAACTTGATTTCAAAATGCTGTTTTGATACAAATTTATCTACATCAATATCAGTTTTTTTAATTCTTGGTTTTTCCTGTTTGTTAAAATAATTATTGATCGTTTTAATTCTACTTAATATATTCTCTATATTAATTTCAATGTTTTTTAAAGCTATAATTCCTGCAGAATTATAAAGTTTATTTTCTTTATCATTTTCTAATTCTAGAATCTCTTGCTTTAGCTTTTTTATTTCATGATCTAAACTCGGACTAAGCTCAGGTATTCCTCCAGTTTTTAAGGAATAAGCTATTTCTTCTAAAGCATCAGCCAATTTTAATATAACTTGCTCATAATGCTTTAATATACCTATGTTATCAAACTGTTTATGTAACTGATCATAGTTATAATAAGTAGACATAATTTGTTCGAAAAGATCTACCATATCGACAAAAACGATTAATAAAAATCTGCCTTCCGGTGTGCTTTCTCGAACTATTTCTCGAGTTTTAAATAAAACCTCTCTAACTTCATCTTGCTTTTCATGAACGACCACTTGAAGCTGCAACAACTCTTTATAATTTTCTTCATAATTTGCGTCCAAGCTATAAAACTTTGCTTTAACTCTTAAAAACTCACTTACCCCATGTATGGAGTCACTTAAAATTTGTTGTAATAATCGATATGGCCTAAGTCTGTACACCAAATAACTTAATAGTGTGTACCATAAACAGCCAATAGCAACAAATCCTGCATGAAGTAAAACTTCATTCCATGGTCTAACATCGTCAACACTTAAAACTAAGATAACTAAAACAGAAGTTCCTATAGCAGCTGCTCTAGCTCCATATAAAAAGAACATGGAAAATACAAAACTGGCTAAGCTTAGTACTGTTCCCATGAAATAAACATTTCTATTCGTTAAGCCAACTACAATAGATATTAAAACAATTAGAGCTGTTGTAATTAGCATAGCATTTCGCCTATGAACTATTGGTCCTGGGGTATCTACAATGCTTGTACATAATGCTCCAAGAGACAAGGTCATTCCATATTGAAGCATTCCAAACTGAGCCATGATTAAAGAAGGGGATAAAACTCCAAAGGTAATTCTCAACCCATCTGCGAAATAGGTACTCAAGAGAAAATCATGAATATTTCGAATTGGTCGTTGTAGCATATGGTTTAAAAATAAGTAATATTCCTATAATGCATATAGTAGATTTTCAAATTGTTTTTATAATAGATTAAAAATCTCCCGAAATTATAGATTCTGACAAGTAAATATTTTTGGTCTTTTAAACAATAATTATAATAATATTGTAAATGAATATGTTAATAACTCTTAAATTATAATGTGTTTCACTTATCAAATACTTTATTATTGATATTATTTACATTTTTTTTTAAAAAATAACATTTAAGATAAAATGTTTATAAGTAAGTCAATAACTTGTTAAAAACTAATTAGTTAAATATTTGCAAGGTATTATAGAAGTCTCTAAATTAGTATTAATTAATCAACACGTTGTTTGACTTTTGAAAATTACATTATGGCAATCCGACAAGATTATTAAAAATGTAATCGTTATGGTAAGATTTGCAGAGGGTGACCAAAACAAATTTGTCAAGTGTAAAAGCGAGGCATATTCTAGACTTAATGAAGAGCAGAATTTTTATAAGGATAGCTTTTTGCAAAGTGTAACTTTGAAGTTTTATGAATAAAAACCATTATCATTCAATCCCAACTGTCACGTTGATTCCAAGGAGTCATATGCAGTTGTGTTCTTTCCTAAAGAACAGAGTTAAATTTACGTAGATTAAGTGCTTTATCCTAACTAAGGTTAGTTTAAAGTTAAAGCGGAGACCTTTTCGAACGATTAGGTTCTCCGTTTTTTTTATGTTCTATTTTTCTATCTTAGTAGTATAGATTATTATATGATTAAGTCATTAAAAAAAATAACTGAAAATACATTTGAAAATCAAAAAATCTTTGTTTTAGATACCTCTGTAATTCTATATGATCATCAAGCATATTCACACTTTAAAGATAATCATATTGCTATTCCTGCATTGGTTATTGAAGAACTAGACAATTTCAAGAATGGTAATGAAACAAGAAATTTAGAAGCTCGTCACTTTATTAAAATTCTAGAAAAATCAGCTTCTAAGCAAAGGCTAGATCAGTGGTTTAGTTTAGGTGGAAAAGATATGGGCAAAGGAATCGTAATAATCAATGAAAAGCCTAAATCACATAACGCAATTCAATTATTTGGTTCTGAAAAATTTGATCATAGAATTCTAAATAGTGTGCTTTGGTTAAAAGAACAATACCCAAAGAGTAAGGTGATTTTAGTTTCTAAGGACATATGTTTAAGAATAAAAGCTAAATCTTTAGGTATTGCTTCTGAAGATTATGAAACTGGAAAAATTAAAAATATTGATGATTTATATAAAGGACATAGTGTTATAAAGGTCAATGAAGAGCTATTTAACAAACTTGTAAAAAACACTAGTATTTTATTTAAAGAACTTGATTATCCTGAACCGAGATCAAATCATTTTTTTCAAATTAAATATAATAGGAAATCTATTCTTGGATTTTATTCTTTAGAAGAAAAAACAATAGAAACATTTAGGATTAAAGACATATTTAAGATTGTTCCCAGAAATGCAGAACAAGAGTTTGCCTTACACGCCTTATTAAATCCTAAAATAAAATTAGTAAGCTTACAAGGAAATGCAGGAACTGGTAAAACCTTATTGGCTTTGGCAAGTGCATTATATCAAAGGCAACAATTCAGGCAAATTTATATTACTCGTCCAACTGTTCCGCTTAGTAATAGGGAAATTGGTTTTTTACCAGGTGATGCTAAAGATAAAGTAGACCCATTTATGGCTCCAATTTGGGATAATTTAAACTTTATAAGAGAACAATTTCAAGGAGATGATAAAATGATTGGAAAAATGGAGGATTGGCTTAAATCAGAGAAAATTGCCATTACGCCTTTAGCATTTATTCGCGGAAGAACTCTAAATAAGATTTTTTTTATAGTTGACGAAGCGCAAAACCTAACTCCACATGAAATTAAAACAATTATATCCAGGGCTGGAACTAATACTAAAATAGTTTTGACTGGTGATATTTATCAAATTGACACACCTTATTTAGATACGGAGAGTAATGGCTTAACCTATCTAATTGAAAAAGCTAAAAGCCATCCTTTATATGCTCATATTAATTTAAAGAAAGGGGAAAGGAGCGAACTCGCAAATTTAGCCAACGAATATCTATAATTAATTAATTAATTAATGATATTTTCTAAGAGATTTATTACAAATAAAAATTGCAATAACTGTTAAAACTGCGCCCATTAAGAAAGGAGCTCCTGGAAAATATATGGGACTATCTTTCGAAGTAAAATAAAAAAATAAATTAGTCATTAATAAGGGTCCAAAAATACTAGCTAAACTCATCAATGCAGTCATAATACCTTGCATTTCACCTTGTTCATTAGGTGGAACTTTAGTTGAAATTAAACCTTGAATAGCTGGTCCAGTGATACCGGCTAAAGCGTATGGTAACAAAAAAGCAAACATCATCCATCCCTTAGCAGCAAATGCAAAACTTGTAAAACCAATTACATAAAGAATAAAACCAATTCTGATAGCCTTATTATTTCCAATTTTAGGAATAATTATTCGAATTAAGCCTCCTTGTACGATTGCGACCGTTAATCCAACAAAACCTAAAGAATATCCAACCCAAGTTGCATTCCAATTAAATTTTTCAATGGTATAAAAAGACCAAATGCTCTGTGTGGATTGTGCAGCGATATATAAAATCAATAAAGCTCCTAATAAACCAAATAAAGCCGGATGTTTAACTACTTGAATTAATGCTCCAATTGGATTTGCTCTTTTCCACTCAAAATTTCTTCTATTCTCTTTAGTTAGTGATTCAGGTAAAATAAAATAACCATACAACCAATTTAAAAATGATAATCCAGCAGCTAACATAAACGGAATATGTAATCCAAATTGTGCAAACACGCCACCAATAACAGGACCAATTATAAAGCCTAAGCCAAAAGCTGCTCCAATTAATCCAAAATTTTGAGAACGCTTTTCAGGCGTACTTACATCTGCTATATAAGCTGAAGCAGTAGTAATACTTGCACCACAGATACCAGAAAAGATACGTCCAAAAAACAACCAGGCAATTGTAGGCGCAAAAGCAAGAAACAAATAATCTACACCTAGGCCAAAAAGTGAAATTAATAAGATTGGACGTCGACCGTATTTATCACTTAACGATCCTAGAATAGGAGAAGAAATAAATTGCATAATTGCATAAGCTACAATTAATAATCCACCGTATCTAGCAGCTTCACTTAAATCACCACCGGTCAATTCACGAATCAAATCTGGCATAATTGGAATAATTATTCCAAAACCTATACAATCAATTAGAATTGTAACTAGAATAAAAAAGACTCCAGATTTTCTTTGTTCGTTCTTCATTTATTTTTTAACACGGTAATACAAATAACGGATATTTATTTACACAAATAGAAAAAAGTTATAAATTTTAGGTTTTTAAATTAATAATAATATTACATATAAAACTATTAATATAATTTACATTATGTTAAGTTAAATATTACAAGAACTACTTCATACAACAATAAAATACTAAATATATAATTAAAACTCTTTGATTCTTCGTCTTAACTCTTGAACTAAGTCTAAGCGATTTTTACGTTCATAAATTTCAATTAATAATTGAATCGTATTAATATCATTGATATTAATTTCGTTAGCCCTTAAGAGAGTTAATTCTGCCCGATTAATATAACTATTATATTTAGCTGTATTTTTATCCTTTAAAGCTCTATTTGCACTTTGAATATAAACTAAAGCTAATTGGTAATAAGCTTCAAAATAGTTGGCATCATAATCCAATGCTTTTTGGTAAGCTTCTTCTGCTCGATCTAAATTTTGTACCTCTGTTTGTTGTAAATAACCATATAGATAGTATAATAACCTTGTACTACGACGTTCTTGAGAAAAAGTCTTAGCTATCGCTTCTACAGCTAAATCATACTTTTCATTATCTAAAAGTAAATTTATGTAATCATTCATTAAAAATGGATGATATGGATTAAATTTTAAGCCATCCTCTAAAACCTTTAACGCAGATTGATAATCAAATTTAAATGCATATAAATCTGCCAATTCTTGGAATACAATTGGATTCTTTATACCAGCATGCCTAGCTCGTTCTAAATAAAATAGGAATTGTTCATTAGCTTGTATCTTTTGAGCACTGTTAGCCACGTTTAAAGCTAATGAAGTGTCTTTTGGTTTGTAATCACTAACGTCTTTTAGAGAATAAAAAGCTGTATAAAAATCATTTCTGTCAATAGCCTTTAGCCCCTCTCTTAACTTGTGAACATTAATATTGTTTATTGCGGCATCAATTAATTGTGTATTAGATTGAAATTTATCTAATAATTTTGCGGTATCTAGCGCTATTTGAGCTAAATTGAAATATTTTTGAGCATTAGCCTCATTTGTTTCTATAAGAGCTAAATAGGAACTAAAATAAGCTTGTAGTGCCCAAGTTTCTGGATATTTCTTTGTTTTTTTATCCTTCAATGCTGCATCTAAAGATTTAATCCCCTCTCCTACAATAGAAATTTGTTTCTTTATATCTTCTTTTCGATCTATACTAGATTGTAATTTTCCTACCGTGTTTTGCGCTATTAATAACTGAGATTTTTGGCCAAAAACAAAGTTTGCACTTAGCAATAATATTAGAAAATATAGATATCGCATAATTTAAAGTATTCATGAGTAAGCAAAAATAAAAAAAAGAGGGAATGTAATTTCCCTCTTTTAAAACATTTAAATTGAATATTTATTATTGCTTTTGTTGTTCTTTTTCAGCAATTAAAGTATCAATTTTTTTCTTAATATCGTTGAAATTATCTACATCATTTTTAAAACCATAAATCTGTTTTAACATTTCTAATGTAGGTTCAAATTTAGGATCAAGTTCTAAAGCACGTTTGTAAAATGGCAATGCTTTATCAATTAATTGAGCCATTTTTGCGGTCACAGCTTCATATTCCTTTACCTTCTTTGAATCAATTTTATTGCGCTCAGCTTGCATGTTTAAAGCCTGTTTATAATAAGTTTCTCCCATTAAAAAGTGATAAAGAGCTTTGTTACCATCTTTTGCAATTAATTTAGACAATGAAGTTTGCGATTTTTCAATATCACCACTTGCTATATAAATATCAGTTTCTGCACTTATAATACCCGGATCTTCTGGATATTTTGCTAATCCTTCTTTTACTATATTTAATGCCTGTGCAGTATCTTTCATTAGCTCAGTAGAAATATTTATCATTTCTACATAATAATCACTTGCATCTGCTGGACCAAAACTTACGTACTTTTTATAGTTTTCAATAGCTTGAGGATATTTTTTCCCCATTTTAGCGATTAATCCCAAATTCATATACATGGTCGTATCATTTGGAGTAAAGCGTAAAACATCAGAAAAATGATTATATGCTTTTTCAAAATCTTCAGCATTATATGCTTTTAAAGCCCTTAAAACAATCGCATTTCTAATATTTAATTTAGAGTTTTCAATTTCATCTTTAAAAGTTCCCTCTTTATCTAAACTTTCAGTTTTTGAAATAGCGTTTTCCGCTATTTTTTGGTATTTTAAAGAATTTTCTTGATTTAAACTATCAATAAAAGCAAATGAAGATGTAAATAAAGAATGATAAGCCCAAGCTTCTGGGTTTTCTTTAGTTTTATCGTGTGCAATTGCTTTTTCAGTATGCAATATTCCTTCTTTTATTGAAGCTATTTGACGATCAGCAGGACTTAATTTACTTGCAGGACTTCCTGGAGCCGCCGGACTGGCTCCCTGCTGCGCTGAAATTTGGAAAATTGTCCAAAGTCTTTTAGCTTCAGTTACTTCACTTTTTTGTGCTTGAGTAGAAGCTGTTAAAGCACCTACAAATAGTAAGCTTAAAAATATTTTTTTCATTTTCTTTTAGTATTCTTTAATTTTTAAAAGTAAAATTAAATATTCGCAATTTAAACTTGCGTATCATTAATGTTATCTAAATCTAGCGATTCATCAGTTTCTTCTTCATGGTCTATACGAGCAACTGAAGCGATTTCATCGTTACCCTTTAATGAAATTAATCGTACCCCCTGTGTTGCCCTACCCATTACTCTTAATTCACTAACGACAAACCTAATGACAATTCCTGATTTATTTATAATCATAAGATCATCTGCATCTGTCACATTCTTTATGGCAATTAAATCGCCCGTTTTATCTGTGATATTTATCGTTTTCACTCCTTTACCACCACGATTTGTAACGCGATAATCTTCAATATCAGTACGCTTTCCATAACCTTTTTCGGAAACCACTAATATTGTAGCGTTTGGATCATCTATAGAAATCATACCAACCACTTCATCTGATTCACTAGCTAATGTAACACCTCTAACTCCAGTAGCCGTTCTTCCCATTGGTCTAACTGTACTTTCGTTGAATCTAATTGCACGTCCTGAACGTAGTGCCATCACAATTTCGCTATTACCCGTTGTAAGATTCGCCTCTAATAATTGATCTCCTTCATTAATATTGATTGCATTAATTCCATTTACACGTGGTCTAGAATAGGCTTCCAATGAAGTTTTCTTAATGGTACCCTTTTTAGTACACATGATTATGAAATTATTATTTAAATAATCCTCATCTTTTAAGTTTTTAACTTTTATATAAGCCTTAACTTTTTCTTCTTTTGGAATATTTATAATATTCTGCAGAGCCCTTCCTTTACTAGTCCTTGTACCTTCAGGGATCTCATAAACTCTTAGCCAATAGCAACGACCAGCATCAGTAAAAAACAACATATAATTATGGTTTGTTGCCACAATTAAATGTTCTATAAAATCTTCATTTCTTGAGTCTGAACCTTTTGATCCTTTTCCACCTCTACCTTGCGTTCTATAATCCGAGGCTGGCGTTCTTTTTATATAACCTTCATGCGATATAGTAATTACAACTTCTTCATCTTCAATGAAGTCTTCCATACTCATATCTTCTGCAGAATGAATAATTTCAGTTCTTCTTTCGTCACCGTATTTTTCCTTGATTTCATGAAGCTCATCAATTATAATTTGCATTCTAAGACCTTCATCAGCTAAAACAGATTGCAAATATTCAATAGTCTTCATTAACTCAGCATATTCTTCTTTGATCTTATCACGCTCTAGACCAGTTAATCGACGCAATGTCATATCTAAAATAGCTCGAGCTTGAATATCGTCTAGGTTAAATTTATCCATTAAACCTTGACGGGCTTCCTCTGGAGTGCTTGAAGATCTAATTAATTGAATTACTTCATCAATATGATCTAGAGCAATTAATAAGCCGTTCAAAATATGAGCTCGCTTTTCGGCTTCATTTAACTCATATTTTGTTCTACGAGTAATCACAACGTGTCTGTGCTCAACAAAATGGTGAATTAAATCTTTTAAATTTAATAATTGTGGGCGACCGTTAACTAAGGCAATATTATTAACACTAAAAGAAGTTTGTAGCGCTGTTTGCTTAAATAGGTTATTTAAAACAATGCTTGCATTTGCATCTCTTTTAATTTCGTAAACAATGCGGATTCCATCTTTATTTGATTCGTCTTTTATATTAGAAATTCCCTCTAATTTTTTCTCACCAACTAACTCAGCTGTTCGCTCAATCATTTGAGCTTTGTTTACTTGATAAGGAATTTCAGTAACAATAATGCTTTCTCTATCTTTATTTGTTTCAATTTCAGCTTTCGCTCGCATTACAATTCTACCACGACCTGTTTCAAATGCTTCTTGAACACCAGAAAAGCCATATATTAAACCACCTGTAGGAAAATCCGGTCCCTTAATATATCGCATTAATTCTTGAATAGTAATATCTCTATTTTGAATATAAGCTATCGTCGCATTAATAGTCTCAGTTAAATTATGTGGAGCCATGTTGGTAGCCATACCAACAGCAATACCTGAAGAACCATTGATTAATAAATTTGGAACCTTAGCAGGTAACACTGAAGGTTCCTGTAAAGAGTCATCAAAATTATTTTGAAAATCAACCGTATCTTTATTGATATCAGCTAGCATTTCTTCAGCTAATTTTTGAAATCTAGCTTCGGTATAACGCATAGCCGCTGGAGAATCACCATCAATAGACCCATAATTACCTTGGCCTTCAACCATTAAGTAACGTAAGCTCCAATCTTGAGCCATACGAACCATGGTCATATAAACAGATGAGTCACCGTGGGGATGGTACTTACCTAAAACTTCCCCCACAATACGAGCAGACTTTTTAAAAGGCTTACCATGACCTAAATTTAAATCTAACATACCGTATAATACACGACGGTGTACAGGCTTTAAACCATCTCTAACATCAGGTAATGCTCTACTTACAATAACTGACATTGAATAATCGATATAAGCAGACCGCATCTGCTCATCAATATTGATGTCTATTATTTTATTACTTTCTTGATTTTCTAAATCTTCTGCCATAAAACTATGCTTTAGTTAAGAAACGATAAATTTTTAGTTTCTACTATAATCTTGCGAATTTAATAATTAAAGAGGCAAGTTGTATCCATTTGTGGAAAAGTTTTGTTTTGTTGAAATAATAAAAAAAGGGCCTTTTAAAGCCCTTTAAAATATTCAAAATAATACTACTTATTCTTTTAATAAAAACCTATTTACTAGTGTAATTAGGAGCTTCCTTAGTAATCGTAATATCATGTGGATGGCTCTCTCTCATTCCAGCTGCTGTAATTTGAACAAATTTTGCTTTTTGTAAATCTGCTATTGTAGCAGCTCCACAATAGCCCATACTAGCTCTTAAACCACCTACATATTGATACATTACCTCTGCTAAGGTACCTTTATAATTTACGCGACCCACTATACCTTCAGGAACCAATTTTTTAATATCATCTTCTACATCTTGAAAATAACGATCTTTTGAACCTCTTTCCATTGCTTCAATTGACCCCATTCCTCTATAAGATTTAAATTTCCTACCTTCATAAATGATAGTTTCACCAGGCGACTCTTCTACTCCAGCAAATAGTGAACCCGCCATTACTGTACTAGCTCCAGAGGCAATAGCTTTTGCTATATCACCCGTATGTTTGATACCTCCATCAGCTATTACAGGAATTCCTGTACCTTCTAGCGCTTTAGCACATTCATAAACTGCGTATAATTGCGGAACTCCTACACCAGCAATGATACGAGTAGTACAAATTGATCCTGGTCCAATACCTACTTTAACAGCATCTGCCCCGTTTTCAGCTAAAAACTTAGCAGCTTCACCTGTAGCAACATTACCTACAATAACTTGTAAATCTGTGTATTTAGCCTTCACTAACTTAAGTTGTTCTACAACTCCTTTTGAATGACCATGTGCTGTATCAATAGTTATTACATCAACACCAGCATTAACTAAAGCATCTACCCTTTGCATAGTATCAGCAGTAACTCCCACAGCAGCACCAACTCTTAATCTACCTTTTTCATCTTTACAGGCTAAAGGATAGTGTTTAACTTTTTGAATATCTTTAAAAGTAATTAATCCAATCAAATGACCTTGATCATCAACAACCGGTAATTTCTCAATTTTATAGTTTTGTAAGATTTCTTCCGCTTGCATTAAAGTCGTTCCTTCAGGTGCTGTGATTAAATCCGTCTTAGTCATTACCTCAGAAATAGACCGATTCATGTTTTTTTGAAATCTCAAATCACGATTAGTAATTATACCAACAAGCTTACCAATATTATTTACAACAGGTATACCTCCAATTTTATGCTCCTTCATGATTTGAAATGCATCTGAAACAACTGCCGATTCTAATAATGTAACAGGATCTTGAATCATACCGCTTTCGGAACGCTTAACTTTTCTAACCTCCTCGGCTTGTCTTTCAATAGACATATTTTTATGTAACATACCAATTCCACCATTTTGAGCAATAGCAATAGCTAGTTCAGATTCAGTTACTGTATCCATAGCTGCAGAAACGAGTGGTACGTTTAATTTTATTTTTTTAGTCAAGAAAGAAGCCGTATTGACGTCGCGAGGTAATATTTCAGAATATGCTGGAACTAATAGAACATCATCATAAGTTAATCCAGTTGAAATAAATTTTTGAGAATCGAGTTGCATAGCAAATAAATTAATTATTCTTATTTGCCAGGCAAAATTACAAAAAAAATAGAGAATATGGAAGTCTGAAAATAGAGTGGATATATTTTTTTTAAAAAATAATGATATTGCTTGTAGCGTTTTTGAATTAATTCTCGTATATGCAATTGTAATAAACATAGAAAGTTCTTTTTAGGTTTCTAAATTTGAAAAGCTTGTGGTGGAGTATTTTAAATTGAAATGTTGTATTACTAAGATTAGAATCTAAAAGTGTTTTGTTTTTAATTCAACTTGGAAAGTTCAAGACATTTTTCGCAAGAGATTCGGTTCTTATATATTAAAAGTTTTAAAGAAATTCCAAGTTTAAGATTACACCTATAATATGGTCTACGGTTTGCAAAATAGCAAACCGTAACCAGGCGGTGTTTCCCTCCTCTCCTTTCACGAATTATCTTATTTTAAAATTTTCTTATCATCTTTAGCAAAAAATAATTTAGCTGATGAAAAAATATTTACTCCAGATTTTATTTGTTTTTCTTTCATTTTACGCGTCTGCACAGAATTTTAAATATGCGTTTGTAACTGATACGCATATTGGTGGTGCAACAGCAGAAGAAGATTTAAGAAGGACAATTAGCGATATAAACGCTCAAGATAATTTAGATTTTGTATTGTTTACTGGTGACATTACCGAGATGGGAACTAATGAAGAACTGAGATTAGCAAAATCTATAATAGCGGAATTAAAAATTCCGTATTACGTAATTCCTGGTAATCACGACACAGGATGGTCAGAGTCAGGGGGTGTAAGTTTTTTAAAGGAATTTGGAACTGACAAATTTTATTTTAAACATAAAGGTTATCACTTCATAGCATGTGCTTCTGGGCCTTATGTAAGAATGAGCGACGGACATATACCTAGAGACGCAACAGTTTGGCTTGATAAAATATTAAATAAAATCCCAAAACAACAACCTATTGTTTTCATAAATCATTACCCTATTGATGAAAGCTTAGACAATTGGTATGAAATTACTGATCGTTTTCATCAAAGAAACATCCAGTATATGTTATGTGGCCATGGCCATGCTAATAGAGCTTTGAACTTTGAAGGTATACCAGCCACAATGGGAAGATCAAATTTAAGAGCAAATGAAGCCCTTGGAGGTTACAATATTGTATCTATGAGCATAGATTCGGTTAAATTTGCCGTTAAAAAGCCAGGACAAGAGATTGGGAAAAATTGGAGAAGTATAGCACTTACAACATTTGACAAAAATCAAATACCTCAATTAAAAAGACCTGAATATGAAGTAAATAAAGTATTTCGTAATGTAAATAGAATCTGGACATATCATTCTAATGCAAATGTTGTTAACACTCCAATTGTAAGTGAACAAACTGTAATTTATGGTAATAGTCTTGGGCTTATAGAAGCTTTAGATTTTAAAACAGGTAAAAAGAAATGGCAGTTTAAAACAAATGGTGCAATTTATTCCTCAGCTCAAGCACAAAACAAAATAGTTGTTATTGGCTCTGGAGATGGTTATATATACGCTCTTAATGTAAATAATGGTAAATTAATTTGGAAATACAAAACAGCTAATTCCGTTTTATCAAGCCCATTAATTGAAAACAATATAGTCTATATCGGCGGTTCAGATCAAACCTTTCGAGCATTAAATCTAAATGATGGAAAACTAATTTGGGAATTTAAAGGTGTTGAAGGTAGTATGGTTGGAAAAACTTTGTTATATCAAAACAAATTAATATTTGGCTCTTGGGGACGACACTTGTATGCATTAGATAAAAATAATGGAAATTTAATTTGGAAGTGGAATAATGGTAGTCCAAATAGAATGTTCTCCCCTGCAATGGTAACTCCAGTTGCATCAAAAGGCATTGTATATATTGCTGCCCCTGATCGTTACTTAACTGCAATAAACGCACAAAACGGAGAAACCGTTTGGAGAACAAAAGAAGCAACTGTTAGAGAATCTATAGGAATATCTTCTGATAGCACTATTATTTTTGGAAAAACTATGAATGATATCGTAGTAGGATTTGAAGCAAACAACAATGAGCCAAAACTAAAATGGAGTATTAACGCAAACTATGGTTATGAACATACCCCATCTGATTTAATAGAAAAAAATAACACCATATTCTTTGGAACAAAAAATGGGGTTATCTATGCTTTATCTAAAGTAAACAAAGATATTTTATGGAAACATAAAGTTGATCACTCAATGGTAAACACCATGCAGGTAATTGACGAAAAAAATATAGTAATTAGTACGATGGATGGAAAAATTGCTTATCTAAAAATTGATTAGCAATTAAATTAAAATCTAGTTTTATAATGGGAAAATCAGTATTGATTTTCCCATTATTTTTTACCAACAACTACTTTTGTAAATTCGCTCCAAGCTAAGTACTTATTTGCTATTTCTAGTAATTTTTCAGGTGTACATTCTTTAATACTTTGAATATATCGGTCATAATAATCATACCCTAAACCAGAAAAATATAAATTTTTAAACTTATCAGCATGCGAAAAAGCATTTTCTAAACTTCCTAAAAGAGAACCAAGCATGTAGTTTTTTACTAGCGTAAGCTCATCTTCTAAAATTAGCTCTGAATTCAATCGATCAATTTCTTTTTTAATTTCAAATAATGCATTATCAGATACTTCCGCTCCAACTTGAGTTGTAATAAAGAAATATCCCGCTTGCTTTAAAGAAACAAGGCTTGAACCAATACCGTACGTGTAACCTTTGTCTTCTCTAATATTACTCATTAATCTCGATCCAAAATATCCACCAAGAACTGTATTTAAAATCTGAAAGTATGGGAAATCTGGATGGACCCTATTTATGTTTAAATTACCAATCCGAATTGCAGATTGTAGGGCTTCAGTTTTTTCAATAAAAATATCTTGACTATTAGCTTCAAACACAAATTTATTAATATTGAATGGCTCACAATTATTCCAATTTACACCGATTATAGCGTTCAAGACTTTGAAATTATCAGCAGAAAATTTTCCTGAAATTACTATGGAACAATTAGCTGGTTGAAATGCAGATTTAAAATATGAAATTAAATCCTCTCTTTTTAAACTGTCATAATCAGATGCATTAATAGCTACACCATAACTTGAGTTTCCAAAAACAGCTTGCGCATAGGTCCTTCTTGCTAAAAAGTCATTCTTCTGCAAATTAACTAAGAGGTTTTGCTTTTGATTTTGTTTATACACCATCAATTCATGCTCAGGGAATATCGCTTCGTTAAAAACTTCCAAAACAATAGGCAAAACATAAGTTAAATGTTTTGTTAATGTATATAATGTAATAGTATGGTTATCAGAAGAATAATCTGATTGCAAAAAAGCTCCGAAATAGTCAATTTGATCAGCAATTTCAGCTGCATTTAATCGCTTTGTTCCTGAATTTAGCAAGCCTTGAGTAGCAGCTGGAACTAAAGGTTTTTTGTAGTCCCAATTTACTTGATTAAAAATAAATTCAATTCTAACTAATTCTTGTTCACCAGCATTTATTACAAACACTGGTATTTTGTTGTCAAGTACTAATTTTTCTGGTTTAATAAAAGATATATCTTCTATATTCTTAAAATCAGGAGCTATTTTACGATTGATTGATTGCATAATAATATAAAGTAGATGATTTTTCAATGTTGAAAGTGGCGTCGGCAACTCTTTGAATTTCTTTCGAACTAATTGCTAAATATTTGTGAATTTCTTGATTTAAGTCATTTGCATCCCCTAGTAATTCATAATAAGCTAAATTCATTGCTTTATCTAATAAATTCATTTCGCTAAAAACCATTATAGATTCTGCTTTATTTTTAACTTTTTCTAATTCTCTATCAGATACCAATTCTGATTTCATTAAATTCAGTTCATCCCAAATTGCTTTCTCAGCCTCTTTCATTGAAACTCCTTGAACCAGTTTTCCTTCAATTACAAACAAACCTTGATCAATACTACTCGTAATGTATGCGTGAATATCAGAGAATAGCTTTTTATCTTTAAGTAACCGAGTATACAATCTAGATGAATTTCCTTGTGATAAAATGTCTGAGATTAAATCATATACTTGATAATCTGAAGATTTTCTTTCAGACATTTTAAAAGCGATATATATAGCGTCAAGAGGAACTTTAGCTTCAACTTTTAAAGATCTTGCCTCTTTTTGCTCAGGTTCAGCTAATAATTTTCTAATGTATTTTTCTCCAGATGGAATAGGCTCAAACCATTTTTTAGCTAAAGCTTTAACTTGATCAATTTTAACTGCACCACCTACAACTAAAATTGCATTAATTGGATTGTAATGCTTTTTAAAAAAAGCTTTTACATCTTCCATTTTAGCCTCTTCAATTTGTTTTAAGTCTTGACCAATTGTAGCCCATCGATACGGGTGAGTTGAATAAGCCAAAGGTCTTAATTTTAACCACACGTCACCATATGGTTGATTTAAATATCGTTGCTTAAACTCTTCACAAACTACATTTCTTTGAGTTTCTAAACTTTTTTCAGAAAAAGCAAGCGCTAACATTCTGTCAGACTCTAACCAAAATGCAGTTTCTAAATTTACAGCCGGAAGTGTGACATAGTAATTAGTGATATCATTACTAGTAAATGCATTATTTTCACCTCCAACTTTTTGTAATGGCTCATCATAATTTGGAATATTTAAAGATCCTCCAAACATTAAATGTTCGAATAAATGAGCAAAACCAGTTCTGCCTTCTAATTCATCTCTTGCACCAACGTCATAAAGAACATTTACAACAGCCATAGGTGTCGTATGATCTTCATGAACTAGAACTCTTAATCCATTATCTAGAGTAAAACGCTCAAAATTTATCATATAAACTTATTTTTTAACAAATATATGAATTTGTGTTGGGGACAAATTTGACATATTGAAATAAGAATTAGTTATCTTTGTATATGAATACGTCTGACCTCTTACATAAAGCGCTTAACTTTGAGTATTTGACCCAAGATGAAGGGGTTTATTTATTTAATCATGCAAAAACTTCAGAATTATCATTTGTTGCTAATGAACTCCGTAAAATTCAAGTTCCGTCAGGCAAAGTAACTTGGCAAATTGATAGAAATGTCAATACGACAAATATCTGTATAGCAAATTGTAAATTTTGTAATTTTTTTAGAAGACCTGGACATATTGAAAGTTACATCACAGATATTCAAACCTATAAACAAAAAATTGATGAAACTATACGTCTTGGAGGTGATCAACTTCTGCTTCAAGGTGGACATCATCCAGAATTAGGTTTATCATTTTATAGTAACTTATTTAAAGAATTAAAAGAATTATATCCAGAAATTAAGCTTCATGCTTTAGGCCCACCCGAAATTGCTCATATAGCAAAATTAGAGGGATTAAGTCACATAGAAGTATTAAGAGTTTTAAAAGAGAGTGGTTTAGACTCACTTCCCGGTGCAGGTGCAGAAATTCTAAATGATAGAGTAAGGAGATTAATTTCAAAAGGAAAATGTGGAGGTCAAGAGTGGCTTGACGTTATGAGAGCTGCGCATCAATTACATATTACTACTTCTGCTACAATGATGTTTGGCCATGTCGAAACTATTGAGGAGCGCTTTGAACATTTGGTATGGATTAGAGAAGTTCAGAGTGAAAAACCAATTGATGCAGATGGATTTTTGGCCTTTATTCCTTGGC
The DNA here is from genome assembly GCA_964592575.1 of uncultured Pedobacter sp. GTDB lineage: Bacteria > Bacteroidota > Bacteroidia > Sphingobacteriales > Sphingobacteriaceae > Pedobacter. Next base: position 35,344 of record CAZQFF010000018.1, read on the forward strand.
CATTTCAAGATGATGGGACGCTACTTCGAAGAATTCGAGGAATTAGAAATGAAGTTAGCGGAGATGAATATGTGCGAATGTTGGCTTTAAGTAGAATTATGCTTCCAAACGTAAAAAATATTCAAGCAAGTTGGTTAACAGTAGGAAAATCGGTTGCTCAAATTTGTTTACATGCTGGAGCTAATGATTTTGGATCTATTATGATTGAAGAAAATGTTGTTTCAGCAGCTGGAGCTCCGCATCGATTCACGGCTAATGGAATTCAACAAGCAATAAAAGAAGCTGGGTTTGAACCTCAATTGAGAAGTCAAAAATATAATTATAGAGAACTACCTAAAAATTTGGAAGATCAGATAATTACTTATTAAATTTACAATATGCTTAATGCCATTATTGTAGATGACGAAGAATTAGCGCGATCATCAATTTATTTCCTAATTCAAGAAAATTGTCCTGAAATTAATATTGTTGGGATTGCAAAATCCGTAAGTGAAGCCAAAGAGTTCCTCCAGCAGTTTAATGTTCAAGTGATTTTTCTCGATATTGCAATGCCAGGTGATAATGGCTTTGAATTAATACCAGATGCAAAATTAGCTAAAGCAAGTGTGATCTTTACAACTGCATATGATCAATATGCACTAAAAGCAATAAAAGCAAGTGCTGTAGACTATTTGTTAAAACCAATTGATATCGATGACTTAAAAGCGGCTGTTGAAAAAGTGGTTCAAATACAAGCGCAAAAAGAAATTGATCTTGATATCTCTTTTGATTTATTGAACAACTTAGAAAGTAGTTTAGAAAACATCCAAAATTTACAAAAAATTACAGTTCCTTATGGTCCTGGATATAAGTTGTTAACATTAAACGACATAATGCACTTAGAAGCTGATAGCAATTACTCTATATTTTGTATGAATAATGGAGATAAATTAATAGTTTCTAAAATTTTAAAAGAATACGAAGAATTATTGCCTGAAAACAAATTTGTTAGAGTTCACAAATCTAGCATTATTAATATTTCATATGTAAAGGAATATAATTATAAAAATGGTTTTCAAATCACACTTTATAATGGTACAATAATTCCTGTATCACGTAGAAGAGTTCCTATTTTCTTAGAAAAAGTTAAAACCTATACCTATCTATCTGCTGATGAAGCATAGCATAAAAAATATAGGTTTATTTTTCCTTTTCTTTTTTGGATGGGTACTTCCTATCGTTGCACAAAATTTACATTATCCACATTATACTAAGCAAAATGGATTACCAAGCAATAGTGTATTCAATATGCTTCAAGATAAAAAGGGATATTTATGGATTGCAACAGATGCAGGTGTATCAAGATTTGATGGTAAAAATTTTGAAAATTTTTCAATTGATGATGGTTTACCAGATAACCAAATCCTTCAATTAAAAGAAGATAAAAAAGGTAGAGTATGGTTCCTTTCATTTAACGGAAAACTAAGCTATTTCTATAACGGAATAATTTACTCAGAAAAAAATGATCCAAATTTAAAGGCACTCAATTTAAATGCTGTAATTGTTTCTTTTTATGAAGATAGTAAAGGTCAGTTTTGGTTTGGAACCAACCGTAATTTAATTATCTGTTGGAATGAAAAAACATTAATTAAATACAGCTCAAATAATCATTTTCAACAATATTTAAACTCCGTAATATATGAAGACCACAAGCAAAACATTTGGGCTTTAAATGCGCAAGGTGTTCACTTGTTTAATAATTCTGATTTTGTCCCAATTAATGATAAAGATGTTTTATTTTCCCACAAATCAGTAGAAATACTTAAAGATAAATCTCTTTATTATATAAGCAAAAGAGGTTTATTAAAAAGGCGTGGTTATAAAATTGAGAAAAAATTAGATATACCTGTTGAAATTCAAGAAAAGAATACATCTTACATGTTAATTCAAGAAGATGGTATTTGGTTATCTACAAACAAAGGTTTATATAAATTAAATTATGACGGCAAAAACCAACATTTATTGGTTGACAAAAGTATAAGCCAAATCATTGAGGACAGAGATAAAAATTTATGGATTAGCAGTCAAAACGGTATATATAAAATTCCAAATCCAAATGAAAGAGTTTATTACTATGACACTAAACATCAATTAAGTCAAAATACTATCCATAGTGTATACAAAACTGATAAAAATAATATTTGGTTGGGTATGCAAGATGGAGTATTTAATCATTTAAATCTTGAAAATGAAAAAGTTAGAAAATTTGAATTAAAAAATCCATTCGAATTTAAATTTATAAAACAAATGAATTATGATCCATTTACTCAAAGTTTATATTTAGGGGCTGAATTAGGTTTAGCTAAGATTGATAATATATATGACAAAAATCCAAAAATTAAATACCTAAAAGAAGAAAAGAATTCATTCTTTGTAATTAAAGGCTTTAGCATAGACAGAAAGAATAATTTAGCTTTAGCTCTTTCTTCAGGAGTCGTAATTCTTCCAAATAGAAATCAAACTTTAGAGTTTTCTGCATCAAAATACAAAGAGTTTACTGACTTTTTTAAAGAAAGGGCATACAAAGTACATTATGATTTTAACAATAAATTATGGTTTTCAAATATTGACGGAATTAGCACATTTTTCAACGGAAAACTGACCCAATATTTTAAAAAAAATCCAATTTTAACACAAAGATTTAATGATATCGTTACGATTGGAAATAAGTATACCGTTCTAGCAAGTGACGGTTATGGTATATTTATAATGGATAGTTTAAACAAAATAAGAAATATTAAAGAAAGCCATGGTCTGAAGTCAAACATAATTTTGAAACTTTTTGTATATAAAAATGAAATTTGGTCAATAAGTACAAATGGGATCAATCGTATTCAGTTAAAAAATAATAATTTATCAATTAATTCAATTGATTATGCTAATGACTTATTAGCGAATTCTGTAAATGATATATTTATAGGTGAAGAGACAGCTTATTTTGCAACCCAAAATGGACTTGTATATTTTAATTATCCTGAATTTGGAAAAAAAGTAAGTCCCCCACCTATTTATATTTCAACCATAAAATATAATGGCACTAATCTAGATTTAGGAATAAAAAGTTTTAAATTCAAACCCAAGGAACATAATTTCATCATTAATTATAGTGCTTTAGATTTCAGTAATAAGCAAATTACGTATAGATACAGAATAAGATCAGATGTAAATTGGTCTACAACTCAAAATAAGAGAATTGAACTTACAGCATTAGAGCCAGGCAAATACAACTTAGAAATTGCAGCAAAGAGACAGGGTTCTGATTGGAGTCCTTCTACTCGATTTGAATTTGAAATTGAAAAGCATTTCTGGCAAACCTGGTGGTTTATTGCCGTACTTTGGGTCATAGCGGGATTGTCTCTATATCTTATAATGGTTAATTATATTAGAAGACAAAGAAATGAAGAGCAAGAAAAATTATTATTAAAAAACAAAACGTTAATGTTGGAACAAAGAGCCTTACAAGCTATGATGAATCCACATTTCGTTTTTAATGTAATGAATTCTATTCAACATTATATAAATACACAAAATACAAGTTCAGCTAATAAAGTATTGACAGGTTTTGCTAAGCTAATTAGAATAAATCTAGATATCTGTACTAAAAGTTATGTATCGCTCGCAGAAGAGATCAATTATTTGAATTTATATTTAAGCTTAGAAAAATATAGGTTTGGAGATAAACTAAATTATAATTTAATAGTTGATCCTAATTTAGACTTAGAGGACACATTCATTCCATCCATGTTATTACAACCATATATTGAAAATGCAATATGGCATGGTATTATGCCGAAAACTGATGGAGGTGAAATATTTATTAGAATGCAACTCAAAGAAGAAAATCTTTTGAGCATAGAAATTGAAGATAATGGTATTGGATTTGAAAATAGTTTGGCTAGAAATCAAGGGAAGCATCAAAGTAAAGGAATGAATCTAACAAAAGAGAGAATTAATCTTTTGAATAAAATTGAAAATAATCCAATTCAATTCAGTATAAAGCAATTGGATAAACAAGGTACACTTGTTTCAATTTTAATCAATTTAACCGATAATTAATTATAAAATTACCGTTTACTCAATCAAACCTACCATTCACTCAATTTTTTTTAAGCTAACAAAAAAATATCTTAAACTTGATTTAAGATAATAACAACCATAACAGGTTAGTTCTTAAACGTTCTTATAGGATTGATTCAGATATATTTTATTTCTAACCTAAAATTTATCTCAATTCAGGTTTCATTTGTGTGTTAAAAGCGTCCAGATAATAATCAGGACGCTTTTTTTTTAAAAAAAAACTTTTGGATGAATTGTTTTTGTTTTAAATTTGATTTAACAAAAAACAAACAAAAAATTTACTTAAAAAAGAATTTTGTAAATTAGTATAAGCATTAAAACTATAATACAAATAACATTCTTAATGTGATGAAAGCACCAAAAAAGACAATTCAGAAAAAACCGAGTACTAAGCCTTTAAACAAAAAGGAGTATGATGAAGTAGATGATGATCTAAGAGGCAATGGGATCTTGGACGAAGAAGATGATTTTGACTTGCCATTAGACGATTTAGATACGTTTGATAGTTTTGATGATGATGAAGATGATTCATATTAACTAAAAATATTCTATATTTACTTCAAAAGCATCCAATTAGGATGCTTTTATTTTTTAATACCATTAACATGCACATACTAGAAGTCAATAACAAATTACTTCAAACTGAATTTTTGGAAGTAGTTGAAAAAATATATGCCCAAGATCCGAATTATATACGTCCATTAGATCAAGATGTTGAAAAAGTATTTGACCATAAAAAAAATTCGTTTTTTCAACATGGTGAGTGTTCTAGATGGATTTTAAATAACGAAAATGGTGAATGTATAGGTAGAATTGCGGCATTCATAAACCATAAAAAAGCAAATTTATATGAAAAGCCAACTGGTGGAATGGGCTTTTTCGAATGTATTGAAGATGAAAATGCGGCTTTTTTACTTTTTAATATAGCCAAAGAATGGTTAAAAGAAAGAAATATGGAAGTTATGGAGGGCCCAATCAACTTTGGAGAGAATGATACATTTTGGGGATTATTAGTAGAAGGATTTTCAAGTGCTTCTTATGGAATGAACTATCATCGGCCATATTATCATAAACTTTTTACTTCTTACGGTTTTAAAACTGCCTATGAACAAATTACAAATATAATTGATCTAACCGTACCGTTTCCCGCAAGATTTACTAAAATCGCTAATTGGGTAGCTAAAAAACCAGATTATAAATTCGAACATTTTAAGAAGGCAAATGCCAATAAATACATTGATGACTTAATGGAAATTTATAATGATGGCTGGAAAGACTTTGAAAATTTTGTACCGATAAAAAAAGAGACTTTAAAAGAAAGCTTCAAGCAAATGGAAGTTATAATGGATGAAAAACTAATCTGGTTTGCTTATGCAAATCAAGAACCAGCTTCATTTGTTGTAATAATACCAGATGCAAACCAAATGATTAAAGGCTTGAAAGGAAAATTAGGTATTTGGGAGAAAATTAAATTTGCTTATACTCGTTGGAAAGGCGTTCATAGAATGAGGGCAGTTGTTATGGGAACAAAATCATCCTTTCAAAAACTTGGATTAGAATCTGCACTATTTATTAAATTAGGAGAATACGTATTACCAAAGAATCAATATACTGAATTAGAGCTTTCTTGGGTAGGTGACTTCAATGATAAAATGCTGAGTATACATGAAGCAACAGGTGCAAAATTCGGTAAAAAGCATCTAACAATGAGAGTGCCTATTCAATAGCCGACACTTATATGGAGAATTTAGATTTAAGACCTAAGTTCTTCATATAATTCAATTACCTTTTTTTGAAGTTTAATAATTTCATCCTCTTTCAAAGCTAATTTTTCTTTTAATCTATATATTTCTGCCATATTTTCAGAATGGTGGTGTTCACCCTCTTTTGAAATTAAATCAACTGTTGAAACTTGGAACAAATTAGCAATTTGTTCCAAACGAGAAACGTTAATATCAGTGATACCTGTTTCTATTTTTGAAAAGGCAGGAATTGAAATATTTAGTTGTTTAGCCACTTCTCCTTGACTCCAACCTTTTTTTTGTCTCAATAACCTAATATTTTTTCCAATGACATTCATTTAAATTTGATATAGTTGCTTAATTATTAATTTATCAACTCATATGCCAATTTATTTAAATCTATTCCTCCAAAGTTACCAGAACTCATAAATAAAAAATTTGAGTTAACTGAACATTGTTCTTTTAAGCAGTTTATTAAATTTAAAGAATTGTTAAAATATTTAATTTTAGTATCGTTAAATGCGACTTGAATTTCCTTCTCAGTTAACTTTTTTAAGCCCTTCTGAATAAAGGTATTTTCATCTACAAAAACCATTCTTACATCTGCGTCTATCATTGAGTTTTTATATTCATTAATAAAACGAGAATCTAAACTACTAAATGTATGCAGCTCCATACAAGCTACTAATTTAAACTTTGGAAATTGTTGTTTTACGGCGCTAATTGTAGCTTTTAACTTGGAAGGTGAATGAGCAAAATCTTTATAAACTTTGCAATTATCTCCAGATGCTAAAAGTTCTAAACGCTTCGAAGCGCCGGTAAAACTAGACATTGCTAATTCAAATTTGCGCTCAGTTAAGCCTAATTCCTTACAGACAAACTTTGCCGCCTGTAAGTTCATTAAATTATGATTTCCAAATATATTTAAAGTAAGTCCAGACGTCAATTTAGTTTTCCCATTTACAGTAACGTGGGGTTCAATTCCATAAGGAATCTTCTTAATTGAAGTGAAGTTTTCATTGACAAGTTTCTTTAAATTTTCATCTAAATCACAGTAAATCAATTTTCCACCATCATGAATACTGTGGATAAATTTTGAAAATTGGGAAATATATTCCTCAAAAGTTGGGAAAACATTAATATGATCCCAAGCAATACCACTTATAACAGCAATATTAGCATGATATAGCAAAAACTTTGGTCTTTTATCAATTGGTGAAGCTAAATATTCATCTCCTTCAATAATAATTAATGGGGCCTTATCAGTAATTTGAACCATATTTTCAAAACCCTTTAATTGTGCACCAACCAAATAATCAAAGTCATAATTCCAATATTTTAAAGCATGCATAATCATTGAAGTTATAGTTGTTTTACCATGACTTCCTCCAATTACCACTCTTAATTTTTCTTTACTTTGGAGATATATATACTCAGGATAGGAGTAAATTTTTAATCCAATTCTTTGTGCCTCTAATAACTCTGGATTATCAATTTTTGCATGCATTCCTAATAAAACAGCATCTAAAGTACTCTTGATACGGCTTTTGTCCCAACCTTCATGTTCTGGCAACAAATTATACTCTTTTAATCGAGATTTAGAAGGTTCATAAAACAAATCATCTGAGCCAGTTATAACAAACCCATTCTTATGTAAAGCAATGGCCAAATTATGCATTGCACTTCCACCAATAGCTATAAAATGTATTTGTTTCATAGTGAATTACAACTTCATAAATTTTGCCGCTACCCAATCCCCCAGTTTTTTATGATTTATATATGAAAACCCTAAACTATCAGCACTTTCCCTTATTATTGATAAATCTGGAGATTCATAAAAACCGCTCATGTACAAATAACCACCAGATTTTATAACATTTGCATAAACAGGTAATTGATCGAGCAGAATATTTCGATTAATATTGGCATATATAATATCAAATTCTGCGCATGGAATAACCTCTTTCCCTCCTAGTTTTATATCTATCTCCTCTGTTTGATTTAATTTTACATTTTCCTGCATTGAATCAAAACAAAGTTCATCATAATCAATAGCTACCACAGGTTTTGCACCCAATTTATAAGCTAAAATGGCTAGAATTCCCGTTCCTGCTCCCATATCCAAAAAATGTTTGTTGGTTGGTGGTTCTTCTAGCAAGTATTCTAACATCATACTTGTTGTTTGATGATGACCAGTACCAAAAGACATTTTGGGATCAATAATTATCTCATAAGGATATTTTTTATCTATTTGATGAAAAGTTGCACGGACTAAGCAAATTTCACCAATTAAAATGGGTTCAAAATTTTTTTCCCACTCAGCGTTCCAATTTTCACCTTCTATCTCAATTATTTGGTAAGTATATGGTGGTAATGATGGCAAATTCATTAAGCAATTATTAAATGCAATTTCATCCCAATCACTTTTTTTTATGAAGGTTGAAAAACCTTGCCTTTCATCTTGAAATGTATCGAAGCCAATTTCAGCCAATTCAGAAATTAACCAATCTTGTTGGTAACTCTCTATTTCAGGGAACTTAAATTCTACTTGAATGTATTTCATTGAAATTTAAAGCTTTAACTATATTCACAAAATCTCTTGACTTTAAGGATGCTCCTCCTATTAATCCGCCATCAATATCAGGCTGTGCAAATAAGTCTGATGCATTTTGTGCATTACAGCTACCTCCATACAATATACTACAATTATCAGCAGCATTTTGACCATATTGATTGGCTAGGCAAGCACGAATGAAAGCATGAACTTCTTGAGCTTGTTCAGGGTTTGCAGTTAGGCCTGTTCCAATTGCCCATACAGGTTCATATGCAATAATAATCCTTTCAAAATCATGTGAGCTTAAACTGAACAGACCATCTTTTAATTGTTTTTCAATTATAGATAAATAATTGCCAGAATTTCTTTCTTCTAAAGTTTCTCCTATACAAAAGATTGGATAAAGTCCTTCATTTAGTGCTGCTTTAGTTTTTTCATAAATCAAGGAGTCCTTTTCTTGAAAATAATGGCGTCTTTCTGAATGACCCAAAATAACATAATTACAACCTACTGATTTTAACATTTTTGCTGACACTTCACCAGTATATGCACCTGAATCTTTATGATGACAATTCTGAGCTCCAATAAAAACCACATCTCCACCTAGTTTGGCTAAACTTTGTAAATGAATATATGGAGGGCAAATAACCACCAATTGTTGACCTAACTTTTCGTCTTTTATCATATTTACGATTTCTGAAAACAAGCTTAAACCTGTTTCATAATCTAAATTCATTTTCCAATTTCCTGCTACAATTTTCTTTCTCATTTTATACATTAAAATCTTCTATAAGATTGTGTTAAACTAAATACTTCTCTTAAAATATCAGATTCAATTTTATCTAAAACCATACTTCTTCTCTCGAAAACTTTTTCCGCGGTTGCAAGCATTTTATTTATACCATAAACTTCAAAGCCTTGTGCCCCTCCCCAAGCAAAATCTGGAATAAAATTTCTAGGAAAGCCAGATCCAAAAATATTTGCACTGACACCAACTACAGTTCCTGTATTAAACATAGTATTAATGGCACATTTTGCATGATCAGCCATAATTAAACCACAAAATTGAAGACCTGTTTTTCGAAAACTTTCTTTTTCATAATCCCATAATCGTACTTCGGCGTAATTATTTTTTAAATTTGAATTATTACTATCCGCTCCAATATTACACCATTGCCCCAATACTGCATTTCCAAGATAACCCTCATGACCTTTGCTCGAATATCCCCAAATAACAGCATTGTTTATTTCTCCACCTACTCTACTATGAGGCCCTATAGTAGTTTGACCATAAATTTTTGCACCCATTTTTATTTGAGAGTTATTTCCTAATGCAAACGAACCTCTAATATGACATCCTTCCCAAACTTCTGAATATTTACCTAAATATATAGGGCCATTTAAAGAATTAAAAGTACTGCATTCTGCTTGAACCCCTTCTTCGACGAATATATGGTCACCTAATAATACATTAGTTGAAGATAGATTAGCTGAAACTCTATTTTTAGTCAAAAGTTTAAAATCAGCTTCAATTTGAGAATGGTTATAACTAAATATTTGTTCTGGGTACTGAATATATTGAAATTCACCATTAAATTGGATTCTTTCGAAACCCAAAAGAGCATCTTTAGGCTCTATAAATTCATCATTAGTTAAATATGCAATTAATAGTTGATTACTAACCAGAACTTGTCCAATTTTTAATCTGTCAATAGCATCCAATAAATTAGAGTTTGGACAAATACTACCGTTTATAAATAAACTAGATGGTTTATAAGGATACTTTTCTGCTAAATAAACTTGAGTTAAATAAGAATAATCTGCATTCAAACATTTACCCCATTTTTCAGCAATTGTTAAAATACCAATCCTTAAATCAGCTACTGGCCGAGTATAAGTCAATGGTCTAAGCGACAACCAGGAAGCATCTTCAAATAAACATATGGTCATAGTACAAAAATAAAAAAAGTCCCGTGCAATGCACGGGACTTTTGAAATATGTTTGAAAATAACGCTTATTTTTTCGCGTAACGAGTTTTGAACTTATCAATACGACCTGCTGTATCCACCAATTTCATCTTACCAGTATAAAAAGGGTGAGAAGTATGAGAAATCTCTAATTTATATAATGGATACTCATTTCCATCTTCCCATTTGATAGTTTCTTTAGTTTCTACACAAGATTTAGTTAAAAACTGATATTCATTAGACATGTCTTTAAAAACGACAAATCTATAGTTTGATGGATGCAAATCTTTTTTCATTTTTTTTCTTTTAATTTGATGTAGCTGTCGTAAGCATTTTAAACACTTTTTGCGGGAATTTCCCACAACAGATACACGGGTTTTTCTATATCTATTTTTTATAGGTTGCAAATATCCTTAATAAATTTCATAAATCCAACATGGAAATTAAAATTTTTCTTTTTAGAAAGAAATCACACAATTTAAACCCATTTAATTTCTTGACACAACTCAATCAAAACACCATTAGCCTCCTTTGGATGAACAAAACAAACCATTTTATTATCAGCACCTTTTTTGGG
>CAZQFF010000019.1:0-9526 GCA_964592575.1 uncultured Pedobacter sp.
TGGTATCGAGTATAAAGGCAAGTGCTTTTCCTGTTGCTGTTAAGGTTCCATTAAATTGGTTTTTACCTAATACAGAACTTATCGTTTCCCCTTGAATGCCGAACTGGTAACCGTTGGGTTTTATTAGTGTTGCGTTCCATAACTTCCTAAACTCCCTGTTCCCCCATATATCTAAGGATAAAGCGGTATCAAGAAAATACCCTTCATCCCTTACCATACAGAAGTTAATCAGGGTAAGCACTGGGATTAAAAGCCACGCTATTAGGAAAAGCGCAAACTTCCAAATGAACCTCGCTACTTTGGTGATAGCGTTATAAAATGAGTATGGCATAATGCACATCCATGTGAACACCAAAAGGTATAAAAACCACTCGTATCTAATTAAATTTTCCATCGCTGTCCATTTCTAAAATGTAGTTACCAATGATGGAGGATAGAGGAACTCCAGAATTGAATATAACATCGGTAATTAGGTTGAACGCTGGCTCTGATAGATACGGCTCATTGCCTAATTCTTCGTCATAATCTGGATTTGGAATAGGCTCAAAATTCCCATCCCTTTTCCACATGGTTCGGCTATTATCAATAACCTCTGTTAATCTCGTAATGAATGGTGTAGTACTTCCCCCCATAACATGGCGTATTTGGAATACGATATCCATTTTTTCAGCAAAACCATCAATTACGGGAAGCATTACATCTACATAGCGACTTACCCCTACATTGGAGGGATGCTCGCTGATTTGTTGTGTGAATAGTATTTTCATATTAAATTACTTTTATTGTTATTGTTTTATCGCCTGATTGTAAGTCCTGTAAATCGGTTGCAAATGTTGTGTCGTAAAACTCCGCATCAGAAGTACCAGCTACAAAATAGAACGATTGAATATAAACCCTTACCGTATTTGCACTTATAACTCTTGGATATAACCTGTAATATTTGCCCAATGAAGAATTGTATAATAAAGGGTCGCTCGTAAAGGCGCACATGCCAACTGTTGCGCCTGTTACCGTTACATCTTTATATAGTACAACTGTTGCATCGGTACTAGAAATGGTGGTTGTATTGGAAAGTACAGATGCTTTGCCGTTCCAAATGGCCTTTTCTGTGTCGGTTACGAATCTATTGCTTGAATCTTGTGGTATATCAGCGGGTGTCAATGTTATTGCCCCGCTTCGACCATTTACAGTACTCACCCCACCAGTTGGCGTTAATAATTCTTGCCAATTAGCAAGTGTAGTGGCTGGTTCTGTTTTTAAAATAAAAGACTTACTTAAATCGCTTCTTACCGCCACATCCCCAACCTGAGCGGTTAATGCAAGCATAGCTGATTGGTTATTGACTACAAAAGTGTCAGTAATGGCAATAGCAGGCACTTGAGAAGATGTTAGTTTCCCACTTGCATCCAACGTTGCCACCCCGTTGTTAGCCCCTTTTTCAGAAGTTGGTATTTTAGTGTTATCAGCAATCGTGATATTGGCCGTACCGTCGAAATTTACACCGTTTATTGTTCTTGGCGTTGCAAATTTTGTTGCTGTAAAAGCTGGTAAAGTAGCTAACGCTTGATATGTACCATCGCCTAAAACTAAGTTTGTGGATAAACCATAATTCATTAAAGCCCGATAAGGTGTAACACTAACCTCGCCTGTTACACCAGTTGTAGGTTTAATAACGTTTGAAATTGACGTTATCCTATTACCTGTATCTGCACCAGCTTTTGTTGAGTCTGTATTTCTTGTAGTATAACAATAAGCTGATAAACTTTTAAATGTTCCAACACTTTGTAGGTCAAGCCAAAAACAAAGGTAGCCGTTATACTTAAATATATATAAAGGCTGGTTGCCGAGTGACCCTGCACCGCCAACCGTAATACCTTTGCAGTTTATTAAAGTTGTTGAACCCCCTGAAAGATAAAGGTATCCCTGAAATAGAGCGTATGCTGGAATTTCTGATGCGTAACCATTAACTTTCAGTTCAAGATTAAACATTACATCTGAATTATCAGCAATATCTGTTACCATTAAAACACCGTTTTGTGCGTTATATATACTTTTCCCGTTGTATCTCGCATCCCCTTGGGGTTGGGTTAATCTTGCATTTATCTGTGCTTGCGCCTTCCCAAGCATTTGATTTAAAGTGTCGGTATTTAGAAAGGGGGTATTTGTTCCAGTAACAAAATCCGACATTACTTGGTTGGGGTTGAATTGTGGTCTACACTCTGTTTGGGTTTTATTAATTGTACCAATAAAAGCAGTAGGCTGAATAGAAATTTCAAACGGACTATTAGCATAAGCAGTTGTAGTTGGTGTACCTGATACTACAAATGTATCTATAACAATATTGGTATTGTTAAATATGCCACTTAACTCCCCAATGTATATATATTTATTTGTTCCATCGTGCGTCCATCTGACCGCTAAATTTAGGTTCAAATCACTCGTTAATACAGCCATGCTTCCATCAAAGGTATTAGTCGGAACAAATGATATTAAAAAATCAATTGTAGAAGAGCCTGTCAAAGCAGAAGAATATCGAGTTATTTGCCCCTTTATATAACAGATTAAAGTCGACGCTGCTGCGGGAACTTTAATTTGAATTGCACCCGTGTTACCAGACGAACTTGTTTTTAAAGCCCCGCCTAAAGGATTGTTAATTCTTCTATGTAGATTTTGACTACTACCCCCAGAACCGCTATAACCTACAATCGCTTTCCCCGCCTCTAAAAACCCTCCTATTAATTCTAATTCCTCTGGCGTTCCTGTTCCCGACGATGTTCTACCTAACATTCTATTTGTAGCCATATTGGGAGTGCTTATTCCAGGCGAACCAGTATCACCCTTCTGCCCATAAACCACCGCATCCGCAATATCGGCCACAATTCCAGTTGCACCAATATAACCCGTTAAAGTTGGTTTATCTCCTTCACCGCCAACCCAATCAACTACTTTTGATACTTTGCCTGTTCCGTGCGATTCAATAGCTAATATTGGTGCCCAGCCTGCAAATCCTTGTAAACCTTTGAAATTGGCTGCATCAGCTTTGTTGGTAACGTAAGTACCATCAGCTTTAAGGTATTTACCCACGTTAGCGGTTGGCTTATCGCCTTCTCCACCGATATAATCAGCCAATTTCATTACGAGCCTCCCCGCTCCATCGGCTTCAAAAGTATGCTGTGCAGTCCAACCCGCCCAGCCTAAAACTCTTCCTAAATTCTCTTCCATCTTATCTCTCTCACTTTTAGGTAAACCCCAACCTATTTAGGGCATATACTAATCGGGCGTAGTCATTATTAAATCTCCTCCACTATACCTCCAACTTATACCGAGCATTTCACCGCTAAGCATCCGTTACCTTTATTAGCTCACCATCAATAATTTTAAATCCGATACGCTCATCAAACTCATCCGACTGGTTGTAAATCAACTCGCCCTGACTATTTATGTTAAATTGCCCATCAAACAAGCTGATTGAATTATCTTGTGCGGGATTATCATCATAACAAGATAAGATTATCTCAAATACTATTTTATCGCCTAAGCTTACCAAGCCTTTTTCGTTAAGAGAACTCATAGCGTTATACACCACGCGGTAACGTTGCTTCACCAAAAAAGCATCAATCGTTAAGTATCGCGTATCTAGCAAATACCCCATTAAGGCGTAATACTTGGTTAGAAAATCCTCCACATCGTCTGCCTCCATTATAAATGGCAATTCTAAATCCCGCGTATGGAATACACCATCAATCTCCGATTTCCTTGTAGCACCCTTTTGGAGTTCAGCCATACAGCCATCACGCGGGGTAAGCCCATAAACGCTAATTGGATTACCATTAAATTTCATACCCTCCACGCTCACATCAGGACCCGACATAATTAAATCCGTACCTACAATATTAAAATCATAATCATCAAAATTTATCGGCTCATCGGGAATATCAGGGGGAAAGCTTAACGTTATCTCATCGCCCGAAGCATCTAAAAATACTGCAGGTTCTGATTCTTTAAAGGTTAGTTTAAACTCGCATAGAACCTGCTCATCATCGTAGAAAGGTGTAAGGTTTTTATACTCGGGCATTGCCAAGTATTTTAGCTTAAATTGTCTGTCAATAGGAATCGCGGCCAAGGTTATAATCACATGTTCGCGTAAATACTTCCTAAAGGCGTTATACTTTTCGACCAAATCATCGGTACTAGCACCTTGAATTACAAAAGGCAAATCAAAATCCCGTTCGGGATATTTTAATCCTGAGAAGATTCTGCGTGTGCCGTTCTCATTTTCCCAACTTTTAACGTGTAACCATTCCCGCGAAGGACCTTTTAGCAATGATTGATAGAAGCCTTTACCCTGAGGAACAAATATGCCCCAAGTATCAAAAATATCATATCCATCAATACTAAATACCCCGTTCATTAATTAACTACTTATTACCCGATACCTCCGCAGTTTTAGTCGTTGGCTCAATTACGCTTTTTAAATAACCTATAATTGATTGCTGAAATGCATACCCCATAAGAGCATTCTTTTCAAGAAAAACAATTGTATATAAAATCACATCTTTGGAAGTTTCCGCTTTGCCCCACTTAAAAATTTCAGTAGCAAAAACATGCACATCAACCGATGGGGCTACTTGCCATAAGGCACGACCTAATACTAAGTGTGCATCCATTATTGGCACTTCCTTACCTTCAAGGGTAACCACCCTCACCTTGTCAAAATCTACGTTAATCATATTTCAAATTTAGCTTTGCTAAAACGGCTCTCTGTTTTTTAGTGCTTACTAACCATATTTAGTTTAAAATCCAACTGCTCCAACTATAATCCCATTTATAACACTTATTGATTTACCACCACCAAAGTCTAATGTTTTTGGAACTCCAATAGATGTTTGAACGCCAATATAAGTACCCACCTTTAAATATTGAGTTGCAATGTCAAGATAACTTCCTGTAATCGTATTCTGACCATCATTTCTAAAAGCAACCCCGCCGTAAGAACCATTATAGATATACATACCATCTGAATCGAACATTGATCCTGTAGGACCGTCAGCTGTTTTAATACTTCCAACAATTTCCACATCAGTAGCGGTTAATCCTTCCACCGTAATATTTTCAAATGTTCCACCGATACAAATAATATCCTCAAACTCCGCATCAATAGCGGTAATTTTACCATCAATAATGCTGAACTTATCACCTAATATCCCGTTTGAAGTAATTTCATTACCACCTATGGTACCTCGAACAGAGTTGATGTCCAACGTTTCAATGTAAGCTGCATTAACAATATTGGATTTTATGTAAAGGGCATCCAATAAAGTTGTTTTTAGATAACCACCTACAATAACCGTTTCGCCAAGTTTAGCCAGCTCCACAATATCCTCGTAAGCCATCGCTTTAAGGATATCCGTTTTTTCCTTAGCACTCGTCGCTTTGCTCAACGCTTCTGCAGCTTCATCCACTACATCATTTGCATCGATATAATCCGTTGCATCGCGGTTTAAAAATCTAACCGCGCCCGCAAATACACCCGTATTTAGATTGATATATGATAACCCATCATCGCTTGTTAAAATACCTTTGATAAATTGACCATTCAGCTCCGCAATGCCATAGGATAGCGTCGGGTAACGGATGCCAGAATCAGTAACAGAGCTAATCCAGCCAATAAGGAAATAGTAATAAGTGCTATCGCTTTCAATCTGCCTTTGAACCTGATCTAATACAATCAACCCACTGCTATTGGCTTTATTACATCGAGCGTATATGTAATACGGTTGTGCAGGATCCAAACCTACAATTGTACCACCAGTAACATTCCAAGAAGTAACCTCACCTGGCACTACCGTCATATGATTTAGCACTCCACTGGTACTGTTAAATGAATTAGGGTTACCCGCCCAATTAGGTCTAAACAAATTGGAAATAGTTAGCAACTGCGCACGAGTTCCAGTTGTTAATTGAGGCGTCTGAATAGATAACGGCGCAATCTTTTCACTATAATAATTACCCATGGGATCAAACACCATACTTTGATTTTCATCTAACCTGCGCGCTGTAAATGCTTTAACCTCCTTAATGTTTTCCTTTAAAACTCGAGTTTCTTTTATCGTTTCAACAACATAACGCTGGATTTGTGCCTCCTCGGAATATTGCACCTTATCGCTGATCACGATACTTGCTTTTTCAGGCTGCGCAACAGGCCTATTAACGCTAATGATTTTAAGCTCTAAATCAATTCCCGTTGGTGTATTTATTACCCTTACAGGCTGGCCCACCCGAATACGACCGATTAAATCATTTTCCAAAATCCATGCTGGATCCAGTTCCACCCCAATAGTTATATCAAGGGTTGGTTTTACAGATGCATAAGTAATCGTTGCATCGCGCAAAGCATCCTCCGCTACATCTACATAACTCTGTGGTAAGTTGATACCTATAAACTTATAGGTATCCCCAATAACTAAAGGCGTGGTTACACTTGGCTTGATATACCCTAATTCCTTATTGGTGCGAACTTTAAATGTTTTATAAGTATCGTTATAGGATTCTTTAATAATCTCTAATTCCAACCCCGTCCAATTTCCACTCTCCAATACAAGCAAAGCCGTTTCCCCGTCTATAAAATTATCAGCGAGGTTAAAATCAATGGTGTCATCTTGCACCAAAATTTCATCGGTACCCATGGTAACAGCCGTCAGCACACCTGTTCGTGTAGGATATATATCCTCAAAAACTACCTCAATAGCTTTCTGAAGCACATAACTTTCCGCGTCCGCTATATCCGCATATCCCGGATCAAAGGTTAATCGCTCTTTACCGCCTCTATAATTGGCGGGTAAATTTCGGGTACTCCCTAATCCAATAACCCGTGTAAAGAAATCTCCTGATGTTTTTTTAGAAATGCTTATAGCACCATTACCGCCACCATACTCAATTATTATTGGATCATCATCAATACGGTAATCTTTATATAGGTTAATTTCCTTTCCATTATAATAAACCTCCAATTCAAAGGCTATGAGTATTTTACCCAATGCGGAGCGACAATTATCCGCATTGAAAGTAATCTCTTTCAACACATCATCATCATCGACATCACCCAAACTCCACCCCGAATTTATGGTATTGATAACGTCCACCACCATTTGAGCAAATTGGGTAACTGTGGCCGTTACAGTAAATACCGTTTGCCCTCCAGCGTTTAAAAATGGCTTATCAAGTAATGTGTAATTAGAGGCTAATAACTCCGCCTCATAGGTGTATTTATGGTTGATCGCGGTATCTACAAAATCAAGGATGGTGTACTGCTTATCTAAAAAATAGATATAATCTCCACGCATCAAGTTTACAGCGGTCAATGAGGTAAAGGTGGCATTGATTTTATTCGCCCCATTTAACACCTCATTGGCTACCGTATTTAAATCGTAATCAACCTCAGCTAGAATATTCTCGCCTCTATAAATCTGTATTTTACCCATCTCACTTATCTATCCAAAATATGGCACTTATCTCGGCCCTGCTGGCCAGTTATATCCGCCCCTTATGGGCTTTTATTACAACTTTATATAATTATCCCGCGCGCTACTTCCCGTTCTGCTGCTACGCACAAGGTCGCTAATCCCTCGATCAATACTATCCAACTTCTCTGTATTATCTGCTGTTCGTCTAGTATTATTGGCAATAGCGGTAAGTAGCGCAAGCTTCTCATTATTTTGCCTTTCAAATATGGCATTGAACGCGTTAGCCCGCTTAGCTTCTTCAAAGGTTCCAACAATAGGCCCAACAATCGCCTGAGCGGTTTCCTCTTTAATATTGGCAATCGCACTGGTGAATTGATTTTTACCCGCGTTATTCGTAGTTGGCTGGGCTGGCTCAATACCGTACACTTGTTTTAAAGCATCTAGTTCCGCTTTACCTTCTCTAACGATCTGCTCATATTCAGCCCTAAGCTCAGCGATACGCTTTTGTTTTTCTGCGTCAGATACTTTGTTGAGGTTATTAAATTCCTCATAGAAAGCAGCTAAGCGCTGTTCCATCACGCCCGATTGAAAGTTTCGCATCAGCTGATCATTTAGCATTTGATCAAACTTAGCCATGAAATTTTCGTACGCATTCTCGGTGGAGTTGAAAACATCGTAAACCGAATTTTTGAACGATTCTAACCCCCTATTAACTTGTTCGAAAAAGCTTATACCTGTTACCTCTTCAATTGATTTCAATTGCTCCTTAGCCGATTCATAGAAGGAATTGAATGAAGCCTTTGCCTCCTCCATTTCTGATTTAGTAGGAATACGTCCGTTAGCGAATAACGCTGCAAACTGTTGCTGTAAAGGTCTGAACGCGTCGGTAATAACTTTATCCTGGAGCGACTTTAAAAGCTCCTCTTTCAATAACTCCCCTGCAACCTCGCTACCGTCTTTAGCGCCCGAAACAATAGCGTTGAATAACACTTCTCTAAATGATTGAAAGGCCGCTTCGTCTTGTTTTGAGAAGATATCTATACCTGTTATTTCAGATAAAGACTTGATTTTCTCTTTTACTGATTCTATATAACTATTTAACTCACCTTTAGCCTCTTCTATTTCGCTTTTTGATGGCATCTTACCATCGGAGAATAAGCCTTGTATTTTCGTAAAAATAGGCTTCAAGGCTTCTGACATGACTCTTTCTTGCAAAGTATTCATGAAACGTTCCCTGAGTATCTCACTTGCCACTTTCGACCCATCTTCAGTTCCAGAAATTATAGCGTTATAAATCGCCTCTTTGAAGGATATAAACGCACTATCATCGGGCGGTGCTAACTTAATTCCCGAAGCCTCCTCTAATAATCGTTGGCGCTCCTTCTGCTTTTCGATTAATGCAGCGTATAAATTATTAAGCTCCCCAATTTCTCCAGCTTCCAATCCATCTGCAGCATACTTGGCAAATAAATCATACCAGGATTGAAGTTCTGCTTTAAATTCGGGTCCCTTTAAAGAGTTTAACATAGCCTTGCGCATAGCTGCTGTAAAATCTTCCATCGCATCTTTACCCTCGGCAAGAGAATTAATGATGGTATCAGCAAAACTTTCAAACGAGGTGCCTGTTAAGGCCTCTTTCGCGGCATTACCCAAATCAATGATGGATTCTTTGGCTTTGATGAGGTTTTCAATGGTTTTACGAGTAACCTCGTCTATATTATTCCCTTCATTGTCAAATAAATCATATAACTCATCCAAAGAAAGGTTAGGGTTAAACCGCTTTAAATACCCGCCTTTGACCAGTGCATTCAACTGATCTGTAGCAATACTAGCACCTTCATTCAGTTTCTTAATAAGTGCGTCTATCTGAGAATTACCCGTTAGTTGATACTTACTGAATAAATCCTTAGAATATTGCGCCTCATTGCTCTGCGCTTTTTTAATAGCTGAAGAATATCTTTGTACCCTATCCACCCCATAAGCATCATTCAATAATCGGATTTGCCTTTCAAGTGACTTATTTAAGGCTTCTTGATTGTTAAGCAATTTTTGTTTTGCCTCAA
>CAZQFF010000019.1:9536-43717 GCA_964592575.1 uncultured Pedobacter sp.
CTTTGCATTAGCCTCCGATCGGTCAAATATTTTTGATACGGAATTAAAGATGGCCATACCCGCACTGAATATGGAAAGCGTAGAACCAATCTGTCCAAAAACATTTTTTTGATCTTGAGCAATTTTTAGGCTTGCGATTGCTCCCCGCATATTCCCTAGTTGGCCAATAACTGAACCGAGCGTGCCAATGATATTTCCAAACTCCCCATTTATTTCAGCTACTTGGCTGGCAATATTTGAAAGCTCTTGACCTAAATCTCGTAACGGCTCACCCGTACGGTTACGAATTTGATTTTCAACATCTGCGAATAATTTGTTGATATCCTCTATCTCCTCCTTACTTATTTCCAACCCGTCCTTTAATCGCTTGGCAAAATCAGCACGCGCCCTTTCCAGCAATCGCTGAGCAGACTTTGCCGACATGTTTTCAATGTTCTGAAGATAATCCTGGTATCCTTTAAGGTTGGTTTGATTAGCTTTATCCAGCTCCGCGATATCCTTATTATATTGCTCGGTACGTAAACGCTGGGCATTCGGGTTGCTAACCAGCATCTCCATATCCCGCTGATACTCTTCGGTAAGCCGTATACGCTCAGATTCGTAATCTTGATACTTGGCAATAAGATCAATATACTTTTGCTTTTGCAAATTTTCTTCTACGGCAATCGCTTGACTTAATACTTCTAATTGCTGCTTAATATTTTCCTGATCAACCAAATTAAGTCCGCCTTTAGCCTTAGCATCTTCGGACATTAGCGCATCATATTTTTGGCGCAAGAACTCTAAACTTGATAGCTCGGTATTGATTTTATCGCTCGCTAACTTCTTAGCGGCATCGGTGCCGATTTTGGCTCGATTGGCTTCAAACTCTGCATATAACTTTAATTGCTCAGCAAGACTTTCTCTTAATTTATTGGCTGCCACCTTATCGGTAACTTGTGCCACTTCGGATGCTTCAGCAGCATTTAATCCACCTATATCAACACCTTGGCGCTTAATTTTATTTTTAGCATTGAACTTAGCCACATCCTCATTAAATCGTTTCGCCTCCTCGCGTAACTTATCATATTTAGCACGAACATTCGCCACCTCTTCCTCACCATCATCTAATTGCTTGCGCTTTGATCCAGCGATCATTTCATCGATTTTGGCTTGCATGGCGCGTTGGGCAGAATAGCTTTGAACAGCACTTTTTAAATTAGAATCATTTCTTTTTGAAGTTAAATCCGCACCTTTTGAGATTTGATCTAATATATTCTTTTCTAATGCTAAATTTCTCTCAGATAATATATTTCTATCCGTTGCAGCATCATAAATTATCTTGTCGGATGCTAATTGCTTATTTTTTAAATCATTTAATTTGTTTTGCAAATAAAGCTGATCATTATTAACACCTGTATTTGCATTGGTAGGCCCTGATGAAGTATTCCTTATTTGTTGTTCGGTTCTAGCTATTTCAGAAAGAATCTTTTGATTCTTAATCCTTTCATCAACAATTTTAAATTCATTATCTAATATCCTGCTTGAATTTTGAGCAATTTTTTCTTCACTAGCTCTGGCTTTTGCTGTTGCAAGAATACTAGTGGTTAATGCCTCATAAGCTTTGCTAGTTTTATTTGCAGAAGCCTGTTCAAATGACATACTTTGAAAGTAGGCTGGATATTTATCCTGAAGTTCTTTATATAAAGACTTCCTTTTTTCAATAGGTATATTGGAGTCTTGATAACCTTTATAAAGTGTTTTTAAATGCGTTAACTCCTGTTGTGCAGCCTGAGAGCCGTTTAAATTAACTGAATTAAGTTCTTCTCTAATTTTTACTAAATCACTTACTTTAGTTTTGAATAAATCCAATCCTTTTATGTAGTTCGTTATCGGCTCAATAGCAAAAGCTAACAACCCAGCTACACCTAACCCAGGTAGAATATTCGCAATCATTTTAAGTCCACCCCAAGCGGATTGAAGGTAATTACCCACATTACGCTGAGCACGGCCAGTCGACTTCTCTAACGTCAGGACCTGATCATTTACCCTTGAAATAATACCTTGAAGTCTATTACCTGCCGCACTATTTCTCTCCGATACACTTAATCTATCATAGGCGGTTTGCAATCGAATTAATGCAGCACGTCGTTGCTCCAAAGAGCCTTTAGCATT
This sequence comes from uncultured Pedobacter sp., assembly GCA_964592575.1. GTDB lineage: Bacteria > Bacteroidota > Bacteroidia > Sphingobacteriales > Sphingobacteriaceae > Pedobacter. The sequence continues at coordinate 11,691 of CAZQFF010000019.1, forward strand.
AAGCTCCTCCCGAGCTCTATTTTTAAGCTCCTTAGTTGCCTGCGCTTGGATATATTTTTCCTCAGCTAATAATTTAGCTTGCTCCTTTTTAGAGAGAACACTTTTTTTAGTGGTAGCTTCCGATTCAACCGATACACGTTGATAGGCAGCCATAGTATTGGCAGCTTCTGCTTGTGCTTTATTAACTTCATTAACCGTTTCCTTGTAATCTGTTAAGGCATTTTCATAGGCTTTTACCTCCGCGGAACTATCGCCCATATCAACGGTACGCTTAGCCATTTTAGCCGCCATTTGCTCTGCCTTTAGCGCCTTTTCAGCGGCTAACTGCTGGGCAAGTTCTAGTTTAATTTTTGCTGCCTCGGCATTACGTTGAGCAATGAGTAATCGTTCCTCACGCAAGGCTTGTTGGGTGGCGGCACTTGCTGTTCGCTCAGCTTCTCGTTGTTCGGATCTACGCTTTTTCTCCTCTGCCGCTTCTTCTTTAGCTTTTCTAGCCTGCTCCTCCTTTTCCTTTTTAATTTTAAGAAGCTCTTCTTGATAATCCGTTAATGGTTTTTTATCAAATCCTTTAGCGCTATTAATACCTAGCTCCCGAAGCATTTTTTTAAGCTCATCCGCATTACGCTTGGCTTCCTCAATATCTAAGGTGGCTTTAAACTTTAACCCTTTTATAACATCTTCACTCATCACTTATCCCTCTCTACGCTTGTTATTATTAAAATGCCTTTGTGGCATCTACCGTTTTTATCTCCGGCACATCTTCCTCCCCATCATCAATGCTGGCCAGCGTCAGCATGTAATTTATATAGGAAACCTCCCATAACACACCATCTATGGTGTAAGCCCCTTTATGGTATCGAATGAAGGAACTAATGGCTGCTTGTGGGAGGCTATTAACTCGCTCCCGTCGTTTGGACCTGTCTTTGGTATTAGAGCCTGTGGCATTCCCGCGATCAAGACAGTAGAACTCATAAAACCCTCTAACCTCATAGAAACTATGCATGCTGCAATAATTTCTTTCATCCTTTCATTTGTTAAATGCCATTCCAACAAATCCAAAAGCTTTTCACTCGGCCACTCTTTACTGTTGGTAATAAATAAGCCTAACACATTAATAAGAATAGGTGTATTATCCGGAATAACCTTTATAATTTCGGATTCATCGGTAAACTCTTTATTAATCAAATCAAACCCCAAAGACGCTATTCTGCGCTGTGTACCCAATAAGGTTGGGAATATCTTAAAAGTGTGTACGGTATCCTCTTGCTGTTTTTTCCAAAACTGCCACCAACGAATTTTAGGTGCTTTCTCTGTAATGGAAAACTCAAAAATCTGCTCTCCCGTGAGATTGTCTATTGCTGCTTTTACAATTTCCATTTATAAATAAAAATGTATGGTTTATAAATAATGTGTAGTTATATATCCTTTACTAAAAAAGCCCTACCCCCAATTGGGATGCAGGGCTTATTAACTGATTTGATTTTGAGCTTATGCTATTGTTGCTGTAATTTTTACAGTTGAAGTGCCTACAACTCCAGCGCTGTCTTTAGCAGATAATTGGAAGTAGTAAACCCCTGTAATTAATCCCGAAACCGAACAAGTCAATGAAGTAGCATCTGCAATGGTTGCTTTAGATGGTCCAGACACCTGAGTCCATAATAACTGGGTAATGGTTTTAGAACCTGCAGCAGTAGCTGTACCGGTTAAAGACTTAGGATTTGTTGATGCGGTAGTGTCAGAACCCGCACTTACTGTAGGTGCTGTGCCATTGATTGCGTTACCATTTGCATCTACCCATTGTTTGAATAATAAAGCTTTCTCGCCATTTGGCGCATAGAACGTATTAATCGAGCCTGTAATAGATAACTTCTCAATATTGTTAAAAGTAATACCATCCGCGCGACCTTCAGAAGCTGAAATATTAGGGATAATAATCTCCAATTTTCTACCTTCCTCTTGAGGCTTAGTTACAATCTTCATTGCAATTTTAGCCATTTTACGATCGGCCATTTCATATATAGCTGATGTTGCAGCGGTATATAAAATATTAGACAATAAAGCTTCAATTTGCGGGTTTTGAGATAGTAAACTTAATGCTATGGTATCAGGCTCTCCACGACCTGTAAATGTTGTATATTCGTACTTTTTGCCATCTGCATAAATTTTCTCCTCAGAGGCATTATTCTTAGTTCTTACTAAGGAATTCTCCACCACATGATCCGTAATATCGATCATGTTTGTTAGGGTGGTGCTTGCTGAAGCTGGACCGATTAAAACTTTCTCAATCCCACTTACTACATACTTGTCAATCATCACTTTATCTCCCTCACTCCCTTTCGGGCGTATTTTAAACCCTACCTTAGGGTATTTTTTAAACCCTTACGGGCGTTAATTAAATTTTCTTATATCTTTTTTGCGTACTGGTATACCTATACCTTAAATTCGCAAAATAACTTCCATCGGCATCTTGGATAATTCCGCTACAACTGGTAATCTCAAGCTTAAAAGTTGGCGCTGTAATGCCATCTAAAAGGCTCTTAATTACTTTAGTTAAATTCGAGAAAAACTCTTGATCAGGCAAAAAAATGGGTTTACCATTTACCTTTGATTCAATCATAGGGGCGTGGATATTTACGTTTCCATTCCCTACTTGAATCTGCGAGCCGGTTATACCCAATGCACCAATCACAATCCCTTTAACATCTTGCGGAGTTGATTTTAATTCAGGCTCAACCAACCCGCCATTTAATAGCGATGTTACAGTGCTTACATTAAGTAAACCCCTTACATCTTCTACCATATCGAATGTGGTTTTCCCCATTACTGCGCTGTGTTAAAATATTATTTCAAATTAATCTCTACTGCGTATAGCTCAGAAGCATTGGTTAATACGTCAAAGTTTTTCATCTCCACATAAACCGAGTAATGCTCACCAGCTACCATAATTAAAGTAGCTTTGTCTGATGCGGGAACTTTAGCGGCTAATTCTGCTAGGTACGCGATACCCTTAGCCCTTCCTTCAGGTTTTGCATCAGCATAAGGGAAAGAGCTAGAATGAAGTTTGCCATCAATTACCACGCCTACACCCATGGATGAGCGGAGGTTATGGGTAATGTTGCCGAATTTATCAATGTATTTAGGCCCTTTCAAGCCTTCAATCGCCCGATCAATTAGTTCCTCCCCCTTAGCAATCATTCGCTTAGCGATAACCGCATAGTTGGCTTCTAAATGCTCGTTTATAGCACTCTCTAAAAAATTCTCGTCAAACTCTGCTTCTATGTTTAACATATCTAAACTTTAACCTAAAGGGGTGTTAAACCTTAACCCAAGGGGTTGCGTTACTACCTTTATAAACTTCCTTCACCTCGCCACTAAATAAATGGTTGGTGCCTTCATATACAGAAATTCGCTGACCTTTTGCTGGTAGTTCCTGTCCAAGGTTAAATCTGATTTTACCCTGTTCTTTAGATACCGTTTGATCCTCGTTTTTGTATTCTTTAGGCTTACCACTAGAAGGATAAAATCTACAAGCGGCTTGCATAGCTTGCCCAGGCGTCTCGGCAACGGGATAACCTTTAGAATTCTTTGCAGAGGTACCGCTAGTTACTTTTTTCCATTCTGCGCGGTGTGGTCTATCTTCCATAAAATTTTGAATTTTAGTTTATAAAAATATGTTTGGCACAACTTTCACGGTCGGCACCTGTTCAGGTGTTGGCGCGAACTCATCAGGCATACCCCACTTTTTTCTTAGTGCTGAATACACCGACAAAATCACATCCCTGCTAGGTAGTTTAATTGACATATCATCCTCTGTCCAATCGCCAGATGTTACCAATGTTAAAAGAAGCCCCGCCATGCACAGATCAATATCACGTTCGTTTGATTTAATGTAGACAGAGGACCCGTCTAGATCAGCGTCAATAAGCGCCTTTTCTATCCTTTTATCAGGAAGTCGGAAATTTACGGTACTAGCTAAGGCTTCTTTTATAGTCATTATTTTGCTGGTTTTAGGTAACCAATGTTTACCAGGTGATCAATACGATGTTGCTCTAAGCTGTATACCAAGGAACCCTCGCTATAAACTTTGTTAAAATCGTTGATATCTCTAAACTCTTTCAAAACAAGGTAAGCAGTCTCCTTTGAATCAAGGTCACCACCACTCACAACATCATTTGGTTGCTCGGTAGCTTGTGGCTGATCGGTAGTTTCGGTAGTCTGTAGTTTTTCAACATCAGATTCAACAGGAACCTGAACAACTTCGCCAACTTTTAACCCCTCAGCTACTAACTTGGGATTCTCATCTAACAACTCTTGAGTAATGACAACATCCATTATCGGTGCGCTGGCTACACCCGTTTGAGGGGTAACCTCCTTTTGAGTTGGTAAAGCATCCCCGCCACCTTGAGCGGGAGTGCTTACTTTATTTTTTCTAAGGGCCATTTTATCCTTGAACTACCTTAGTATCTAATTGGTAGATACCGTGTACGTTTGAGATTACAGGAACAACACGCGCTTGCATCTTCGTCCACTCTGAAACCTGAGGCTCATTTTTGCGGTACTTAGAAATAAGCATGTATTCATCAACCGTTTGGTAAGAAACGCCCGCAACCGGTCTGTTTTGCTCAGCTAAACGAGCCCAAACCAATTGACCTACTGGTCCAGCGGCAGTAAAGATTACTTTACCTTCATCCCATGGTTTAAATGGCGTTCTTGTTTTGTTTTTCTCTCGAACACAGGTTCTGTCTACTTCTACAAATACGATTCCGTATCTGCGTTTAGCAAAAGTGTTTAACTGCTCCAAGTCAGGCGTTGGGATATTGCTACCCACAAAGTTTTGTGAGAACGCAAACAACTGCTTAGTTTGGTCTAACCCCATGATTAAACCTAGAGTAACAGGATCGGTGTAAGCTACTTCGATGATGTTACCATCCGCTTGCGCTTGAGTTTTAATCGCTTGAACTCTATCCCAGAACTTAGCCGTTACATCGGTTAAAACCTTATCCACACCAAACTTATTTTTAGTTGGGTATTTAAAGTCTAAACGGATTGCCGTACCTACGTTCTCTCCATCAGGAATCTCGGTTATACCTGTTGAGAATCCTTCTAAGAATGAAGCCTCGTTACGCTCGTAAGCGCCACCAATAGCTTTGTTTACATCCTTAAATAATTCAGCAACAATTTGAGATTCTGTGCCTCCTTGAGCGATTAATGTGTCTAATGCCGTTAATTGCTTTTCACTTAACCAAAACTTCAAGGCCATTTTAGGAATATCACCATTGGCTTTACCCATTGAATCGCGCGTTTTAAGCGGATCATCGGAATCCATGGCAACGTAGTCGGCCACTACATACACGTTTTCAGACAAAATGGTTTCCCATTTACCATCAACCGAATATGCTGGTTTTAATAATGATTTAAAGAAATACGGTCTAGGACTATTTGTATCATTAAGTTTTTTGGTAATACCTACCGTTACACCAGGGAAATACTTTTCAACCCATTTAATAAATGCTGATTGTTCCATGGTTAGTCTTCTGATTGATTGATTAAAGGAACAGCAGTTTTGAACGCACTAGCGACTGTTGAAAAGTCGAAAGGACAAGCTGCTGGATTGATAACTCCCATATCCATAATGGATGCGAATGGTCTGTCTGCAGTAATTGAAGAAACTAACGATCCTTCATAAGCATGATTTGCAGGTAATGAGCCATACGTAATTGAATCTTGACTAACCCCCGTAACAGCCACAGCAAATCCTGAACCTCCAGTACCGATATTAGCAGCAGCAGCCGATAAAATATCTCCGGTTTTATATCCAGTACCTTTATCTGTTAATGTTACGCTGGTTACAGCATTACCAGCTACTACGATAGTGGCCTTAGCTCCCGAACCAGTACCCCCTGTAAGAGATACGTCGGTGTAAGTACCATTATTAGTGTAGCCTGAACCCGGAACATGCGCTCCAATGGTTTTAATTGCACCTTTTACGATTATTGGTAAAGGCTTTCTAACTTTTGTAGAATTATGCTTTACAATCGGGTGCCCTGCATAAATTACAGGCAGTGGGTAATCGCTCACGTCTAACGAAGCGCCCCCTTTAACGGTTGAGATGACCTTAACAATTGCGACATTATCGCCCCCCAAAATCACACTCTCCCCGTCGTTTGTTAAATTAACTGATGGCATCTCTAATTATTTAAATTTTGTCTAATACAGCATTGACTTGATCGTCAGATGCCTTACCTGATGATGGACTTGCAGGTCCACCGAATCCTCCAATAGGTTTTGATAGGTTAGTCTCGTTAGCTGCACTTTGAATTGCATCTGCATGCCAAGTCTTAGCAGTTTCCAAGAAGCTATTAAAAGCATCGTCGGTATCGAATTTTATTAAATCGAATTTGGCTAACTCTGTGGCTTGATACTTTTCTGAAGTACCTTCCATCGACTTTACGAATTGTTCCCTACGGGATTTTGCTACATCCTCACTCTTAATCGCTGTCACTTGCGAGGTTAAAACCTTCATGCCTTCAGCTAACTCGCGTATGCTTTTTTGCAGTTCTGTTTCACCCTCAGGAGCTGGAGCTGGTGTTGGGTTTGGTTGTGGCTCTGGTTGAGATTCAGTTTTAGGCTTTTTAACATCACTCACTTGGCGGCTTGCAACAGACTGAACAAAGTCGGCCGTTGGTTTCGCTGCTTCAGAGGCTGTTTGTAACGCGCTATCTTCTGACTCTTCTGTTAATTGATTTTGAGCAATAACAAGATCTGCTAATTGCTCTAACTCTTTTGCATTGAAACCCTTATTCGCGTATAAGGTCTTCAACAAACTAATAAGTTTTTGTTTCATTGATTGCACTCCGCTATCCATACCTGCACCATTGCCTCTACTCGCGCGGATTACGTTATAAAAATAACAAGGGTGTGTGGGGTAGGGAAATAAAGGCGTTTACTAACTTAATAAGGTAAGTAGAAAGGTAAAAACCTATTGTTTACCTTTATATTATCCCAGCAATGGTGCTGGGTGATAAACCAAATATAATGACCACTATTAAAGAAAGAATTAAAAAAATTAAAGCTGACAAAAAATCTCATGATCTATATGATGATATTCTAAAGAGGCTGCCTAAGGACAGTACATTTATAGAATTAGATTTAGAGGTTGCCGATGTAGGTTTTCTACATGGTGAAAATTTAATAACATTTGAAACGATATCCTATGCGCATGGAAGGTATAAAGTCAAATTAACTTCATATGGACATTCGTTCTTAGGTAAAGGAGGTTTCACTAAACAAGATCAAGATGAGTTATTTGAACTAATGGAAATGAAACGTTCTAATTGCAGGTCAAATTTTGCTATTTATATTTCAATAGCTGCAATAATTGTAAGTATTGCAGCTATTGTAAAGGACTTTATTTAAAACGATATTTCTAATCCCCAAACACATACACTTTTCCTTGCTCAATAAGGCTTAGGAGATGTTCTTTAGTGGTGTCTTTATCTATCCATGCAAATAGCCATTCATTATCCTGTTTGATAAAGTAGTGAAAGCCCATTATTCGCGCCCCGTTCTCGTGAATAAATGGGCTTATATCTTTAGCTTGAACGACGTTAAATGTTATTTTCTCTTCCAATTCCTTTTTCATTAACATTAACTCGCCCATGCTACTTAGCTACTTTAATCAACACATTACATTTGGTACACTTATAGACTTTTAGCTTTGGGTTTACAAGCTTACCCATCCTTGGCCCTCCACATTTAGGGCATTTGGTTGTTTTTTTCATAATGATATACCCCAGCTGACCTGATGCTGGACGGGTTGGTTTTATGCCGATTTAAATATTTTGTCCATTCTTATTTCTCCCATAGCTTCGCACCAAGCAGTTACTACATGTGGAACCACCGAATTACCTATGAATTTCTTTTGGTCGGTTTGGCTTCCACACAATACATAGTCAGATGGAAACCCTTGAATAGGTAATAGTTCAGGTATTTTTAGCATTCTCATTTTAATATCTGATAAGCCATATAAAGCCATGAACTTTTTAATTCTAACCATTACTTCGCTATCATCCTCATAAATTGGAATTACAACTTTTGTATCAATTGTATATTGAAGTAGATATAATGGTGATTTATCTTGCCGAGCAATTATAGTTACACACGGCACATCAGTACCGGTGAAATGGCCACCATGTGAAGGATTGTAAATAATTGGCTCACAACTTACTAAATTTGCTTTTGGAACTGTTGGAAGCGCACCTAATGGCTCGTTTATTGAACTATTGGTTGCCGATTTATATTCCCTATTTATAAATTGAGGGTTTACGATTGAACATCTGTCTTTAGTCGTTAAGGTTGGTGCTGGATCTTCTACCGTTCTAATATTATCACCTTTGCCGTAATAGCTTGCTAAGAATATAGGAGAAAGAAGGTATGGATGTCTTCTGCTTGCAGTTAAAGTATGTGCCGGACTGTCAATTGTACTACCTATATTTTTAAAGTTAGTATTCATGATGTAGGGCTGAACACTTACCAAGGATTGCCCGCTTACCGTTGTAATGGTGCCTGCTGGTCCATCAATAGGAATTACTTTCCCAGCTGGTCTACCACTAAAACTTTTGGAGATGAAACAAAGATTTGTTCTAACTTGACAAGATATGGTATTTGCCGGTTTATCAATTTCAGATACACAATGCTTTTTATCACCATTCTTAGCCATTGAATTATACTTCAGCAAAAACGCCTCTTTCCCACCAGCAACAAACTTGATCAAACCAGCCTCAATCCTTTCCAAAGTAGCATCTACTAAAGGCTTTTTACGATTGAATATACTTTCCCCTTCATCCTCTAAATCCAAAACCTCCTTTACTGCTTTCCATTTTTTCAAACCACCACCAAATAAATCATTGGTACCAGCTTTTTTAGCGTGTGTGGGTGTAGGCCAATTTATAGTTAGACCAGGTTTTGCGAAACAGCCGAATAAACGATTTCGTGATGTGTATGCCCCAAAATCAGCAGAGTTTAACTGTTTCCATTCATCAGAATAACCATAAGAACAAATATCCTTTCTCCAACGCATCCACTCCGAACCATTCTTTCTGCTTACTGGCTTGCCGTTTGCATCCAATGGCCCCCAGCTCATAAACTCTACTACATTCTCAATCTGAACATAATCAGGATTGATGGCCGTAATATATCTCGGTAAATGATCAGCTAAAGTTCTGCTATCTGCATCACGAGGCTGACCGCCTTTAGCCTTACTAAAATTAGTGCATTCTAGGCTCGCCCAAAGGATAATTTTTGCATTTGGATATAGAGCTCGGTAAGCATCAACAATTGCAATTAAAGGTTTTAAATTAAGCGTGCGAATATCCTCTTCAAAATGGATAACATCAGGATGATTTTTCCAATGGCTTTCAATAGCTTTAGGATCATGATTCACGCAAGCGATAACCTTAGCCATCTGCTTACCGTTTTTCATTGCCTTTTCAAATCCAGTTGTAGTACCGCCCGCACCACAGAATAAATCAACAATTAGAAAATCGGGCTCTGTTTTGAATTTAGCTGGTACTATACCGCCTCCCTCACTATATAGAAAATGTTGTTTCATACCAAGCTAGTTTTCAATACCAAATCAACCTTAGCCTTAAATCCTTTATCCGTAGATAGCAAAGCATTAAACTGTTCTCTCGCATATACCATGGTAGAATGATCACGTTTGAATTTTTTACCAAGCTCCACCAGTGTAGTTTTTGGGTTGGCTTTTAACATCAGTCCTACAACAATAAATCGAGCCTCCACATATTCTCGTTTACGATTTGAGGTGATAAGACTTTGGTCTAAACCAAGCTTCTCACACACTAAGTAAATCATCGTTTCGATTTTATCCGTTGGTAATCCCAATCTTGAGATAAACTGCACGTTAGGCGGTAGGCCAACAAATACTAAGGGGTTTACTTGCATTCTCGTAACCATAACTTTAACAATCTTATACAGGTCGGTTTAACTTTCCTGCAACCATAATTTTAATACGTTAATTGACTTTTCTATTTCTTGCTTTAATGGATCCTTTTTGCCACCTCGCTCGAGCCTTTTAACCACGTCAAAAAGGTAGGCGTTCCAACCCCGCTCGGTTGCTACTTTATACAGCGAACCATTGGAGTTATCGTAATATTCAGGGGTATTTAACTGCTCTGCCATATTAAACCGCTTCTTTAATGATTTGCTGTAACCCATGGTTGTACTCTTTTAATTGCTCAGGCGACATCTGTGTGAAGTGCGCAAAGATTTCGTACATGTTTAGCACGTAATCATAATTGAACTCCTCTTTGTCTTTAATCTCAAATCCTGACTGTTTCAAATACCTCATTATGGTTTCCGAACTTTCCTTAATACGCTTTGCGTGATTATTGATGATCGGGTTTCGATGTTTGGTATCTACAAAGTGATTTTGAAATTCTACCTGTATCATCTGAGCCATTACGCCAATAAGCTGTACTGAGCGTAATAGTTCAAATTGTTTTTGCGGTGTAAGTTTAGTTTTTGCCATAACGAATTCCTTTCTTTAGGTTTTCAACTGTTAATAATGGCTGAAGATTCGAATAATGGCTACAAATCCTATATTCTGATTCGTTCGTTACATCAAATAATATTAATGGCTTTATATGGTCAACCTGCCAATAAGAACCATAATTATCCCAATTCATTCCATCCTTAAATTTTTGTTCTAGCTGATTTTTAAATTCTTGTTTAGAACATCCTATTAATTTTGATAATGAATCAGATGTTTTTGATTTACTTTTAAGGGCAACATAAATAATCCTTCTTATTTGCTTTCTAATTAATCCTGCTGGATCGTTTCTAAGTTTCTGAACGCTACTTTTGTAATAGGTTTTAATTTTGTCAGGATTTTTCTTTAACCATTCTTTATGCTTCGAATATTCAGCAGCTTTAACTTCAGGAGTTCTATATATTTGTTTATAGGCTTTAATACGCTCTTTATTCTTAGCATTCCATTCTCTTTTTTTAGCGTTCTTTTGAGCTCTATTATCACCTGTATTTAACCATTTAAGGTAAGCTTCACTTTTACTCTGTGCCATAACCTATATTCCTTGTTCTCCATTATAATCTCGTAAATCATTATTAGCATTCGGGTTGAAGCGCGTACCATTTGCTTTTGCTTCTAACCTTGCCAGCTCTTCCTGATCTATTAATCCCATTTGGGTTTTATATTTATTTAGAAGGCTTACAGCATCCTGCAAATGCTCTTTTAACTCTCTATTCTCTCTTTGTAAGTGTATCTCTCTGTTCATATCCCTAATACCATTGACTGGTCTTTATCTTTTGTAATCTCATAATCATAATGGGTGCTGACTTTTGCGCCAGTCTTCAAGTCAAACATCAATCCCGATGATATAATGACTATACCCACAACAATGTGCGGGCTCTGCTCGGCATCTGTACGGAGATAAACTATATCTCCGATTTGATGCTCGGACTTAACGGTTATTTGGTGCATCTTAACTTCAACTTAGCATTATGCATATATCTCAACTTGTTTGATTTGTGCTTTCTGCTAGCACCATTGCCGTAGCGAAGCCCATACTCACGCGGGGATAAGCCACCCAACCCTGATAGTAACATTGGGGGGAAATCCAAACCGCCAGTATTATTTATGGCGATGTTCTGACGCTTGCGGGTAACTGCACGCTCCACACCTCTAATCTCTTGGCTGTTTCCCGTTGCTTGTTGCTGTGTAGCTTGCGCTACGGGTTGAGTTGCTTGTGCGCTACCCATTAATGCTGCGACTGCCATGGCGAACCCAGCGCCCAGCATTCCAAATCCTCTTCTCTTGTTCATTATGTTTGATTTAATTGTTTGCTATCCTAAAATGCTTCTCCACCATTTCTCTACTCAAATCCTTCTCGTTATAAAGATGGTCGAGAACAGTTACTGTTTGCTTTGATAATGCAGTAACTAATAGCTTGTGTTTAGTGTGTGTGGCTTTGATGGTATGGCCAACTTCAAGGTTTTGGATGCTTTTATCTATGCTGGGGATTTCGGGTAAAACAATTTTTGTCATATGTTCAGGATTGAGATAACTAGTTTCGATATATTCATTCCCAAACCATGAATTATCTTCATTTAGATTTTCTTCCTTAGTAGGCAAAGCGTCTAGTTCTTTGGCGTATTTCCATTGATTTGTATAACCCTCTGTTTCTGCTTCTTCAATTGTTTCCGCACATTCCCAAGTTATATAAGGATAATTCCTATCATCTACTTTTTTAACAACAACTCTTTGATACCAGTCCTTGCCATCATCAGACACCATCATAACCTTTGGGTATTCGGGTTTTGGTGGTTCGTATAAGGCGTGTTCAATAAGGTTGAACGGAATTATACGGTGTCCAAAGTAAAATGATGGAATACCAGTGTCTGGACTTCTATAAACCGCCTTAAACAAATACTCTTTGCCATCCTCGAATTTTGGTTTTTCCTCGATAGGTAATTCAATCCCAACCAACTTAGCAAAATCTTTGAAGTCGATGTCTGTTTCTCTCGATTTACAACAATCAAAACCGTCTTTGTATCGAAGTGACAAAGAATAGTTGTAATATTCAGCAGATGAGCTAGCTTCAGTTGGACTACTACCGAATACCCATTTCCACCCCTTGCTATCATAGTACCTCATTAAAGCCTCAAATTCAGCTTTGTTATTGACTTTAACCGATTTGATGGTGTCTAGTGTTAAGGGTTCTTCAACTAGTTTGAAGTGATATTTGAAAGTTTCAAGCCCTTGCCATCTAAGGTAATTACGACCTTTTTCGTCAGTTATACAACCATCCCTTTCAGATGGGTATGTTTTACCTTTAATATAGAGTACTTCGTCTTTGTTTATAAAAATACTATTTATACACTCAAACTTTTGTCCTTTTTTAATTTCCATTTTGTTTAGCTAATTGATATAAGTTGTTGTTAGGTTTTTCACCCCAAAACCCCGCATTTATTTCAGTGCGGGGCGGGGCTTCGACTATTAGGGAATCGAAGTAGATTGTAGTTGATGCAAAGGCGTGAATAATGGACTCGAACCAATTTCTCCCGATCGCTCTGGGGCTCTACCTGTTGAGCTAATTCACGCAAGCTAGCGGTGCACCTTGATGGATTCGAACCACCGACCTTTATGTTATGAGCATACCGCGCTAACCATCTGCGCTAAAGGTGCAATTTGTAAAAATCAATTTCTAAAAAAAGCGGTAGGGAAACCACCCCCTACCACTACTAAACCAATAACTAACTATGAATACTCTTTTAACCCACAATCCCCGCAACGAATCAACGAGGCGGGGCGGTGGTGCTAAAACACTCTGATATAAATGTTTGTTGCGGTGGACAGGACTCGAACCTGCGACCTTTGTTTTATGAGACCAACGAGCTGACCATCTGCTCTACCCCGCAATTTGTAATAATGCGCTGTATCACTACATCGCTGCTCATCTCGAGCGCATTAATATCTTCAATACTTATCCGTTTACAGATATATCAAATTTCATTTTATGTTGTTTATAGGCGCTGTATAAGCCTTATTTAAAACAGTGAATCTAAAGTATAAACCTTTTGCGACTTTTGCAAATATATTTGCAAAATATTTTAATTTTTTATTTTTTACCCCCAAAATCGATAGGTTATTTGTTAAACTTTTGGATCGGGTTGAGGCGTCGGTGGTGTCGGTTCCCCTTCAACGTCGGACTTAATACCCGCCAGTATATCCGCTACCTCGGCATCCACATCGGTCACGTACCCAAGCTCACGCACGGCAACAGCTAATGACATCAGCCCAGCTTTATAAGCACTAACAACCATCTCGCGTTCCTCTTTACGGTTACGGGGAAGTTCAACTTTAAATTTAGGCTTGATCACTAATCCAAGTGACGCACCAACACCTGGGCATATTTTTACCATGCCTGCCTTTAAGAAATTAAAGTTGCGCTGATGGAACATCCCAATATCTCCGCGGTGTTTGCGTTTAGCTTTATTTACAGCAGGCAGCATCAACATTTCGATACTCACACCAGGTAAGTTTCCGTTAATCTCATTAAAGTTGATTTGCGGGGTCGCAGTCTCTCTAAAAATATCATTGGTAAGATTTTCTCGCTCGGTTTGAAGCCTGCCTTCGGATCCTTTAGTTTCGATATATTTAGCATCTCCATCTGCTTCAAGCTCAACAGTTTTAAGGGTGTTACTTCCCGCGCCACCTTTAACTTCTATTTTACCCTTAACACCCAAAATTGGGAATGCAGACATTTTATTCTCATCGGCCGAATCACTGTCGATAGCCTCACGCCTGTTCATCTTCCAAATTTGCCCAGCCCATTCGTGGCGGGATAAGTCGCCGTAAACAAAGTTCCCTTTACCCATGTTGTGTATGTCTGATCTTTCTAGTATCCAGTCCGATTCACCTTTAACATAGTAGTAATTAGCCTCATCCGTATAAAGGTCCAGTCGATCGACTTCTTTACCCTCCTCGTTTTTAACTTTATATTTACGAGCACAGCCCAGCATTTCACCCATTAAATTGGTAATCGGTTTAATTTCCGAACCATCTTCAGGGCTGATAACCATGCAGCGCCATTTCTTTTTCACTCCCTTAGCTGACGGTATATCTTGCCAGTAGAACTCATCAGCCACCACAGTATACCACACCAAGAGAACCTGCAAATAAATTTGTCGTATTCGCTCAATCTCTTCGGCGATATAATCGAACTTATTATCCTCCAAAGTTTTCTTGATCATAGCCTGCATGTCTACATCGGTAGACACGCCTTCACGCGGTGAGCAATCAATGCCAACCCCACCAGATAGCGCAAGGTCCACCGACCAGTCAAGTATTTCCTTTTGCGTATCTGATGGTATACGATGCACCTCCTTATACGTATTGCCTACCTTACGTTTTTCACGGATTTGCTCATCCATAACATCGTGCTTCTCCGGATAGAACTTTTGCGGATCCTTAGCGGTTATTACTTCGATGCTATCGATTGATTTGACTAATTCAGCAGGTGAGCCGATAAGCTCTTTTAATTTCTCCAACTCCATATCTTTTTCACTTAAGCTTTATACCTGTTTATCGGTTATACTTGTTTATCCTCTTATTCTAGTTCTTTATCGTGTTAAATTACCTTTATATTAATCGCATTTTAAGCCTCTTAAATTTACTATTTGAGAAAGGTATATACTATCCCCATATTGCTTCTAATAATTCCTCTGAGTTACCGCCAATTGGTTTGTTTAAGAAGCGTTTATACTCCTCGTTGAATGCTGACACGATAAAATCCTTTAGCGTATCGGTAAGGTGACCATGAGGCTCATAACTAATTTTAGTTTTAGGATCTGTTTCCCGCTTTTTAAGCATCGTTCCGTCCTTATCGGTTTTGGTTTCAATATAATCGTTAATTGACTCCTTACAGTTCTCCCCGATTTCTATTGATAAACCATTTATCTCGCCCGCAAAAATTGCATTAACAAAATCAGCAATACTAGCCACTGGCGGAGCACTGCTTAACATCTTATCTTCAATCTTAAACCCTTCTTTAGCTATTCCTTCGGTGAATAATTCAAAGAATGATTTTTTATTCTCATCAATGTTGTTCCTATTCTTGGTGGATCTATCCCCGTAAATTAAAACACGTTGTTTATAGTCAATGTTCTTCAGCCATTTCCCAACATGATGACCAGATTTACTTGCTGTATTGATGGGATCGGCTGCAGGTAATTCATTTACTTGCCTTATAATCCACCCACTACCATTTCTTACTAATTGCCAAACGGTAACCGCAATATAAGGGTATACGTTACTATCAATGGAAATATGCATCAGGTTGTCAATATCCCAGTTATTCGCTTTAATATGTTTGTCGGTTTCAAACGCTCTAAGAAACTCATTCCCGACTTTCATAGCTACATCCCACTCCCCATCAACGAATACTCGATACTGGTGCCTAGGTAAAAGTTTTAAACTCTCTAAATAGTCTTTAGGAATATGTGGGTTATCGAAAATTTTAGCTTGCAGATAAGCAACGCCATTCGGTAGGGTGCCCAATTTGTGTTTATCATAAAACCTTTTCTTAACCCAGTTTTGCGTTGGGTTGCAAGACATCAATACTTTGGTAGGACAACCAGGAGAGTGAAACCACGAACCGGCACGCTCAATGATTTTATCTAGCGTTACCTCTTGCATTTCGTTCACCTCATCAATAAAGGCCCCATTGATTTCAAGCCCTTTAAACCTATTCAAATCTTTATCACGGTCATAGTTTTCACCCATGAAAATGATTTGGCTTTTATTTTTAAAAGTGATCACTAAGTTTTGCTGGTCGAAATGCTCAACATAACCTAACAATCCCTTTTCAAGAAAATTCTCTTTAAATGTTTTGAGAAGTGTAGCTTTAAGAACAACACTATCTTTACGGACCATTATCCAACGGCTGTTGTCATGGAGCATAGCAAGCGATATAACTGCCATACAGCCAAAAAAACTTTTAGCGCCACGAATAGCGCCACCGTATAAAAGGATCCTGTTTTTATTGAGTAAGCGCTTAGCTTCCTTTTGTTTGGGTGTAGGTTTAAAAAATATTGCATTACTCGGTATCGCTATTGGCGCTGTCATCTTCTCCCTCTCCCCAATCGAACACAATAGGTTTTACCACATTTACGTTATTGTCAACCTCTGTTTTTTCTACATACCCACGTTTTTTGCCCTTCGTTTTTAGGTAGAAAATAGTAGCGGTATCTGAGCCTTTTTTTATTGACATATGAAGTTTTGATTCGGCAAAGTCAAGAGCAATATTTTCAATATCTTCAACTTCAATTTTATACTCAGGGTCGTTCTTTAACCAATCGTAGTGAGTACTTCTGTCGATACCTACCGATTTACAAGCCATCGTTACTACGCCTAGTGACTGCTCTAGAGCTTTAATCATTGCCTGTTTTAATAATTCTGTATTCTTTTTACTTCTCGACCTAGCCATTCCAACCTACTTTTAATTAATAATCATCCGTACACTTTATCCCTCTATCCATTAGCTCAGCCATTAATTTCATGCGCTCGTTTTCAGTTTTACATTCAACCTCAAACTTATAAGTCGGAATGTAAGTTTTTGCTTCCTCCTCATCCTCTTCACTTTCCTCTTTTGCTGCTGGAACATCTAGCCCCCAATCAGCAAGCTCCTCAATATCCCATTCAGCTCGGAGCAGCTCCCAATCATGATCACCAAACCCAACATTATCAGCAATGATAAATCTTCGCTGCTCATCCTCTGTCAGGCTTTCAGCGCTCTTAACCCAATTCTCAGGTACTTCTTTATACCCCAATTCTTTTAAGGCTTTTAAACGCATATTTCCGCCTAACACAATATTGTCAGCTGTAACAACTAAAGGACGTAATTCCATCATCTTTGGAAACTCCTTAATAGAATTTACTAGCTTCTCAAATTGAGCATCCTTAATCACTCTAGGATTATTAGGATTAGCTTTTATGGTGCTTAACTTGATCATATTTTTTACATGTTGGAAATTGTTGATTATGAAAACAATTCTATTTGATTTGACTTGATGGAATACCGTTCAAACGACTGCAATACTTCCTCTACCTGCGCACGAAATCTTTTCACCTTGAAGTATGCAGCCGCTATCCCGGCATAATGATTACATAAAGGGGCATCCTTCCACTTCATTACCTTCATCATCTCGCCCCTTAATCCGTTTGGTGCTCTTTCTAGTGAGCTATCAATCATTGATACTGGTTTGAATGCATAATACACGCAACCAGCAAACAATATACTTTCTTCTGTACGATCAAGCTCGGGATACCTGGCGTTAATCTCAGCTTTAATCGCTGGAACCAAAGATTGATTTTTAAGCATCGGTTCGCACATTGTACTAATACGCCTGAAAGTATTTACATCCTCTCTCGCTAAAAGCTTGGCAATAGTTTTTAAATTGACCTTCCCTTGCATTTCCCGTTCACTAATCGTGGTCCTTTGTTTGATTCTAACAAAGCTAATTTTTGTTTGCGACTTTCGCAAATATATTTGCGAGTTTTATTATTTCTTATGCACTGATAAGGTCAAACTCGTGGTCGATAAATTCTTTTGCCTCTTGATAAGACCAGCAGACTTTAACTTTATAACCTAATGAACGCCATAATTCATGCACTTTTGCTTGCTCTGGCAACACCTTTCCTTTATCGATTTTAAGCTCTATTGCACTAAAACCTTTGTTTCCTAATATGAGTAAATCGGGTATTCCCTTCACTACGCCCTGGGCTTTTAATTGAAGCGCTTCTACTTTATTTCTTGACCCACCGTTTGGGCAATGGAAAATCCTTCTCCTTGTTTGAGGATAATTATTCCAGTAATATTTGAAAAGCTCAGCCTGAAGCTTAGCCTCTGAAATAAATTCTGCCATAAATACTGCTTTTGAATACCCTAATATATAAAAAATTTAGGGGGAATGGAAATGTATAAGGGTATAAGGGTAATAAGTATAAGGATTAAAAAAAAATTACTTCTCCGAAAAATATAAATAATAAAAAATGTAAAATATAAATCTCTTAATTAAAGTAAAAAGTTTTTAATTTTTACCTTATACCCTTATACATACTGATAAAAATAGCCTAATTAGTGAGATAAAAATAATTATAATGTATAAGGGTGTAAAAAAATATTCTTTATACTATGTTTATACATTATACATCCCCCCATCGTTAAAAACGAATCAAAAAATGTGTATTTTAGAGCGCTAAGCAGCTATATCTGCTCTATTCGAGTGAATAATTTTCTGAATGTAACAAAAATATTACAATAAGTCTATTGACTATTAAAGTAGACAAAATGATTTAGCTGTAAATATTTGTAATTACATTAAAATCAGCGCCTAGGCTTCGCGAAGCGGTTATCCTAGGTGACAGCGCCTAATGGCAAGCTTCTTGTACTCTATAAAAACAGCTCGTAATGCGCCTTAAGCGCCGATAAGCGGCGGTCAAGAGCGAGTCACGATCGCGAATAAATTTTGTTTTGTATCAAAATTTTTTTCACTTTTAAATCAAAATTATTTTAGTAGGAAATACTACTTAATACTAACAAAAGTGTATGGCAGCAAAACCGAACATTTTTTTTTATTTGATTATCAGATATATAAAAAATTTTCCTACTTTTGCGCCCCGATTTTAAAAAAGGAGAAATTAATTGGAAAAAATAAATTCTAATAACCATGTTATAACATTCAAAAAAGCTGGTAATTTAACAGTTGCCGGTGTTGATGGTGTATATGGTGGGGTTGCGCCTCAAGGTAAAATTAACATGAACTTTTATGTTGAAACAACAGTAATTCCAGAAAGTATTAGTATAAGTGTAGATGAAAGTGGAAGAGTGTTAAAAGAAACAAGTAATAACAGTATAAAGGACTCTTTATCTACAAGAGAAGTAATAGCTTCTTTAAATATGGATCTTCACATAGCAAAAAGTTTTAGCGTTTGGTTAACTCAAAAAATTACCGAATTAGAATCTTTAACTAAATAATTTATAGTTATATGCTTAATGAAATAGCCTACTTCTTAGAGAAAGACGCCATTAATGATATCCAAAAAGATATGATGGTTCAAAATTATAATACGACAAATGGAAGTATAATAAACCCTCATTATTTCTATGGGAAAAATAATACTATTTCTATTACCAACTCTAATCCCATGCCATATAAAAATTTTAATACCAATAAGGAGGTAATAAATATATTATTTGAAGCAAACAGTCAGGGATATGAAGAACCATCTTCTAATGTTATGGATTATATGCTAAAAACTATGAATATTATTAAAAGCTATAATTTAAGTATTAAAAGTTTTACACCTATTGTAGAAGGCGGGATTGCCATTGATCTTTATTATAAAGATAAATATATACAAATACAGTTTGATAATGAAGGCGATTCTGTAATATATGTAGAACAAGAAGGCAATACTCCAAGTGCGTGGGATTTGAATTTTGAAACTGCGTTATCTAAATTACCTGCTTTATTAAACTAAATGGCTTGCGAAGACTGTATAAAATTAAATATACCAGAAAGACTTTGTATTGAGGGTAAACCACTTGATGTTCCTTTTAGTCAAGATGAATTGTTATATAGAAGGATAGATGTTGATATTGATGAATACATACAGGGCATTGAATTACGAAAAGTAGAAAAAATATTCTCTTTACAAAATGATTCATATAATAGATCGTCATTATCAAATCCAGAAGATGTTTTGATTGATGAATTCGGCTTTGCATACGATCAACATGGAATTATTTCAATTAGCTTAAAGAATTTTTCTATAGAATGTGAAATTATTTCACAAGACCAGCCAAAGACTTTTTCTTTAAAGGCAGTTTTTGATCCAAAAAAATGCAATTATGCACATTGCGAGATTAATGCATTTATTAATAATGTAAAAATGGAAGAAAAAAGACCACCAAAATCTGCTAAAATATTTTTCCGAAGAGCATTATTAAAAGAAATGAAATTAATTAAAAAAACAGAAATTATCAATTAATAAAGCCCCCATCCCTGGAGGCTTTTTTTGATTTAAAACGGAGCATACGGCGCGCGAGGTGGAGGAGACGATATATTTAATCGAGGCAACCGAGCGACTTGGTATCTACTCAATGATACACCATTCATTTTTTTCGACTTAGATTTACCCAAACAACGCTTACACGCCATGCCGAACTTTTTCATATTGGTAATTTCTACTCCGGATTCAAATTCAATAATGTTTTTGAGCTCAGTTGCCGTGTAGAATTCACTCGGTATCCCAATAATAGGCGGGCTAAAATATTGCGTGATCAGTTCATGTAAATTTATAGATTCTTCATCATACTGTACTTGTTGATAGGGCTTTCTAGTAAGCGCTTTCTGATTGTTTTTAAACTCATAAATAGATTGTTTTAGCAGTCTTAAATCCGTATTTGGATTAAACAAGACCTCCATAAATTGGTAAAGTAATTTTGATTTTTTCATATTATTTAATTTTAAAAAGGTGCTGAGGATAATGTTTCAGGGATTAATTGTCGCGATGGTTCGTCTTCGACGTATTTATTAGTTTGTAGTTTTACTACTTCATAGCAAAAAATTGGTCTTTTATTAATCCTTTTAATTTTGGACTTCCCAAAGTAATTTTTACACTCAATACCAAAACTTTTCATGTTAGTAATTTTTTGACGTGTATTAGTTTCTATATAGTCTTTAATTTCTGTGGCAGTCATATATTCAGGATACTTACCTGGACCTACAGGCTCAAAGAATTTGAGTATCAACTCACGCTCAAACGGCACGCCTTTAAAGTCTTCGGATACTACACCCAGCTCTGCTAATTCTTCTTTGGTTAATTGCCATGACTCGCCACTTTCATATGCCCAATAAGCTTCCATAAATAAATCATCTTTATTTATAGCGTTATAAGCCTCGTGATCAATCGAAATTACTTCGATAGGCAAAACCCTAGTATTACCTGTCGGATCGTTTATAACCTCGTTATCGTTTGAAGTACCACATAGTACAGCGAGTCTTTTAAAATCTTCGTTATGTTTGCCATAAGGTGCGCGAAGGGAAAAAATAGATTTACTTGTTAACTCTTTGAATCGCTTTTCATCCTTTTTAGATTTACCGCCCATCTCATCATCCATGACAATTAGTTTTTGACACATTAAAATATCATCATCTTTTCCAGCATCGAGTTTTGATTCGGCATAATATTTTTTGAGGCCATTAGGTAATAAGCGCCTAAACCATTCCGTTTTACCTGTATTTTGCCCGCCGACTAATGTTAATACAAGTCTTACTGGATGGCCGTTATAAGCAGCTATTAATCCGATGAGCCATTTACGGATAAAAACTTCCTTCATTTTACTTTCTGAAACTATGCATTCAGATAGTGCTTTTATCGCGCCAGAGGATCTACGGTGAAGGTTAGCATTAATATATTCGGTGATCGGATTAAATCGCGGAATAAAATCCGAAAAAATATAGCTTTCACATAGAGATTTAGTGATGTCTTTTGTATTGAAGAACATTAATGCTCGTAAATAAATACTATTTATACGCTCTTTATTAACCTCTGTATTACCCTCTTCAATCATCTTTGTGATCTCGTTAACACGCAAAGGATGATTTTGCTGGAACCATTCGCACAGAGCCCCTATAAGCTCGTTAATATCGTTAATAGCGGAGTTCACACTGATGTCGTTGCGCTTAAAAACTTCATCGACTAAGTGTTCGGCCTGAGCAGGATCTAATCCATTAATTTCGGTTAACTGCTGCTTTACTGCTTCCTTATCCCTACCAGCTTTTTTAGCCATGGCAACAATTTGTACCGATCGAGTATCTTTTTTAGGTGGGTGTATGCCAACATTAGCCAGCATCCAGTAAAGAGTACCGACGGTAATGCCCTGCTTATTACCTTTGAGAGCAATGTCATATTGCTTGTCAGCGTGCTTAGGCTGGTATTTTTCGGATACCGAGCATAGCGAATGAAAATATTGCCTTCCTCCTTCACCAAATCCTACAGCGATGGAAAAGGCTAATCGTATATATGAGTCGTAGTCAGGTGCTATATTGTGGCCTAGGCTTACACATTCTGTAATCATTTCACCTACAACATCATTAGGAATAACGGTTGGTAGACTTGGGATTTTACGTTCCTTAGCAGTAACAAATTTGGAAATTTTAGATTTTTCATTTATAAAAATCTGATCATCCCAAGTTGCAAACCTTAAAGATGCTGGATTGGATGGGGCCGGATCTACAACAATTCCAAATGACTGGAAATAATAGTTCCTTAACCATTTAAAAGACTCCTTATGCTTGGACTTATTTATTTTAACAATTACGGCTAACCCATTTCCACTGGCAGAGGAAAATAACGCATAAGTATGTGGATCACTAATTAAACTATCTTTATCAGTGAAATTATCAATATCAATACATATAAACCCCGAGTGCTCAATTAGATTTTTTTCCTCACGTTCTATAAATATACCTGAGATGGTAAATGCAGGAAGTTTTAATTTTAACTTATCTCTAGTTACCTTTTCAGTAGCCTCACGAATTTTAATTACTTGATCCTTCCATTTCCCATATTTTACTTCATTAAGAAACTCAATGAGTTCCATATTACCGCTAGCCGTATGAGGCTGCCCTTTTGATGGAAATGAATTAAAAAAAGAAATTTTACTCATGATTAATTTGGCTATTTTATATTATTAAGGCTATGATATATTTTAGTTAGGCTATGATTTTATAATCCGTGAATTCACAGTCTTTTATATTTTCTATTTGGCGCTCTATCCATCCTTTTTTATACCCTTTAAGGCTAGCATAGAATTTTATTATTTCTTCCCCTTTAGACCTAATAACACGCCATATAAAAGTGGATTTATAAACCCCTGATTTTTCTAGATTAAGTAGTTGCTCTACAGTTAAATCGCTTATCCGTTTACCGACCAATTCCTTTGGAACAATCGGGGCAACCTCTACCATCACACCTGTTTTTAATTCTGCGACTTTAATGTCGAAAGAATGTCCGCAATGTTCACATACCGTAGCTGAAATAGGAACCAAGCAATCACATTCAGGACAATTTTTCTGTGGAGCTACAGCGTCTAGCTTCTCCTTTGGCTTTTTTAATTTCCATAATCGCGATTCATTCCATCTACCAAACCTATCGTGATTCATACCAAAGTCAAGTAAAACAAAGTGCTTCTTAGCGGAATTTTCAATTGCTAATAATCTTTCCTCAGCTGTTTTTAATCCATCTATTACACCAGGCAAAACACGCGAACCCCTACCAGCACACTGTAAAAACAAGGGCAAGGATTTAGTTGCTCTGTTTAATATTACGCACTGAATTGTTGGTTCGTCGTAACCTGTGGTGAGAATTCCGCAATTGTTTAAAACTTGGAAATGGCCATCTTTAAAAGCCTTTAAAATTCTATCCCTTTCATGCTTAGGAGTTAAGCTGGTAACATATTCAGAGGATATGCCTGCATCAAGGAATGCTTGATGTGTTTTAAGAGTGTGCTTTATATTAACATTAAAACAAATTGTTTTGAGTCCATTAGCATATTTGTTCCACCAATCAATTACGCCGTCATACAATTTAGGCTTGTCGAAATGATTTAATAAGGACTTATCAGTATATTCACCGGATTTAGTTTCTAGATCTGAAAAATCATCCTGCATTTGATACGCTTTACACTTTACTAAATACCCTTCAGAAATAAGTTCGGGTACATCAATTACCTGTACAATATTTTGGTAATAATCATAAAAGTGCTTCCCAACTGGCGTGGCGGTTGCGCCAATTACTTTTGCCCTTGGATACTTTTCTAAAATCGAGGTAAAATTACCCTTATGACTTTCATCAATAATTATAAGCTCAGGCTCTATATTAAGTGTTTTGCGCCTCTTTAATGTTTCCACCATCCCCAAATACACCATGGCATTTTCATAGACTTTCTTTTTATCGGGAGAAATTTCCTCGACGGCTATTCCAAGTCTATTAAGTGATTTAAAGGTTTGGTAAAATAATTCGGTTCTATCGGTAAGGACCAATGTTTTAGTTCCCTTTTGCGAGGCTAATTTTACCATACTTGAAAAAACCACGGTCTTACCCGCTCCGGTAGGGAGTGTCAATACTTGCCGCTGATGTTTGTTAGCAAAACCAGCTCTAAGGTGGTATATGCTTTCCATTTGGTATGGTCTAAGCTCCATAATAAATAGTTATATTAGCAAAAGTTAACGCCAAAAGGCGCACTGTAAGGTTAGTTAAACAAACCACACCCCCTGCACAAAATGCCGTCACGCGTACTCAAATCAGGCGATTTGAGGAGTACAGGAGGTGTGATTATAAAATATCTTAAAGTTTGGTTGTCTTCAATTCGGTGACGGCCGCAATACAAATATAAATCTTATTGCGACTTTCGCAAATATATTTGCCAAAATTATTTTTTCATACCCAATATTCTCGGTTTTCACACCCCTTTTCGGGATTTTTTCGGACTACTGGCTAGTGCCTTTTCGACCTCACATTTTTTAAATCGTAGGATTTTACCAGTACGAAAATACGGGATGCTCCGATTTCGCACATAGGTTTTAATGGTTGAAGGCTGCACGCCTAATGTATCAGCTAGTTGAGCAACCGTTAAAAGTTCTTCTTCCTTGATTTGATTGAGTTGGTCGATATAAGTTTTTATTCCAATTTGAACAGCTTGCGAAATCATGGTCTGCATCTGTTCTGGAGAGATGGGGGTCATTATTGTTTGGTTCATGGTATAATTATTTGTGCCTACACACGGCTTAATAGCGGTGTTGGTCGAGGCTGGTTTATTTTGTAATTAGTAACACTCCTAAAACCCCGCAATGAGGGCATTCTGTTTCTGGTTCGTCGCCGTAATAATCAAGGCGAACGTTTAATATTTCATCTTTGGTTAATGGTTTCTCGCATATTCCGCAGACTGTTAAATTGTTTTCCATAATCATTTATTTTTAAAAAAGCATGGCTATTGCATACTTCATTTTATGTTTGCTTCCATCATTTCAGTTAATTAAGGGCCTATTGCTAGGCCCTAGGTTTTAAAAAGGTAAATCGTCGTCGTCGCTAATCGGTGCGCTTACTGCTCCCGAACTGTCGTTACTTGCCGAAGAGAAGTCTTTAATGTTGCCTAAAATTGGTGTCAACACTTTATGCGCTTCTTGTTCAGCTTGTGTCATTTCAGACCATTTTTTCCCAGTCTTAGCGGTTTTACCAATAAACCCATTTTGGCCATACTGATCAGCTTCATCTCTTACTGTGACCTTTACTGGTAGATAAACCGCGTTATCTTTAAATTCAAGGGCGTTTAGTTCAATGGGGATAAATATTCCTTTTACAATTTTACCGCCCTGCCCTTTTTTCTCTAAAAGGACATGTGTTAATTTGGTAAGGGCTATTGAGCCCATCAGCGTTTTTTCACTCATTTTATTTATATCCGGTTACCAGAGCCGGTTTGGGTTGATGCCCTTGCGGGCGGTTAAATTATTAGTACTCTACAAGTCTTCCGTTTTGAAGGCTATAAAAAGTGTTAGCTTACCCCCACTCCTTCCAGCTTACCTGCCCTGAACTTATCGCGTATATTGCTGGCGTAAAATCCAATCATACTTTTGGCGTTAAATAAGCCTTTGCGAATGGACTGGGGTATCCCTTCATACATATAAGTGGATCCATTTTTAAACTGGAAAAACATGTTTCCCGTAGTTGGATTGGTTCCAAAAAATGAGATGGCTTTGTCGTTAGCGATGCTTACATTATACCCAGCCAATTGGTCGTGAACTTTATACGTTCTGTTGAGTAGGTTTACTGTTCTCATGGGTTTGTTGTTAAAAAAAACCGAAGCGTTTACGTTGTAGCCTAGCCTGCTGCACCTCGCTATCCTTTTTACTTACCTTCTCCTTAAGTTCATTTACTTGAACTTGTAAGTCGTTTAAGTTTACCATCTCCCTACGGATACGATTGGAGTAGGCTTGGGCTTCCTGGTTTAGGCTTTCGTTTTTTTCGGTAAGCATTGAGACATCAGCTTTAAGCTTGGCGTTTTGCTGTCTTAGCTCAGCGTTCTCAGCCTCCAAGCGCTTTGTTTCACCTTGGTGGTACGCTATTTCTGCCTGCAATTTTTTGATGTAGTTCATTTCCCAAAAATTTTAGTGTCAGTAATTAGGTGTCTATATTCTTCTATAAAATCAATGAAGCACTCCAAGTTGTATATGAACTCATCCCGTAAATTGTTGGAATAATCGTAAGGCTCTAAATAGGTGTTATTGAAATCAGTAACGAAATAGGTAAACCGTTGAATTTCTCTCCCTTTTAAATTCGCTAGAAGTGGGTAACATTTATGCTGATTATTAACTTCATACTTACCGTATGAATAGCGAGAGGTGGTTTTGAGATCTACAAACATATTTGGGTAGGAATAATCAATAAACCCATAAACCTTTACATCTCCCTTACTCGTGCCTACAACCCCCTCTACGTACTCCTGAAGCTTTTTAGCGTTTCTAAGTTTATCTGCAATCTTTCTTACTACCCCTCCATTAAACTCGAAATTTTTCGTTACGATAAACCCATGTTCATTTACTTTATTAGGAATGTTTTTGAGCATGTTATTTACACACTCTTCAAACTCAACCCCGCGTAATGCAGCAATTGGCATATCCTTTTTAACTCTATTGATCTTATCAATGAGCTCATTAAACTTTTCCTCGGTTCCCATTTTTTGGAGCCAGTGAAAAGAGTCTAATAGTGTAGGGTAAATGCTATACATATTATTTTAAGGTTATAGCAATTCCTAATGATCCTGATTTGATAGGTGGATTAATGGTTAACACCTCCCCATCATCAGTAATTATATTAGTAGGCTTAGTAATCGTTTTAAGAAATTTTTCTCGCTCCTTAATCTTTTTATCTAATTCTACTTTTTCTGCGTTCAGTTCATTCCATTCTGCATCTCCGCAATTAGTAAAATCATACTTTACACCAGTCATTTTTTCGACTAATTCAGCATTATGCTTTGAATATGAACTTCCTTGAGGTAATACAACTGAATCTTTAATTGCCGAAATAACCTCTTTAAATACAGTCTCTCCTTTTTTAGCATATATCATTGCGTCAATTGGATCAGCCCAACCATCCTTCACACGATTTGCAATATCAGATACTACCGAAGCAACATCCGACTTTGTCATTGTTAAAAGGTTGGAAAGTTCAAGAGCCACTCCCGACTCTTGAACTTCGTTATTCCCAAAATGATCCATTAAGCCGCCTCCCCTTCTTCTGTAGAATTAGCAACCAACCCATTTACAGTGTCCAATTGAGCTTGAGTTAACTGGAAATTTTCTAGGGTTTTACCAATAATATCTTTTTCTCCTTTACTAACTCTGTCACACAGCTGCTTGAACATTTTATCTGTAATCTTAGGAAGCGTGTTTTCAATTACCTCCTTATATGGGATATCCTCAGTTACCGTTTCCATTTCTTCTGGAGTATATACAGGACCAGAAAATACATCTGGGCAATACCATTTTACACCATTACTTATCGCTCTAGCAAACAGCATATTTCTCGGAAACTTACCCATGTTTTGGGTACCCGCTTTGGTTGCATCTTCGATAGTGAAAGTGCTATTCCCTATTTTCTTTTTGCCCTCAAAAAAGTCTATTGAACATGCTTTATCATCGTTTTTGATAACTGCATAATCATACTTCCCAGAACCTTTGATTCTTGAAGCGATAATGCCTGATCCAATGGTTGGTTTACCCTTAATAATATGAATACCAGTCATAGACTGAAAAGGCGCAATACCAATTTCCTGACCTGCTTGAATTTTTACGAAAGCTTGAGCTAATTGTTTTGTATCTTCAAATAGACCGCTTTCTGCGAAAGTTTTTGCCATAGTCATGATATCTGCTACTGGCATTGTTTTTACTAATTCCATGAGTTTTAATTAAAAATTATATTGTATACACTGTGAATAATTGCTGCACTAGCTACCGCTACGAAAGCGAAAAAAGACACTTTAAAAAGTGTTTCGCGCACATTATCAAATCGATCGCCTAACTTGTTTAAGAAGTCTTTGAAATCGCTTTTGATATCGCCAATGGTTTGCTTGAAAGCTTCATTGCGCCTTTCAATAGCTTGCCTGCGGTAAAGCTTTAACTGTTCAGCTTCTGCCTTTATAGCTTTGCGAACAGCCGACTGCTCTTTTAAGCGATGGTAGGTAATAACTGCCTCATCACGCTCGGTGATATCTTTTCTAGCATCGATAAATCTTAATGTCTCCATATTGCTTTAGGGTTTGAAGCGGACACCTGATAAATCGCGTAAAGGATGGCCGCTTTGGTGAATTGAATTGCTTTAGGTTTTTCTATGATTTGCTCTTCAAGCTCGATGGCGTAGTCAAGGGCATTCATGATTAATCGCCCTACCGTGCCCTCATTTGCTTTAAGCTGATTTTCTTGTAAGTATTGGTTTACTGTTAGCATGAGAGAGTTGTTTTAGCTCGTTAATGGTTTTGTCTAATCCTAATATTTCCACTTGAATAAGTGATCTAGGCGCGGAATCATCCATTGTTTCCTCAATCATTCTTAATGACCGCAGTAAACTTTCTAGGCTTTGTATCGACTTATCCATAACTAATCGAAATAATACAAGGCTTCCCTATCACGTTCACGCATCTCATCCTCCATTACCTGTCTGCCAATATCCTTGCGCTCCTGTTGGTAGGCGCGTTCTAACTCTTTTTGCTGCTCCAATTGCTCTCTTGATTGCTCCTGCTGAGCAAGTGCTCCCGATTTATCGAACTCAGCGCGCATCAAAAAGTTGCTGGTATTTATCGGGGAAATTTGTAGGTTTGTCGAATTCATTTTAATTAGGGGTTTAGGTCCTTAGTTATTTGGTTCAAGGTCCCCGGAGGTTTGGTCGCGGAAGGGGGCCTTTATTTCTTTGAGGTAGACCCATAAAATGGGTTTTCCATTTAATTGTTTTCTTTCCGCTTTATATCGCCTGTTTGGGAAATCCCATTTCAGCCAGGTGCTTAACAATGGGCGTATTGTCTTTTCCTTTGTCCCATCGAATGCTCGCCCATTTTCTCTCCCCACTTTATCTATTTCAGCAATTAAGCTTCGGTAAGAAATTTTTTGTACTGGTGAATGAATTTTCATATTATAATATTCGTGTAACTTTATAATGAAATTTAGTTGTTCTTCTTAATTCTGCTTTAAAATTTAATACAGTGTATTTATTAAATAAGTTTACTATATCGTTAACTGAGCCATTATCAGGGAATATTGTGTATTCACCAACTAACAAAACTTTAAGTGATAAGGCCATTGGGTTAACGCTCAGTATCTCTGTTGCTCTTTTCCTTTGTTGGTTATAAATTCTATTCCCTTCTTTTACCGCATAGCTTAAAGCTTCTATGCAATACCTTTTAGGATGATTCTTATCTACCTCAAGCCCTTGGCTTATACTATATGAGCTTGCAATCCTACTTATTACATTTAAATATCCACTAGGGATGTCTTCGTCATTATTATATATATATTGAGCAACTGTAAATAAACTAAGCGGTTCTGAACTAATAGCTAGCTCTTTTGGTTGTTCTATTTGAACCTGTTTACTCTTTAACTCTGCTACTGTCTCAGACAAAACATTAACTTTGTTGTGTAATTCCTGCAATACATTCATTAACTGCGTGTTTTGAGGTCCGTTAAGCTTTTCCTCCATTTCATTGAAAGCTTTGATATACTCCTCTTTAAATTTTGCTGCTTTTGCTCCCGTATAACCCATCGCAAGGAAGGTAAACCCATCGCGAGTGATGGAGTAAGACAAATCTTTTCTTGTTTTTCCAAGACCCAATTTCACTTCAACTTCGATGACCTCAAAATTGAGTTTATGGAAGGATTCGCTGCAATCGAGGTTTTTGATGTCACGGATTACGTGCTTGTGTGATTTTCCAAATGCACCTGCGATCAACTTGGAGGTCGTTTTAGCTTTGTTCTCGTGAATAGTGACTAAGTGCTGCATTTTATTTTATTTTAGTGAGATACTTTTTTTTAATTTTCCCATGAGCCCAAATTTGGGCTTATGGCTCAATTTGCTCTAATCGCATTTTTTTTATCTAAATAATCCCCCTCTTTACCGCCCAAATGGCTATTTCAACTTTTCCATTTAAACCAGTCTTATTTCTAATATTCTGCATATGCGTTTCTATCGTTTCAGTAGAAATATTTAGCTTATCGGCGATTAGTTTATTTGGTTCATTAATTAATCTTATTACATCAATCTCTCTCGATGATATATAGCCCTCAACATCAGCCTTAATCGAGCGGCATAACTTACCCTCATATTTACAAACCCCTCTCAATCCACAATCAAAATACTCTGCATAATGAACGACCCCGTTTTCGTCTATGTCAGGATCTGTATCTATCCCGCCAAACCTGCAGTATATATATTGTCTCAAATAATCCTGTTCACTTAGATTTTCCCATGAGGCAAGCGATCTAAGTGCTTCAGGATTATTGAGCATGTCGGTATTTACTATATCTATTATCCACGATGGGATTTGGTCGAATACATATACTTTACCGTCATGTGTGCATTTAATTTCATTTTGATGTACAAAGAACTCCACCCCTCTATCTACTAGACCTGCTATTATTTTTTGAAAGTTTGCGCTGTTTAACATTTAGTAGTTATTTGGGATATGCTAATTATTACTTTATATTTATCTTTGTTGTTGTTTGACAATACAAATATAGAGCAACGCTCTAAATAATGCAAATTTATTTAGAGCATAAATCTAATATTTTTATTAACTGCCTGATAATCAAGGAAATAATTTTTTACTTTTATGAATTTAAATCACACTATACTCTTAAATAAGGCATATTTATATAGAGGTATTGTGTTGGAGTTAAGTGTCGTCTTAGAAAAATCAGTCGAAGAGTTAATTATAAAATATATTACCCATGATATAGAATCAACATTTAAGATATATACCCTATTATTTGAGAAAATATCATTTGACGGAAAGATTTCAATTTTAGACTCTATATTGAAAAAACTTGGCTATAAAGAAAAGAAACTAATAGGAAACATTAGAGAATGTAAAGACCTACGTAATTTCTTCGCCCACCAACTTGTGAGTTATTCAAAAGAAGATATTAGTAAATCTGATAAAGAAGTAGTTTTTACTACGTTTAGGGGTGAAATTTTAAAAAAATCAATTGACGAAAAAGAAATAAATAGGATAATGGATCTTTTAACAAATACTACTGAGAAAATTAACAGAATAATAGATGAAAAACTCTCGCTGGCGCCCACTTCAGAATAATCCATCTGCAGTAGGATGTCTTCGTCATTAGTGGGCGGGCGAATATCTTTAACACTATAAAAATTA
>CAZQFF010000020.1:0-42062 GCA_964592575.1 uncultured Pedobacter sp.
GGGTAGGTACCGTAATTTCTTTTAAACGGGCTGAAACATCCCAATTTTTTAAGGTGGCAT
Organism: uncultured Pedobacter sp.; assembly: GCA_964592575.1. GTDB lineage: Bacteria > Bacteroidota > Bacteroidia > Sphingobacteriales > Sphingobacteriaceae > Pedobacter. The sequence goes on from CAZQFF010000020.1 coordinate 61, forward strand.
TTTTGGTCATGCCGAATTCGCTGTGGCCTTGCATGTAGACGTAAATGTTTGGATTGAGGTGGTTAAAGGCTCTATTAATAAATTCAGGCCATTGGTCTAAAGGTTGGCGTATAACATGCTTGGTATAATAATGTTGCATGAGTAATTCCGTATAGCGAGGATTCGCAAAATCCTCTTTGGCCTCTATTTCCATAATTTCCTTTAATACGTCTGGCGGTAGTTGAGGGCCTAAAACTTCAGTGGCATATTTGCCATAAGCAGGAGCACTGGCCATCATATTTGAAATGATTAGGCCTTTTAAGTTCTCTTGGTGTTTAAGCGCATATTCCATGGCTAATAAGCCGCCCCAAGATTGCCCTAACAAGTAAAAATTATCTTTATCGAGCTTTAAAGCTTGTCGCACTTGCTCTACTTCGTCCACAAAATGCTCAATGGTCCATAGGGTGGAGTCGTTGGGTTTGTCGCTATGGTAGGAGTCTAGTTGATCATAATAGATATATTCAATGCCAGCTTGAGGTAAGTAGCCATCGAAGTTTTCAAAAAACTCATGAGTGCCCCCGGGACCACCATGTAGCAAGAGCACTTTCATGGTCGGATTATTGCCCACGCGCTTTGTCCAAACCTTAAACGTGCCTTTAGGCGTTTTGATAGGAATCATTTTGATACCTCCGGTACGTTGATCATCTCGATTTGAATAATCTAAGTAGTTAGACTTAGTGCTTTCTTTACAAGAGCTAAAGCTGACCAAAATAATTAATATGGCCAGTAAAATAAAAGTAGGTTTATTGTTCATATTATGATATAGATTGATTTTCTGCGTTTAATAAGAACCAAAAACTGATTTGCTGATTATTAATTTCTTTATGCAATTCGCTATGATTATGTTGAAGATATTCGTGGCATAAAAGTAAACCTAATCCGACTCCTTTTTCATTATCTGTTCCCAATGTGGAAGTTGCAATTTTATCGCCTGTTAAGTCTTCAATTTTTATCTTATGGTTTGGATGTATTTTGTTGCTTACTTTAATTTTAACCTTATCCAACATATTTTCAACTGCTATGGTAATCTGACCATTTATTGGGGTAAACTTTATAGCATTGTCAATTAAGTTTCGGATAACTAAATTAATTTGATTTTGATCTGCTACTACTTTTCCATCTTCATTCAGCTTTAATTCTATTTGTATAGATTTTTGCTTAATTAAGGGTAAATAAATGGTGACTAGTTCCTCAATAATGATATTAATATCAAAGGTTTGAGCGATGGTTTTAGAGCCATCCATTTGACTTTTTGCCCATTGAAGTAAATTATTAATAGTGTTGGTAATGGAATCGATAGATTTTTTGTTTTCAGATAGCAATGTACTTAGTTCTGGTGGTGTAAGCGCTTTCATGTCATTCAAGGAAAGAATACCAATTAAGCTATTTAGTGGGCTTTTAAGATCATGTGCTATGATGGAAAAGAGTTTATTTTTAATTGAATTAGATTTTTCGAGCTCAATTATACTTTCATTTAATTGAGCTGTTCTTTCTTCTACTCGCTCTTCTAAAATTTGATTTTGAGTTTTGATGAGAATGAGGTTTTCTTCTCGTAATTGCTTTTCTGTTAATATATTGATGTTATAACGATTGCCTAAGGCGAAAGAAAGGATGAATACTTCGATGATAGAGCTAATTGGAATTAGTAACATAGTGAATTTACTTACCTCGAAGAACCCAGACAAGCTTAAAATTAGAAATATAATTGATGTACCAACTGTTATCCAAGTTATGATATAGTAAACAGCCGCCTTATGCCCTTTGATGTAGGCTACTATACCAGCATATCCTACAATAATAGCGGCTAGAAAAGAAAATACTTGAGTAAGACTAGCTGAAATTGATTTGTAACCGAATAGGCTAGTCAAGAAAATCAGCAGGCCAAAGAACTGAACTAAATATAATAAGTATTGTAAACGATTGCGTTTCTTTTCTATGTTCAAGAAAGATCTACAAAATACAACGACAAAAAATAGTGAGGTGCCAATCCAGATATGGGGGTATTTATTAAAGAAAAATCTGGCTTTTTCTCCTAAAACGTAGGAGAAGCCCATGAGGTAAAATAAAAAATAACAAGTAAGCGTAAGTACATAAAATACATAATAGAGGTAGGTTATGTCTTTGATACTGAAATACAAAAACAAATTATAAAGTAGAAGACCAATTAATAAGCCGAAGCATACATAGGTAAAGCCATTTAGCAAGGCTTCTTTTTCTAAGACTTGCTCAATATTACTAATTTTGATAGGGACTAATAATATATTGTTCGAGTAAACCTTGATATATACCGTTTTAATAGAGTTGTTATTTGATTTTGGTAAGGCAACAATGTAGTTATTACGTATAATTACATCTTTACTTTTGGGTTGTAATGAACCGGTTTTATATTGCTTTAAGTTGTTATTGTCGTCATATGCATATACTTCAATATATTCAATATTAGGCGCGTCGATAATGAGTTGGGTAGATTGTTGCGCTTGATTTTGATAAGAAATTTTAAACCACCATGCTGATTTTGTGTTGCCAAGATTGAGTATATTCTCACTACCTTTACGATAGGCATGATCACCTAGTTTTTCAATATCTTGTATTTGAAGTTTATGTTTAGGATCTTCTAAAAGTAAAACTGATTTACCAATATTATCCATGCTAATTCTTTCTACAATTTGAGCCGTAGAAGGAGAGACTATTGAAATTAATATTAAAAAGAAAAAGGTGAATCTGGACATTATGGTGAACTTTGATCGCTATTCTGTTTTTAAAACTACAATTAATCTAAGGTAAATATTATTCTTGAGTGTGAGGCTTATTTTTCTTGTTTTGAGGAAGAATATTCCTGTTGATTTTATCGGTAACTATTATAGTTTTCTGAATTTCGGTTTAAAAAAAATTGGCTGCTTGTTTGCAACATTACACATCATAATAAAACTCCGATGGAAAAAGTGATGATTGTGGATGATAATCCAATTGATCAAAGAATTACTTCTCAGGTATTTAGAAATACACGACAGTGCAGTGAAATCCTCATTATGCATGGAGCTCAAGAAGCGTTAGCTTATATAGACAAATATCAAAGTCAGCCAGAAAAACTCCCTAATTTAATTTTGCTGGATTTAGATATGCCAGTCATGAATGGATATGATTTTTTACAACGCTTTAAAGATTATGCAGATGATATTAAAGCTTTATGTCCAATTATTGTAGTTACGGCCTCTGACATTGTATCCGATCTTGAGAAAATGAAGGCCGATCCACATGTAGTTAAATTAATTAATAAGCCTTTAAATCGTTTTTCATTCTCCTTTTTTTAGTATTTTAAGTTTTAATTTTTTATGTAATGGATTATTATCTTTGAGATATGAAGATCATACATAAATCTATAATTCTACTCACTTTACTTTTATTTAGTGTTTGTTTTACTGTTTCTGCTCAAAAGTTCAAGAAAAAAGGAAATTGGAATTCGATAAACATTTTACCTAAATCTGTTTGGGCTGCACAAGAACCTAAGCCATATAAACAACATGTCCCAGTGAGAATAACTGTGCATCATGAAGGGGGAAAGGTTTTAACTGAATCTGATGATGCAAAACAAAGATTAAAGAATATTCAAAGTTGGAGTATGGGACCAGATCGAAATTGGGCTGATATTCCTTATCATATTTTAATTAGTCCTGATGGAACGGTATATGAGGGTAGAAATGCCTTAACTGTTGGAGAGACAAACACTGAATATGATCCAAGCGGTCACTTATTAATAAGTTTTTTAGGTAATTATACGCAGCAGAAACTGAGCCCAAAGTTATTAGATGTTTTGGCTAGGCTTTTAGCAGATTCTTGTATAAAATATGGTATTTCACCTGATGAAATTTCTACGCATAAAGATCATTCAAAACAAACAACTTGTCCTGGGGAAGATATATATTCTTATTTTCAAGATGGGAGTTTAATTAAGCGAGTTAAAAGTTTGTTAAAACAATAATTTCGACATAGAATAATTTGGTATCCGGTACAAAAAATGTTTTCAGTCAATTTAAAGTAACATTTTTGTGTTAATGCGTCTTTTTGCTGTAAAATGGAGTAATAATGATAAAAATGCAAAAATGTGTTTTCTTTATATTAATTTAATATCTATATTTGAGCTTACCCTTTAAAAGGGTATGTTTTTCATAGGTAGATGTAGGGTCAGGAACATTGTTTCTGGCCCTTTTTTATGCGCTTGGTTTTATTTGTTGTAACTTCGTAGTCTATGCAAAAAAAGCGAAAAATTATAATAGGAATTAGTGGTGCAAGTGGCTCTATATATGCCAAACTATTGATGGATTCTTTGTTAAAATTGTCTGATCAATGGGAGAAAATTGGCGTGGTCATGTCTGATAATGCTAAGGCTGTATGGGAGCATGAATTAGGAAATAGAGATTTCGAAAAATATCCTTTTCAATTTTATTCAAAATCTGATTTTAATGCGCCTTTTGCTTCAGGTTCGGCTAAATATGATAGTTTAGTTATTGTTCCATGCTCAATGGGTACCTTGTCAAGAATAGCTCATGGTAGCTCAAATGATTTATTAAGTAGGGCAGCCGATGTAATTTTAAAAGAGAGAAGAAAATTAATTGCAGTTGTTCGAGAAACTCCTATGAATTTGATTCATATTGAAAACATGAAAATGTTGACTTTAGCTGGCGGAATCATTTGTCCAGCAAGCCCTTCTTTTTATAGTTTACCTCAATCCGTAGAGGAATTAGCGCAAACTGTTGTCAACCGAATTTTGGATTTATTGGATTTGGAACATACGAGTTATAGGTGGTCGGAATCCTAATCCTTAAATAATATAGATTTTCATTTCAAATGCCTAACTTTGCCTTTTGAAAATGAAAAAAGTTGCTTTTTATACTTTAGGATGTAAACTGAATTTCTCAGAGACATCCACTATTGGCCGTCAATTTAGTGATGCTGGATTTCAAGTTGTTGAATTTACGCAAGCGGCTGATGTTTACGTGATTAACACCTGTTCTGTAACGGATCATGCTGATAAAAAGTGTAGAAAAGTTGTCAAGGAAGCTTTAAAATATTCTCCTGGTGCTTATGTAGCCATAGTAGGCTGTTATGCTCAATTAAAACCTCAAGAAATTGCTGAAATTGAAGGTGTAGATGTAGTTTTAGGTGCAGCTGAAAAATTCCAATTGGTAGAGCATATTCAAGATTTGACTAAAAATCCGAAAGCGCTAATCTTCCAACAAGATATAGAAAAAGTTAATCAGAACTTTATTGCGGCGTATTCAATAGGGGATCGTACTCGTACTTTTTTGAAAGTTCAAGATGGATGTGATTATCCCTGTACGTATTGTACCATTCCTTTAGCTAGAGGTGCCAGCCGTAGTGATACTATTGAAAATGTAATAGAGAAAGCAAATCAAATTGCAGCGTCTGACGTTAAGGAAATTGTATTAACTGGCGTAAATTTAGGTGACTTTGGTATTGTGAATGGCCAAAGGATTTATAAATTTTTAGATTTAGTTCAAGCTTTGGATAAAGTAGATGGAATTGAGCGCTTTAGAATTTCTTCTATTGAGCCCAACTTACTTAGTAATGAAGTTATTGAGTTTGTTGCTCAGTCTAATAAGTTTGTTCCGCATTTTCATATTCCACTTCAGTCTGGTTCTAACAAAATATTAGGTTTGATGAAACGTCGATATCGCAGAGAGTTATATGTGGATCGCGTTGCTAAAATTAAAGAATTGATGCCTGACTGTTGTATAGGTGTTGATGTCATCGTTGGTTTTCCAGGTGAAACGGAAGACGATTTTTTAGATACCTATAAGTTCTTAAATGAATTAGAAGTTTCTTATTTGCATGTTTTCACATATTCTGAACGTGAACAAACTGAAGCAGCTCAGATGAAAGATGTAGTAAAAGGCGCAGACAGGTTTCAAAGAAATAAAATGCTACAGATCCTATCGGATAAAAAGCGTAGAGCGTTTTATGAAAGTCAATTAGGAAAATCTGCATTGGTTTTATTTGAAGATGACCAAAAGAATGGTTTTATACATGGCTTTACTTCTAATTATGTGAAAGTTAAAACGCCTTACGATCCTCTATTAGTGAATGAAATTAAGCCAGTTGTTTTACGCAAGATTGATGAAGAGGGACAAGTAGAGATTGAAGAAATCGCTGAAATTTTAGCGCATTAAGATTCTTTTCCTATCTTAGCTTAAACTTATTTTTATGTATCCTACCGTATCTCATTTTATAAAAGATTTTTTGGGAATTGATATTCCTTTACCTTTCAATACTTTTGGTTTATTTGTTGCCCTAGCATTTGTTGCTGGATATTGGGCATTCACGAAAGAGGCTAAAAGAAAAGAATCTTTAGGCCTAATCAAAGCATTTACCAGAACTATAGAAATAGGAAAACCAGCTTCCATGTCGAATATGCTATTAAATGCATTATTTGGTTTTATAGTAGGTTATAAATTGATCTATGCACTTTGGAATTATGATACTTTTGTGAATGATGCCCAAACAGTTTTATTATCTGGAGAAGGTAATTTTCTTGGAGGCTTAGTATTGGCAGGTCTCTTTGCATATTGGGAATATAAAGAAAAAGAAAAGCAAAAACTTCCTGTGCCTAAAAAAGTGGTTGAGACCATTCATCCTTATCAAATTATGAGTCAATTGGTGGTTTGGGCAGCAGTTTGGGGTTTTTTAGGCGCAAAAATATTTGATAATTTAGAGAATTGGGATAGTTTTATACAGGATCCAATTGCAGGCCTTTTATCTTTTAGTGGTTTAACTTTTTATGGGGGGTTGATTTGTGGAGGAGCTGCTGTTTTATATCATGCTAATAAATATGGTATAAAACCGCTACACATGTTAGATATTGGTGGCCCAGGTATGATGCTTGCTTATGGTGTTGGTCGTATAGGTTGTCACCTATCTGGAGATGGTGACTGGGGTATTGTAAACTTAAATCCAAAACCTTTCTCATGGATTCCAGATTGGGCGTGGGCATATACATATCCAAACAATGTTGCGGGTGTAGGAGAAGCTATTCCTGGCTGTGTTGGCAGATTTTGTCAAGTACTCCCTCAACCAGTTTATCCAACTCCACTTTATGAAGTAATTGCGGCTTTATTTTTATTTGCTGTATTATGGCAAATTAGACATCATATCCGTATTCCTGGAGTATTGTTTGGAATTTATTTAATTTTTAATGGTTTGGAGCGTTTTTTCATAGAGATGATTCGTGTTAATTCAAAATATGAACTCGCTGGAATTTCTTTTACACAAGCAACATTAATAGCTATATTATTGTTCATTGGAGGCCTTTTCCTTATTGCTTATGGGAAAATGAATAAGGAGAAACTACGTAATTATTAAGGATGCTAAATTACGAACTGATTTGTGCTAAGGTAATTTCTATTGCTAGATTAACGGGTAATTTTATTCGTAAAGAATCCCTTTCATTTGACAGAAATGAAGTTGAATATAAGGGATTAAATGATTTGGTTTCCTATGTTGATAAACAAGCGGAAAGGCAAATTGTTCGAAATTTAAAGAAAGTTTTACCGAATTCTGGATTTATTACGGAAGAGGATACACCGAATGATGATACGCATGATTTAATATGGATAATTGATCCATTAGATGGGACGACAAATTTTATACATGGTATTCCGACTTTTTCTATAAGCATTGCGTTATTTGAAAATAATGTTCCTGTAGTTGGTGTAGTTTACGAAATAAACAGAGGTGAAATGTTTTCGGCCTATAAAAACGGCGGGGCTTATTTGAATCAGAAAGCTATTCATGTGTCTGAAGTACCAACTTTAAAATCGTCTTTAGTCGCTACCGGATTTCCTTATTATCAGTTTGATAAGCAAGCGGCCTATATGAATTTGTTCGGAGAGATGATGCAGAGATGTCATGGCTTGAGAAGAATTGGGTCTGCTGCGGTTGATTTGGCATATGTTGCATGTGGTAGATTTGATGCTTACTTTGAATATAACTTAAATATTTATGATGTAGCTGCTGGAGCTTTCATTGTGCAGGAAGCCGGCGGGCAAGTCATGAGTTTCAGTGGTGGAGAAGATTTTATTAAAAAGCGAGAGCTTTTAGCAACAAATGCTTTGGTTACAGATGAAATTTTAGAATTAATGAAAATTAATTTCAAATAAAAAAAGACCAATTATAAATTGGTCTTTTTTTATTTGAAATAGTTTATGCTTTTAATTACATCGCATGAGATACCACTTCTTTTACTTCTGGTACCATTCTTTGCAATAAATTCTGAATTCCTGATTTTAATGTAATTGTACTCGAAGGGCATCCACTACAAGATCCTCTTAATTCCACCGTTACGATGCCATCTTCAAAAGACTTGTAAGAAATTGCACCGCCATCTTGCTCAACTGCTGGACGCACGTAGTCATGTAAAATTTGTTGGATTTTAATCTCTATTTCATCGCCTTCAAAATCTGGAGTTTCATCCGAAGTAATATCTTTAATTTTTAGTTCAGCTTCAACAGCACCCTTAACAAAGTCTTTCAAAATTGCTTCAATATCACTCCAGTCTGCATCCTCAGTTTTTGTAATCGTTACAAAATTACTGGCAAAAAATACTCCATTAACAAAATTGAATTTAAATAACTCCTTAGCAAATGGCGAACTTTCTGAACTTTCTTTTGTTGCAAAATCTTCACTGCCATTAATCAATAATTTATTAACCATAAATTTCATGGTCGCTGGATTTGGAGTAAGTTCGGTATATACGTTGATATTCATTTTCTTAAAATTTATAAAACAAAGTTACATATTAACTTAGGTATCGAATCTAATTTCTTGTCTGATAAACGTCAATTTAAAATATACCAGTATAATTGAAAGGCGTGATTTCTTTTAATTTTTCTTTTAGATTGTCTTCAATTTCTAAACTATCAATAAATAGGGCTAGAGAATTAGCTGTTATTTCACTGTTTGTGCGTGTTAATTCTTTTAGGGTTTCGTATGGATTTGGATATCCTACTTTACGTAGTACAGTTTGAATAGCCTCCGCAACTACAGCCCAATTTGCATCTAAATCGGCATTAATGGCACTTTCATTTAAAAGGAGCTTATTTAAGCCTCTCAATGTAGAGTTAATGGCTATTAAACTATGTGCCATTGGAACACCAATGTTTCTTAATACTGTTGAATCCGTTAAATCTCTTTGTAATCGTGAAATAGGTAGTTTAGCAGCTAAAAATTCAAAAATTGCATTGGCTAATCCGGCATTTCCTTCAGCATTTTCAAAATCAATAGGATTTACTTTATGTGGCATAGCTGACGAGCCTACTTCACCAGCTTTGATTTTTTGCTTAAAATAATTTTTAGAAATATAAGTCCAAATATCTCTATCCAAATCAATTAGAATATTGTTAATTCTTTTTAATGCATCACATTGTGCCGCAAATTGATCATAATGCTCAATTTGAGTGGTGTATTGTGAACGTTTTAATCCTAATATGTTTTCTACAAAGTGATTGCCAAAATTAGCCCAATTTCTTTCTGGATAGGCTATATGATGCGCATTGAAATTTCCAGTTGCTCCTCCAAATTTGGCATGATGTGGAATATCTTTTAAACTTTGAACCTGTGTTCTTAATCTCTCTACAAATACTTCAAATTCCTTGCCTAATTTTGTTGGTGACGCAGGTTGGCCATGTGTAAAAGCCAATAAAGGAATATCTTTCCAATTTTGTGCCTGTTCACTCAGTTTAGCTATTAGACTCTCAATTGCTGGGAAATATACTTCATTTAAGCTGTCTTTAAAAGATGCAGGGATTGAAGTGTTATTAATGTCTTGAGAGGTTAATCCGAAATGAATAAATTCTTTGAAAGCGGATAAATTTAGTTCATCAAATTTGGCTTTGATAAAATATTCAACTGCTTTTACATCATGATTCGTTACTTTTTCAGTTTCTTTAATGTTTTGAGCGTCAATTTCAGAGAACTGTTGATAAATAACTCGTAGTTGGGCGTATTTTTCTTTATCAAATCCAGACAATTCAGAAATTCCATCCTCACATAAGGCAATAAAATATTCTATCTCAACGTAAACTCTATATTTTATAAGAGCGTATTCTGAAAAATAGTTTCTAAGATTGTCTGTTGTGTGAGCATATCGTCCATCAATAGGAGAGATGGCTTGAAGTGAAGTTAATGTCATGAATTTGATTTTTTTAAAATGCAAATATAATGAATTGCATTTTTATAAGGGTGACTAGTCTTAAAATAAGTTGACACTTATTTCAGGATGGGACAGGGGCAAAAAAAAGCCTTGGATATTATCCAAGGCTTTTATAAGATTTTGCATTTGACTAGTTAGTAGCAGCAGAATCAGTTACAGTTGAATCAACTGTAGCAGCAGAATCAACAACCATTGAAGAATCAGTAGTCATTAATGTATCAGTGCTAGTAGTGTCGGTACCTTCTGCAGTGTTTTCATTTGAACAAGCAGCGAAAGTTAAAGATAAAGCTAAAGCTAAAAAGCCAAATTTAAATAAGTTTTTCATTCTAATTTTCTGTTAAATAAATTAATTAATTTTACATGTTAATACCACAAAGGTAAAAAGGTAACCCGTAAAAATGAAAAAAATCATTTTTTTTTTAATTTTACCTTCATTGGGTTACTATTTCAATATAATCGTATTAATAAGTGAGCATTAAGTTAAGCAGTTCAATTCCGTCAGATAAAGAGGTTATATTAGGTATTCTTAATGACTCTGAAGTTATTTTAAATAATTTGTATGTAGGCTATTTCCCTATGATATTACAATTTATTTTAAATAATAACGGATCTGAGGATGATGCAAAAGATGTCTATCAAGAAGGAATTATGGTTCTTTATGATAGAGTTAAAGGTGGAGATTTTGAGTTAAATAGTAAGTTAAAAACATATTTATATGCAGTTTGCAGAAGGATATGGTTAAAAAAACTGAAACAAACTCAAATTAAATCTTACGATATTGCTGATTTTGAAGATGTAATTGAAGTAGAAAGTGATGTGGAATTAAGAGAGGAGCGAGATAAACAATTTCTACAAATGAAAGGGGCCTTATTATCACTTGGAGAGCCTTGTAAAACTATAATTGAGGATTTTTATATTCACAATTTAAGTATGCAGGATATTTGTGAAAAGTTTGGTTATACTAATGCAGATAATGCTAAAACACAAAAGTATAAGTGTTTACAAAGATTAAAAAAATTGTTTTTTAATGGATAAGATGAATCAGAAAATTTCTCTCGATGTAATTATTGAAGATTATTTAAATGGTCAGCTGAATCAAGCCGAACTAGAAGCATTTGAAGAACTTCGTAAAAATGATCCATCAATCGATCATCAAGTTGTTGCGCATAAAGTTTTTTTGGAGAATTTAAAAAATTATGCTCAGCAAGAACGCTTGATGAATCAAATGAACCAAATACATAGTGAAATAGATGTAACTATTCTAAGTGCGCCATTTAAACCACATCCTTCAAGGGTAATTCGAATTTGGAAAAATTACAAATCTGCAATTACTGTGGCTGCTTCATTCTTATTGCTTGCATTTGCTGTTATTTATTCTTTCCGCAGTCAAACTAAGCAGGAAGGAAATTTAAAATTGCTAGATAGAAAAGTTTCACAATTAAATCAATCTCAAAATAATATAATCCGTGTTATTAATAATGATGCAAAATTAGCTAATTCCAATCCAGCTAAATTTGGTGGAACTGGATTTGCTATTTCTGCAAATGGTTTTATTTTAACGAATTATCATGTAATTAAAGATGCCGATTCATTATATATACAAAACACGCAAGGACTTGCTTATAAAGTGAAGAAATATTACACCGATCCTACTAATGATATTGCTATTTTAAAAGTAGATGACGATAATTTTCAGCCTCTTAAAAATATTCCTTATTCCATCAAAATTGGAGCAGCTGCCTTGGGTGAATCTGTGTTTACTTTAGGTTATCCAAAAGATGATATTGTTTTAGGAAACGGTTATGTAAGTTCTAAATCAGGTATGAATAGCGATAGTATAGCCTATCAAGTTGCGATTCCAGTTAATCCAGGAAATAGCGGTGGACCATTGCTTGATTACAAAGGAAATGTTGTAGGTGTAATTAATGGCAAAGAAGATAAAGTTGATGGAGCAGCGTTCGCCGTGAAGTCTAAATTTATTATTGAAGCCTTGTCTGCTATTCCTAAAGATTCTCTTCAAAAAAGAGTTCCAATTGGTAAGAAAAGTATATTATCAAGTTTAAAGAAACAACAACAAGTAGAAAAAATACAAGATTATATTTTTATGATTAAAGTTTATAATTAAAAACGATAATCTTTATTTAATAGCCTTAGAATTGATTTCTAAGGCTATTTTTTTGAATTTGAATTTTATTTATTGTATTTAGGTTGATACTCTTTGAATAAAATTTTTGAGAAATAAAGAAAAACAATTTATATATTGTAGTTAATTAACAAATATAAATAGCTGACCTTTAATCAGGTCAGACCAATAATTTTTTTATGAATACTGGAAAAGTAAAATGGTTCAACGTTGAAAAGGGCTATGGATTTATTGTCTATGCCGATGGCAAAGAAGTTTTTGTACACTTTAAAGATGTAGATGGTGGCATTAATGGAATTAAGGAAGGTGATGATGTAAGTTTTGAGATAGCTGAAGGGAAAAAAGGACTTCAGGCTGTTAATGTAAAAAAAGCCTAATTATTTAGTTTAATAGTGTTGTATAATTTTAGCTTTTAATATTAGTTTATTTTGTACATCCTGTGTAAATATTATAAAATCCTCGTTATGAGATTTAATATGATATTTTCTAACTAAATTTTCTGCTTTATCGGGATAATTTCTAACTAAAACATTCCCGATTAATTTTTCTTTTTTGAGGTCTTTTACGTGTAAAATGGCCTCAATTTTAAAAATTCTACCAGGAAATTCAGCTTTAAAATCTTCTCCCCAATATAGATGACTATCTTTCTCTAATTTCTTTAAATCAAAGTGTTCAGCTATAAAATTAAATGCACCACTTTTTAATAATCCTACATCTGGTTCATATAAGTAGTTTCCAAACTCATAAGCTTGATAATCAATTTTTAAACTCAATTTGTTAATTGGAATGGATAGTTTTTTAATAGTTTTTGGCCCAATACAATGACAAACGATGTGTGCTTCATTTAATGTAGCTTGATGTGTAATTTCCCACAACAATTCTTTACACTCATTTTTTAAACTCAAAATGTGGATGTTTTGGATGGCTTTTAGTTCTTGTAAACCAGCCTGAATGTCTAAAAAAGGAGCTGTTTTTACCCAAAGATTAGCTGTTTTACTCAAAATGAGATTTAAGTTCTTTATGATGTTCGGTTCGCAATCTATTAATTGAAAAACTTTTTTTCCAGCGAGCCTTCTTGCTGGATCAATGTAAACCGTATCAAATTGATCTTTCGTTTGTTCTAAAAATGAAATAGAATCACCCGAATAAAATTTAATGTTATTTAAGTTAAATTGTAAAGCATTGTGTTGAGCAATTTCTACCAAGTTTATTTGCTGCTCAATAGCAATTACTTTTTTCCCTGCTTGTGCAAAGCAAGTGCTATCTACTCCGAATCCAGCTGTTAGATCTAAGATTGTTTGACCTGGAATTAAAATAGCTTTATATTCAGCAATGCTTTCTGCCGAGCATTGTTCCATGGAAAGATAGGGTGGGAAAATAATATTTTCTGTACTGTACCAGGTTGGTAGTTTACCTTTTGCCTGCTTTCTACTTTTAATTTGATTAGCTAATTCTGCAGAACTAATTTCTAGAAATGGAGACTTACCTAAAGCAATCTGTCCGATATCAGTATTTTCATTTTCTTTAATATACTTCTGAACCTCAACTTTAAGTAACGCCTTATTCATTTTTATGATTTATTATTAAATAGATTAATGCTTGTTTTTCATAACCATCTGGCAAGTATGTCTACTTTTAACTTCTAGTAATATTTGCTTGTTTTCACTTACCCTTTCAATCGTTTCTGGGTTATAATATCGGATAGTTACTAATTCCATATCCCTATTATACTTTACTTTGTAGTCTTTTTGGAGATCTTGAATAAGATCATCTATTTTATCAGAGTCATCCACACTAATTGAAAAACTAATAGCAGAATTGAGCATGGTATTGACCTTCACTTGATGTGAATGTAATATTTGAAATATGCTACTTAAGCTTTCTTCAAGTATAAAAGAGAAATCCTTTGGAAAAATAGAAATGAGTACTTGATTTACTTTAAATATAAATGAAGGCAAAGGAAGGGGGCTTTGTATTTCATTAATAATGGTCCCTTCGGCTTCAGGATTTATAAAAGATTTAACATAAAGTGGTATATTCTGATTTTGAAGTGGTTTTATAGTTTTAGGGTGAATGACATTGGCGCCATAATAAGTCAACTCTATTGCATCATGATAAGATAGCTGTTCCAGTTTTTGCGTTTCATCAAACCATTTAGGATCAGCATTTAATACACCAGGAACATCTTTCCAGATAGTTAATGATTCGGCCTCTAAACAGGCCGCAAATATAGCTCCTGAATAGTCTGAACCGTCTCTTCCAAGCGTACTGCTGAAATTTTCTGTTGTACTGCCAATAAAGCCTTGCGTAATGCCTATGTGGGTTGATAAAAGAGGTTTTAATTTGGTTTGAATTTGATGTCTAGTCTTATCCCAAAGCACCTTTGCGTCCATGTAGGTGTTATCAGTGGTAATGTAATTTCTTGCATCTAGCCATAAGGTGTTTAATCCTATGGAGTTTAGATAGGCCTCAACAATTATAGAAGAAAAAATTTCTCCGGATGAAACCACTTGATCATATAAATAATTTCCTTCATCTTGAGGACCTTCTTCTAATATCCAATCAATTTCCACAAAAGCATTATTGAGTAAATCAAAACTTGGGTGTTGATCGGTTTCTAATAACTGCGTTAAACAATTTAGATGTTGCTGCTTAATGAGCTCAAACTGTTCAAAGACTGTTTCATTTTGATTTAAGAAATCAACTAATAAGGCTTCCAATTGATTAGTAACATTAGCCATAGCTGATATCACTATTAAAAGATTATTAGTTTTTTGTTCTTTTAGTATAATATTTCCAACATTTCTTATAGCATCTACATCTTTAATTGAAGCACCCCCAAATTTATATACTTTCATGTTTTATTATTTTTGCTTTTATAAGTGGACTTCAAAAGGTGATTAATTTTCTCGTAAGGAAGAATTAATTTTGTAACGCCGTCTGAATAAGGTTTGATTTCGTAATTATTATAGATAAACTCCAAGCCATTTTCACTGAGTTTATAATTGCTAGCTAAAGCAAATTTTCCATCTTCAAAAAAATAATTCTGATAGTCATTTCCGTCTTTAAGTCCCTCTTGTGTTCTAAAAGTATCTTCCGCTATAGTTAGTAGTTCAGCATAGCTATTCGGCAACAGAAAATCATCCAGAATCAAAGGGCTACCTCTATTTGGATCAAAATTTAGATAATTGATAAACGAGTTGCCATGGGCTCCTCCTGCATATTCTTCAGTTTTTAATTCTAAACTTAAATAATTAGGACTTTGTTTTAAAACTCTACCTTCAATTAATAAGTACCAGGTTTGTGGACGATCAGGGAAATCTTTTCTAAATGCTTCATAAGATTTTATAAAATCTTCTGCTAAGGCATTCAGGCTATTCGTGTTCTTTTCGGGACCAGAGCTATTTAATATTGTTTTTATTAAAGATTGATTAATGAGCTCATTATTGAAAGTAGGGTATAAGATTTTTACAAAAGTTGAATCATCTTGATCCGGAAAACTTTGAGACTTAATAGGGCTAACCAAAGTCAAGGAGTCATATTTATAATTTAAAGTATCTAAATTATTGTCAGCGTCCTTGATAACATTATTTCTGCAAGCGAATAGGCTTAATAAACATAGAAAACCTAATAAATGGAATTTGATCATAAGTTTTTAATTTCTGCTTTACTTAAAGAGGCATTTAACCAGCCCGATTCTACCTGTGCTTTGTACTTTCTATAGAAATTTAAGGCAGGTTCATTCCAGTCTAGAACTTGCCAAACCATACCTTCATAAGGGCCTTTAATGCTTTCCTCTAGAACTAATTCAAACAAAACTTTTCCAATTCCTTTTCCTCTAAAAGATTCTGTGACTAAAAAATCTTCTAAATAGATTCTTTGACCTTTCCAGGTTGAAAATCTAATATAAAATAATGCGAATCCGATTATCCCTTGTTCTGAATCCTCTGCTACAAATGCTTTCCAAACTGGAGTGGGACCAAATCCTGCTTCTTCTAAAGCTGATAAGGAAACAGTAACCTCATGTGCTGCTTTTTCATATTCCGCTAACTCTTTAATGAGTCGAAGAATGCTAGCACAATCTTTTCTTTCAGCAATTCTATAATTTATATTCATATTAATTTTCAGATGATGTGTTTTTCCAATGTTTAATGATGCGTTTGCCAAATATGGAGGAGCCAATCCTAACCATCGTACTTCCTTGTTCTATGGCTAAATTATAATCTGAAGACATACCCATAGAAATTTCTTTGAAATCATCTGATTCTTTAAAAAAGCTATATTTAAGACCTTTAAACAAGATTTGGAGTTCATGAAACTCTGCTTTTATTTGTAATTCAGAATTTGTATTTGATGCTATGCCCATAAGACCACAAATCCTAACATTTTTAAGAAGTTCAAAGTCTGGATCACGAAGTAATTCTACAACTTCATCAAACTCAAGTCCGAATTTAGTTTCTTCATCTGCTATATATACCTGTAATAAGCAATCAATAATTCGGTTATTTTTTAAAGCTTGTTTATTTATTTCTTTGAGTAGCTTAAGACTATCTACTGAACTAATTAGTGATACAAAAGGCGCGATATATTTTGCCTTATTGGATTGTAAATGACCGATTAAATGCCATTCAATATCATTTGGTAATTGACTTTGCTTTTCCACCATTTCTTGCACTAAATTTTCACCAAAAACTCTTTGTCCTGCTTCATAAGCTTCTCTAATAGCTTCAACAGACTGGTTTTTAGATACAGCAATCAATTTTACACCTTTTGCCTCAATTTCATATTTATATTTTAATAAGTTCTCTGTAATGCTCATTTAATCGTATTTTTGGGTAAATTTAAGAAGCTTAGTCCAATTTGACTAAGATTTAAGCGGATTTCTATTCATGATTCGATATTTAAAGATATTTATTCTTGTTTTATTTTTTGCCTCTTGCAAGCCAGAGGTTCCAGATTATGTGATTAAACCCGATAAAATGGAACATGTTTTATATGATATTCATATAGTTGATGCTTATTTAGGAACGATAAATAATTTGGATTCAGCAAAAATTCAGGCCTCCCGTTATTATAAAGGTATTTATAAAAAGTTTGAAATTGACTCGGCAAAATATAATGTGAGTTTAAGCTATTATTATAAGCACCCTGAACAATTCAATGCCATTTTAGAAAGCGTAAAATCTAAGCTCGATACCGTTAAAAAAGTGAACGAACTTAGAGAAAGCAGAGCTTCTAAATTGGTTCAAGATAAACTTATTTTAAAGAATAATAATTACTTAAGAGTAGAGACCGATTCCCTTAAGTTGAAATTTAATTTCCATACCTTCCCATTTGGTATATGGAGTAGTTACGAGGAGTAATTTATGCGATTATATCCAGCCAACTGTGCAGAAAGATTAGGATTTGAAGATATAAAAAATTTACTACTGAATCATTGTTTGAGTAGTATGGGAAAGGCTTTGGTGCAGAAAATGCAAATTATGACCAAAGCTGATCAAATTACCAAGTTTTTGTCTCAAACTAACGAATTCAAAGCAATTATTGATCAAGGCGAACCTTTACAGGTAAATAACTTTTACGACATAAAAGTATTTGCTGACAAACTTCGAATTGAAGGTTCTTATTTACTTGAGGAAGAATGGCATGAGCTTGCGATTTCCTTACAAACAGTTTTTTCAGTTATCGCTTTTTTTCAAGAAAGGCTAGGTGTTTATCCTAATTTAGAAGCTTTGTTTGAAAACCTAGAGATGGATAAGCGAATTTTATTAATGATTGATAAAGTTTTCGATCAAAAAGGGAAAATGAAATCTAACGCTTCTCCTGAATTAGGCCAAATTAATTCGCAAATTGTAAAAGGGGAACAAGAAGTTCGGGCTAAAATGGAAAGTCTTTATAAGTTAGCCACTTCTAAGGGTTGGACATCAGATGGTAGTTTAACCGTCCGAGATGGAAGAATTTGTATTCCTGTTTTAGCCGAGCACAAACGTAAAATTAAGGGTTTTATACACGATGAATCTGCTTCTGGTCAAACGGTGTTTCTCGAGCCAGATGAGGTGTTTAATTTAAATAATAAATTAAGAGATTTAAATTTTGAAAGGCGTCGAGAGGTAATTCGTATTTTGAAAGACCTAAGCGATCAAATTAGACCTTATCAGCCTTTAATAAATGCTTACCATGGATTTCTGACTAAATTGGACTTTGTGCGCGCTAAGGCTTTATTAGCTATTGAATTAAAAGCTAGTTTACCCAAGGTTAGCCAAGAACCAAAAATTAAATTATTCCAGGCTCGCCATCCGCTTTTAAGCTTATCTTTTGCTCTGGAACAAAAAACGGTTGTCCCACTTAATGTTAAACTCGATGAAAATTTAAGAGTATTAGTGGTTTCTGGACCAAATGCTGGAGGTAAATCTGTTTGTATGAAAACAGTTGGCTTATTGCAAATGATGTTTCAATCTGGTCTTTTGGTGCCTGTTGATCCAGCGAGTGAAATGGGAGTTTTTCATCAAATATTTGCTGATATAGGTGATGATCAATCCATTGAATCTGATTTAAGTACCTATAGCGCCCACTTAACTAAAATGAAGTATTTTGTGGAACACGCTAATCCTAATACCTTAATCTTGATTGATGAATTTGGTACAGGAACAGACCCTCAATTCGGAGGACCTATTGCAGAGGCGGTTTTGGAAGTTTTAAATCAGAAAGAAATAAAGGGTGTGATTACAACGCACTATTCCAATTTAAAACATTTTGCTGGTCAAACAGAAGGATTAGAAAATGCTTCTATGCTTTTTGATAATCAAAGAATGAAACCTTTATATGTTTTGGATGTTGGAAAACCGGGAAGTTCTTATGCTTTTGAAATTGCACAGAATATTGGTTTGCAAAAGGATATCATTCAATTAGCTAAAACTAAAAGTGGTGAACAGCAAAATCAAGTTGATGCCTTATTAGTTAAGTTGGAAAAGGATAAAAGAGACATTCATTTAGCTAAAGTTGAAGTCGCCAATCAGCAAAACAAGGTGAAGCAATTATTAGAAGAGAATCAAAAGTTAAAAGCCCATTTAGAAGAGAATAGAAAATTATTAATCAAAGAAGCTAAGCAAGAGGCCCAGCAAATTATAAAGAAAGCGAATAAACTCGTTGAGAACACTATTGCTGAAATAAAGCAGAAACAAGCTGATAAGCAAATTACCAAAGTGTTACGACAAAGTTTAAAAAAGGAATTAGATGCTAATGAAGTTATAGAAGAGCCAAAAACTTATCAGGTTGAGCATAGTGAAATTGAAAAAGGGAATTATGTCCAACTTAAAGATACCAATTCAGTAGGTGAAGTGATTAGCATTAGTAAAGGTAATTTAGTCGTTGCTTTTGGTGATTTAAGATCTGTAGTAAAGAAAAATCGAGTTCAAAAAGTAAGTCATAAGCAAATGAAGAAAATTGCTCAAGCATCTTCTAGTAATTTTAAAATGACTGATCAGGCTAGTCAATTTAATCCAAGTTTAGATTTAAGAGGAATGCGAAGCGAAACGGCTATTCAAACTGTAGAAACCTATTTAGACAGGGCACTCATGTTAGGCTTTCCAAGCTTAAAAATAATACATGGAAAGGGTGATGGAATTCTTAGAAAAATGATTAGGGATTATTTGAAAAAGTATAAAGAAATTAGCCATTTAGAAGATGAACATGCAGATCGAGGAGGAGACGGTATTACCTATGTTTATTTTAAGTAAACTAGTATATTAGTCGCATTATTTTAATCAAAATATAAAGGTATGATAAATAAAGTAGTAGCTGATGCAAACGTGGCCATTCATGATATTCAGGATGGTCAAACTTTGATGTTAGGAGGTTTTGGTTTATGTGGTATTCCAGAAAACTGCATTGCTGCTTTAGTAGATAAAGGAGTAACCAATTTAACCTGTATCTCTAATAACGCTGGTGTAGATGACTTCGGAATAGGCTTAATGTTGCATAAACGACAAGTTAAAAAAATGATATCGTCTTATGTGGGTGAAAATGCGGAGTTTGAAAGACAACTATTGTCTGGAGAATTAGAAGTAGAATTGATTCCTCAGGGTACTTTAGCTACTCGTTGTTTGGCGGCAGGCTATGGTATGCCCGCTATTTTCACTCCAGCGGGTGTTGGAACTGAAGTTGCTGAAGGCAAAGAAGTTAGAAGTTTTAATGGAAAGGATTATTTATTAGAATATGCTTTTGAAGCAGATTTTGCTATCGTAAAAGCATGGAAGGGTGATACGGCTGGAAATTTAGTTTTCCGCTCAACTAGTCGAAACTTCAATCCAATTATGGCAATGGCTGGTAAAATAACTATTGCTGAAGTAGAAGAGTTAGTAGAAGTAGGGGAGCTTGATCCTGATCAAATTCATACCCCAGGGGTTTATGTACATCGTATTTTTCAAGGTAAAAACTATGAAAAGCGAATTGAACAAAGAACAGTACGATCAAAAAAATAATAGTAGATAAAAGGCTTTAAATAAACAATATGTTAGATAAAAATGGCATTGCCAAAAGAATCGCAAAGGAAGTTAAAGATGGTTACTATGTAAATCTTGGTATCGGTATTCCAACTCTGGTTGCTAATTACATACCCGAAGATATGAAAGTGGTTCTACAATCAGAAAATGGACTTTTAGGTATGGGACCATTTCCATATGAAGGAGAGGAAGATGCAGATTTAATTAACGCAGGAAAGCAAACTATCACAACTTTACCTGGCTCATCTGTATTTGATTCAGCCATGAGCTTTGGAATGATAAGAGCCCAAAAAATTGATTTAACTATTTTAGGTGCTATGGAGGTTTCAGAGAATGGTGATATCGCTAATTGGAAAATTCCGGGTAAAATGGTTAAAGGTATGGGCGGGGCCATGGATTTAGTTGCCTCTGCCAAGAATATTATTGTGGCTATGCAACATGTCAATAAAGCTGGAGAAAGTAAATTGCTTCCTGAATGTAGTTTACCCTTAACAGGTGTACGTTGCATAAAGAAAGTAGTTACAGAATTAGCTGTATTAAGTATTTTGCCTGAAGGTGGATTTTACTTAGAAGAAAGAGCGCCTGGTGTAAGTGTAGATCATATTAAAGCGGCTACACTAGGTAAACTTGTTGTGCCTGATTTTGTTCCAGAAATGAATATATAAAAAAAGAGCATAATTTCTTATGCTCTTTTTTTGCTATCCAATCTTATACTTTTCTTTGAGCTCTTCAGATATTTGATGAGTCACTCGAATGATGTCCTCCGGTATCTCCGTATTATTAACCACAACTTTATGGCAGTGGTTTTTATATGGAAGCAAATATTCTTTGTATGCCGGAACAACATGGTTTTCCCATTTATATAATACATCCTCTTCAGGATAACCTCTTTCTAATCCGTCGCGTTTAATTCTTCGTATTAGTGCAATTTCCTCATCTGCTTCAATAAAAATACTCAGATCTAATAAATTCGCGATTTCTCTAAAGTGAAGAATAAATAAACCTTCTACGATTAAAATTGGAGCAGGGTTAATTTCTAATATTTTAACAACAGCAAGTGGGTTATTAAAATTATACTCCTTTTTGTAAACAACCTCTCCTTTAATCAATTTTTTAATATCAAGTAAAAATTGCTGATCATCAATAGTTGAGGGAAGATCAAAATTATAAAGTTTGTTTTCTTCTTGTGTCATTTCACCAGCTGGAATATAGTAATCATCTTGTGATACTAAAGTAACTTCGTCTTGTTTGAAATGATGTAAAAAGCTATTTAAAAAAAATGTTTTGCCAGATCCACTACCTCCAGCGATTCCAATTATTAAAGGTTTATTATTAGTCATTGTCAACAGCACCGTAATTTATAGTACAATAAAATCTTTTATCTAAGGCACCAACGGCATCAGCCACCATTTTGGTAACGACTATGATGACATCCTTAGTCGTTTCATTTTCTGTGAATTTACCAACAACTTTTGCAAATGCAGAGCGATTAGTCGTTGGATTTGTAATTCTTATAATCGTACCAATAGGTGCTGTCTTGTGTAAAACAAGCATTTTGGTCTCATCTAAATCTGGGTCTGTTATCCAAACAGCCGTACCTTTTTCATCAATTCGTGTGAGTCCAAATTTACTGGCAGGCTGTCTTAGTTTAGGATCATTTAACGTTTCCTCATCTAAAGTGTTTTCTGAAGCATTTTGAACTGCTGAAACGCTTGTGTTTTGTGGAGTATTACTTTTTATAGTTAGCTTTTGGCCAACTGTTAAATTATTTGAATTAAGGTTATTTGTTGTAGTAAGCTGATAAGTTGTTAAATTATACTTTCTGGCAATAGAATATATGGTTTCTCCGGCTGTCACCGTATGCTCAAAAGTAGTAGCATTAGTGCCTGCTACTGAATTTGAAGGAGCATTAGTCACTGGCTGATTTGTTGTTGTTTGAGTATTCGGATAAATGGTTTCAGTTTTGGTTACCTGAACTTTTACAGCTTGTCCAATTCGTAAACTATTACTCTGTAATTTGTTTAATTTCTTAATATCATCTACCGACATATCATAGCGTTGGGCAATATGCGTCAAGGTTTCACCAGATTTAACTTTGTGTGTTATAACGGCCTTATATCTTCTGATGGTTGGACTAGCATTGACCACATTACTATTGTAAGTAGGAGCTGCATTATTGTTGGTAGGAGCTGCAGTTTCTGCATTTTGAATTGGGGTGGATGATTTTGAAATTCTTAAAACTTGCCCAATTTGTAAATTAATAGAGTTTAAATTATTTAAACTTTTAATTTGCTCAACAGTCGTATTGTAGAGTTTAGCAATTGCATTTAAATTATCTTTGGCTTTAACGGTATAAGTGATTTCATCAACAATTGGGCTTTCCGTGTTTGAATTAGAAATAATAGTTGATGGAGTATTTGTTAAAGGGATATTAGGTGCAGAAATTTTTGTAGGAATTTTAATTGTTTCTCCAATTTGAAGAAGTTTACTATTATTAAATTCCATTAAATCAAAATGAGTAATGTTGTATTTTTTTGCAATAGAATAATAGGTCTCTTTTGATTCAACTTTATAAATGATAACTTTTTTCCCGTTTTTTGATTCAACTCCAATGGAATCAATAGTGTTTGAGGCACTTGCTAAGTTTGTTAAAAATAATAAAGCCGCGTATAGTAAGTGATGGAATTTAAACATTGATTTCATTCAAAATTTTAAAGTGCAATAATACGAATAATTATTTTTATGCTTTGAAAAGACAGCATGCAATTTTAAACGTATAGATAGTTTAGCTATTGCCTAAATTACGATTTATTTGTTTAATATGACAAAAACTGAAACGTAGCTCTTTATCTTTGGGCATGGGATATCAAAATTTAGCTGCTTGTATTGCAGATTTAGAAAGACATGGTCATTTAGTTCGCATTAAAGGGGAAGTCGATCCACACTTAGAAATGTCGGCTATACATCTTCGTGTTTATCAAGAGCAAGGACCTGCTATTCTATTTGAAAAAATTAAAGGAAGTCCATTTCCGGCTGTATCTAATTTGTTTGGTACCCTGGAGCGATCGAAGTTTCTGTTTCGGGACACTTTGCCAGAAGTGAAAAATTTAGTGGCTCTTAGAGGTGATCCTATGAAAGCTATAAAAAATCCTTTTTCTTATATGAAAACTGGGTTAACGGCTCTTAAAGCGCTACCCATGAAGCAAAGTTTATTTAAGCAAACTTTTCATAAAACAACTATTGACCAGTTACCATTAATTAAACATTGGCCAATGGACGGAGGAGCATTTATTACCATGCCTCAAGTTTATACTGAGGATATTCACAAACCTGGTCCTATGAACTCAAATTTGGGTATGTATAGAATCCAATTAAATGGAAATGAATATGAAACAAACAAAGAAATAGGTTTGCATTTTCAGATACATAGAGGAATTGGCGTTCATCAAGCTAAAGCCAACCAAGCAGGCAAACCACTTAAGGTTAGTATTTTTGTAGGCGGCCCTCCATCACATCCTTTGGCAGCTGTTATGCCCTTACCCGAGGGGTTATCCGAGTTAACTTTTGCTGGGGCATTAGGTGGTAGAAGATTTAGATATTTTTATGATGAAGAAGGCTTTTTTATTTCTGCTGATGCCGACTTTGTCATCACTGGTACGGTTTATCCTGAAGATAATAAACCAGAAGGACCTTTTGGAGATCATTTAGGCTATTATAGCTTAACTCATCCTTTCCCAGTAATGAAAGTGCATAATGTTTATCATAAAAAGGGTGCTATTTGGAATTTTACCGTAGTAGGAAGACCTCCTCAAGAAGATACTAGCTTTGGCGCATTAATTCATGAGATTACAGGTTCAGCCATACCACAAGAAATACCTGGTTTAAAAGAAGTAAATGCCGTTGATGCAGCAGGTGTTCACCCATTATTATTTGCTATTGGTAGTGAAAGATATACGCCTTTTCTGAAAGTTAAAAGGCCACAGGAACTATTAACTATAGCCAATCATATATTAGGGAAAAATCAATTGAGTTTAGCAAAATATCTGTTTATTGCAGCTCATGAAGACAATCCTCAACTGAAAACTAAGAATGAAGCGGAATTTTTAACGCATATTTTAGAGCGAATTGATTGGAATAGAGATATACATTTTCATACCCATACCACGATAGATACTTTAGACTACTCTGGTGACGGATTAAATTCAGGGTCAAAAGTAGTCTTTGCTGCGGTGGGAGAGAAGATTCGTGGATTGGGTAAATCACTTTCCTATCCTTTAGAACTCTCTGAAGGCTTTGTAAATCCACAAGTGGCCATCCCAGGGGTCTTATGTATTCAAGGGCCAGTCTTTGAGCAAGTCGAAAATGAAAAACTAAAAATTGAACAATTAGCTAAATCTTTAGAGAATTATGATTTGACAGAATTCCCATTAATAATCATATGTGATGATTCAGCCTTTACAGCAAATACGGTAAATAATTTATTGTGGGTTAGTTTTACAAGAAGTAACCCAGCTGCCGATATTTACGGAGTAAAAGTTCATATGAATAATAAGCATTGGGGTTGTGCAGGCTCATTAATAATTGATGCCAGAATTAAACCTCATCATGCACCTGTTTTAAAATTTGAACAAGCAGTGGAGGATAAAATTCAAAGATTCTGGGAGAAAGGTGGACCTTTTTATAAGGCCTAAAAATTTTAAAGGTTTGATTTCCATAATAGTGAAATCAAACCTTTATTTTTCATTGAATCTGAATGTGATAAGGTAAGCGAGCCTGAATACCTTTTAACTCTGCTGTCTTTTTCAGATTTTGGAATACATCATAATAGTCTCCAAATTCCTTTTTAGCAAAGTGAATTTTTAAATTATCTCTAGTACTTTCTAAAATAGATTTTATAGGGTCAATTTTTTCTGGATATTCTACAATTCTAAACTCCGTTAATTTGGCTTTTGAAGCCGCCGCTTTAATAGCATCCTCAAAATTTCCAATTTTATCAGCTAAACCATTTTTTATAGCCGCATTTCCAGTCCACACATGGCCGCCCCCAATACTGTCAATTTGAGCTTTTGTTTTCTTTCTTCCTTCAGCTACACGGCTTAAAAACACATCATAGGTTCTATCTACACTTTTTTGCATGATATATCTTTCGCCTGGAGTCATCGGTCTATTGGTACTAATCATATCAGCATATTGTCCGGTTTTCACACCATCAAATGTAAGACCTAGCTTATTGTTCATTAGGTTTTGTAAATTGGGAATAATGCCAAATACACCAATCGAACCTGTAATTGTATTTGGTTGAACAAATATACTATCGGCATTACAACCAATATAGTAACCACCTGAAGCCGCATAGTCTCCAAATGAAGCCATTACGGGTTTTACTTTTCTGCTCAACTCCATTTCTCTCCAAATCACTTCAGAAGCTAATGCGCTTCCGCCTCCTGAATTTACTCTTAAAACAATAGCTTTAATGCTCTTGTCTTCACGAGCTTTTCTAATCGCACGAGAAACTCTTTCAGAGCCAATTTGCTCGTCGGATCCTTCACCTCCAACAATATCGCCAACTGCATAAATTACAGCAATCTTATCCTTTACTTTTGATACGCTAGTTTTAGGTACATTTAATACATAGTCATTTATGCTGACAATTTTCACAGAACCGCTAGTTGTTTGAGTGATTTTTTTTAATTCAGCAATAACTTGATCTTTATACCATAAGCCATCCACTAATTTCGCTTTTAACGCTTCTTCAGCATTCGAAATTTGATAAGTATCTGCCATTTTGTGCAAATTTTCTACCGATATTTTCCGAGATTGACTGATTTCACCTAGAAAGGTTTGATATAAATCATTGACATACATGCTCACTTGCTCTTTATTATAATCACTCATTTTCGTGTTTATAAAAGGTTCAACCGCACTTTTGTAATTTCCAACTCGAATAATTTGTGCTTCAATCCCTAACTTATCTAATGCGCCCTTGAAGAAAATTAATTCCGCACTTAAACCTTTTAGTTCTAAATCACCTTTTGGATTTAAATAAACTTTACTAGCTGCTGAAGCTAATAGATAAGCTCCTTGAGAATATATTTCACTATAAGCGATGATAGGCTTTTTACTTTTTTTAAAGTCTAAAATGGCATTTCTAACCTCCATCATAGTGGCCATACCCATATTTGGAGCGGATACATTCAGATAAACGGCTTTAATTTTATCATCCGTTTGGGCATGCTTTAGGGATTTAACGATATCTGGAAACCCAATTGATTTATTTTCGCTAATTCCTAAAAAGGACATCGCTGGTAGTGAATTTTCTGGGGTTCTTTCTAAAATGGGTTGATCTAAATTGAGATACAAAACAGATTTGTCTGAAACCACCACTGATTTGTCTGAATCAAAACTTGATGCAATACCAATGATGATCATAATGAAAAATAGAAACATAGCTACCGTGCTTAAAATAACGCCGACAACTGTAGCTAAAACATATTTTAAAAAATCTTTCATGGAATATAAATAGGTTTAATCTTGTAAATATATAAATTTGTAAGGCTTATATGCAATCAATAAAAAATATGGTTTACCTCAGCCTAGGATCTAATTTGGGTGATAGGCGGAAATTTCTTTTTGAGGCCACTCAGGAAATTGAAAATTTAATAGGTAAAATTACACTTAAATCATCAATATATGAAACCGAAGCCTGGGGTAAAAAGGATCAGGGTGATTTTTTAAATATGGTAATCGCCTTAGAATCTGATTTAAGCCCTAGTGTTATACTCGACAACATATTAGCTATTGAAAAGCAATTAGGTCGAAAAAGAATAATAAAATGGGGTGAACGCTGTATTGATATAGATATTTTATTTATCGATAAACAAATCATAGCCTTAGCTCCACGTTTAGTTGTTCCCCATCCCATGCTTATCTTTAGGAAGTTTGTTTTGGTTCCCTTACAGGAGATTGTCCCTGATTTTATACATCCTCAATTAAATAAAAATATTTCTGAAATACTTCAAGAGCTAGAGGATGAGTCACTTGTAGAAAAAATAGGAGAGTTAGAAGATATTTAATTTCATATAAACTTTTTAAAGTTGAAATACTTTAATATTTTTAAAATATGATCGATAAATCTAAAAACGAACAAGCTCTTGATCTATCTTATTTAAGAGAAATGTCTGGCGATAGTAATGAATTTATGGTGGAAATGTTAGACGCTTTTCTAAAGCAAACACCTTTATATATTGCCGACTTAGCATCTGCTGTTAAAGCAAGCGACTGGAAAGCTGTTTCTGAATATGCACATAAAATTAAGCCCACTTTTTATTATGTAGGACGTGAGGATGCCAGGGATCACATGCAGGTTATAGAAAGAAATGCAAGAGAAGGGGTAGAATTAGAAAAAATACCTAATCAATTTGCTGAAGTATTAGCATTTGTAGATGTTCTCTATCAACAATTGAAAGATGCTAAGCAATCCTTAATGTAATTTTCTAATCATTTGCTTTTTCGGCTATAATGGCTTTACCAAAATGTAAGAAAGAGAATAGTAAATAAGTCAAGAGAACTATAGGTGCCGCTTTAAATTGATACAATAATACCAAAATCAAGGCTAAGCCTAAAAATAGAAATTTAAACTTATTGTCTTTCCAAGAAAGCCCATTGAACTTCATAGAGAAGAGGCGAATCTCGCTTACTAATAAAATGCAACTTAAAATTATCCAGATAATAAGTGTCAGTTTATGATAGATAAAATTTGGATAATCCTGTGCAATAAATGGAATAGATACCATCACTATAGTGTTCATTGGTGTATTTAAGCCTATGAAATCTTGGCTTTGGCGTGTGTCTAAATTGAATTTAGCTAATCTTAAAGCTGAAAATATCGTCACAAAAAAAGCAAGATAAGGTATTAAAGTATCGATAGGATAAATGACCAACAGCATTTGAAATAAAACAACTCCAGGTAGAAATCCAAAACTGATTACATCAGCTAAAGAATCTAGCTCTTTACCCATTTCTGATTTTACATGGAGAAGTCGAGCGACGAATCCATCAAAGAAATCAAAAATACCAGACAATAAAACGAAGTAAGCAGCAGTGGTTAAATGACCATTAAAGGCATATACAATTCCTATACATCCAGAAAGAAGATTGGCACAAGTAATGGCATTTGGAAGGTGTTTTAACATCAAGTTAGCATTTGAGAATTTGTGGATTAAATAAGTTTAATCCACAAATTCTAGTCATAAATATTTTATGGGATTATCCATTCATCCCTAATAAAAACTCTTCATTGGTTTTTGTTCCTCTAATTTGAGCTTGTACTAGTTCCATAGCTTCTTGAGAATTCATGTCGGCTAAATGGTTTCTAAGTACCCAAATTCTTTGTAAAGATTCACGATCTAATAATAAATCATCTCTTCTAGTACTTGAAGCTGTAATATCTATCGCTGGGAAGATTCGTTTGTTAGCAAGTTTACGATCTAATTGAAGCTCCATATTACCCGTTCCTTTAAATTCTTCAAAGATAACCTCATCCATTTTAGAACCAGTTTCGGTTAAAGCTGTAGCTAAAATAGTTAAAGATCCACCTTTTTCTATATTTCTAGCAGCTCCAAAAAATCTTTTTGGTTTATGAAGAGCGTTTGCATCCACACCACCTGATAAAATTTTACCTGATGCAGGAGCAGTTGTATTATAAGCCCTAGCTAATCTTGTAATGGAATCTAATAAAATCACAACATCATGTCCACATTCCACTAATCTCTTAGCTTTTTCAAGTACAATGTTTGCGATTTTAACATGTCTATCTGCAGGTTCATCAAAAGTTGAAGAAATCACTTCAGCTCTTACGCTTCTAGCCATATCGGTAACCTCTTCAGGACGCTCATCAATTAAAAGGATAATCAAATAAACTTCTGGATGATTTGTCGCAATTGCATTGGCAACTTCCTTTAGAAGATTCGTTTTACCTGTCTTAGGCTGAGCTACAATTAAACCTCTTTGACCTTTTCCGATAGGTGTGAAAAGATCCATAATTCGGGTGGAATAATTAGTGAAATCAGTGGCTAAGTTTAGCTTCTCGGTAGGGAATAAAGGAGTTAAATAATCAAATGGAACACGGTCTCTTACATCAGCAGGTACACGACCATTGATAGTGATGACTTTAACTAATGGAAAATATTTCTCTCCTTCTTTTGGAGGGCGAATACTTCCACAAACAGTATCTCCGGTTTTCAATCCAAATAACTTAATCTGAGATTGAGAAACATAAATATCATCTGGTGAAGAAAGGTAATTATAATCAGCTGAACGAAGAAAGCCATAACCATCTGGCATGATTTCTAATACACCCTCATTAGTAATTGTATTATCAAAATCTAAGTTATAATAACTGTTTTCATTAGATTTAGCGTTATTTTGATTGTTATTCTTGTTTTGGCGGTTGTCATTTCTGTTAGAAGCCTCCGGACGATTACCTGGTTCTGATTTTACGGTATTAGTCTGTTCATTTTGAGTTTGATTACCTTTATTTACCTCTTCTTTGTTTTTTGAATTAACTTTCTTTGGGTTTTGTGGTTTTTCCGCTTGAACAAGAGCAACTTCAGTTTTTTCTACAATGTTTTCTTTAACTTCTTCAACCTTTACTTCTGGAGTAATGGCTTCTACACTTTCTTCAAACAAAGAAAGCTCTACTTTATCTGATTCTTTTTTACTACTGATACGCGCTCTTTTCTTTGTGCCTGAGGCAGCGGTGTTATTTGATTTTTTTGAACCAGTACTAACTGGTCCAGATTCGGCTTCACTCATAGATTTTGGTTGTGCAGAAGTCTCTTCAACTTGTTTTATTAAAATTTGGTCAATCAGATCATTTTTTCTTAAATCATCTGCATTATTTACGCCAACACTCTTAGCAATTGCTCTTATTTCAGCAATTAGCTTTTCCGCTAGTTCGGTTTTATTATACATTTATAATAGATATCGAGAAATTTAAAACGAGTTTATCCAAACAAATAAAAAGAAAATGTCCTAACAATTTAAATAACGATTTTGGGAGTATTTTCTGAGATATTCAGAATAAACATTTGAGAATTTTCGCACAATTGTATGTAATTGAATTGGAATCTGCAAGAAAAAAATAAAAATGTTTAAAAATAATCCAAATTTCAGCAAGCCTTAATTGTTATTTTAAGCCTAATAAACCATCTTTGTAGCAATTATTTCCCGTCATGAATAAATCCCAATTACTAGAGCAAATCAAGCGCAAAAAGTCTTTTTTATGTATAGGCTTAGATCCAGATTTAGATAAGATTCCACAACATTTGATGGAATTTGAGAATCCTATTCTGGAATTCAATAAACAAATAATTGATGCGACAGCAGATTTATGTGTAGCTTATAAACCTAATACTGCTTTTTATGAATGTTATGGGGTCAAAGGTTGGGAAACTTTAGTAGAAACATGGAAATATATACCTCAAGATATTTTTACAATTGCTGACGCTAAAAGGGGGGATATAGGAAACACTTCGGCTCGTTATGCTGAAAGTTTTTTTAATGAAAAGCAAAGCGGGATGAGCTTTGACGCTATCACTGTAGCTCCTTATATGGGAAAAGATTCGGTTAACCCATTTTTAAACTTTCCGAATAAATGGGTAATACTATTAGCCTTAACCTCTAATCCAGGTAGTGCAGACTTTCAGTTTAAAGAAGTTGAAGGTCATTATCTTTTTGAAGAAGTATTACAAAGCGCACAAAATTGGGCAAACGCAGATCAAATGATGTTTGTGGTGGGAGCAACCCAAGCTGAGGCTTTTAAAAGAATCCGCGAAATTGTTCCAGAACACTTTATTTTAGTACCTGGAGTTGGAGCCCAGGGTGGAAATTTGCAAGATGTATGTCGCTATGGTCTTAATCAAGAAGTTGGATTATTAATAAATTCTGCTAGAAATATTATATATGCTAGTTCCGGTGAGGATTTTGCTATAAAAGCTAGAGAAGAAGCTGTGAAATTACAAGCTGAAATGGCTTTAATTTTGGAAGAGTCGGGGATATGCTAGATCAGAAATTTGATATCAAACTGGTCTTAAGTTTAGCTGTCGTTGCCATCGTATGGGGGACTACCTATTTAGCCATTAGCATTGCCGTTCATGATATTCCTGCTTGGTATGTGGCTGGTAGTAGGCAAGTTATAGCCTCGTTATTATTGGGCTTATATTTAGCTAAAAACAAACAGTTAAAATGGCATGGTTGGACTTATCTAGGAAAGCAAGTATTACTAGCGACATTAATGATTGTTTTAGCCAACGGCATGACAACTGTAGCCGAAAAGACAATACCCAGTGGTTTAACGTCTCTTATTAATGCCTTGTCTCCATTAATTGTTTTTATAGGGAGTGTATTAATTGGACTTCAAAGAGCTACATTTCGATCAGTTATTGGGGTTATTCTAGGCTTTACAGGCGTAGCTTATATATTTAGAGATGGCTTAAATGATTTGTTGAACCCAGGTTATAGAATGGGTTTAATGTGTTTGGGATTAGCTATTTCAGGATGGTCGGTAGGAACTTTGATTATTAAAAAGAATTTTGAGAAATTTAGAAGTGAATCCGTAACCACTGATTTATTTTATCAATTTAGTTTTGCTGCTATTTTTCAACTCTTAATAGCTTTTATTTTTGAGCCTGTTCCCCAAGTATCAACTTGGTCTTTAGCTAGTATTTTTTCGGTCGTTTATTTAGGGGTCTTTGGTTCAGTATTAGGCTATTTTTGTTATCATTATGCATTAAAACATGTGTCTGCTACACAGGTTTCCATTTTATCTTATATAAATACCATAATTGCCCTCTATTTAGGATGGTTAATTCTGGATGAGGTTTTAAGTCTGGATCTAATTATTGCGACATTACTTATTCTAATGGGGGTATATTTAACTAACTATAAGAAAAAGTAGTACTTAAACCATTTGACAAGAAAAGATTAAATGTTTAACTTGGTGCAATAATATCTACAAGAATATGCTACAAAGAGTAATTACATTTTTTGAAAGGCAAAGTTTTGGAGTCTCTACTTATTTAGCAGAAATGTTTAATATGCAAACGGCCAAAGTTCGACTTTTCTTCATTTACTCTTCTTTTATTGCTGTGGGTTTACCATTACTTTGGTATTTGCTTGCCGCTTTAATATTAGATATCAGAAGATATATGAGAAAAGCAAAAACTGGCCTTTGGGATATTTAATCTTCGTCCCTTAAAATATCTGCAATTTCATTAAAACCATTTTGTGCTGCCAAATCGCAAGGCTGTTTGCCGCCTTCCATACGAAGCGATATATCAGCTCCATTTTCTAATAATAAGATAATGAAATCAATAAAACCACCTTGCGCGGCTATATGTAAAGGAGACATACCTAGTTTTTGACAAACATTAGGGTAAGCGCCTTTCTGGAATAATACTTTGGCCAGGGCTATGTTGTTATGTGAAGCCGCGGCATGTAAAGGAAATACATGATATCCGTTTTTACTGGAAAGATTAGGGTCAGCACCTGAATGCAATAAATCAATAGCTAATTCCGTGTGATTGAAATGGCAGGCCAAACCTAAAGGAGTAAATCCATCATCAGAAAACTCATGCAATAATCTTGGATTTTCCTGTAAATAAGCTTTTACTGCTGGCATTAAACCCAATGCACAAGCCTCATTTAACTCAATTTTTGGTAAATACTTAGCAATTAGATTAGCGATATCAAATTTTTGATAATAAGCCGCTAATAAGATAGGAGAAATTTGATGACTTGTCTTTTGTAAAGCAAGGGCTGGATTTTTTGCCAAAGCCGCTTGAATTTCATTCAAGTCATTACTTTCAATTAAAGTTTCAAGTAGCGTCTCATTCATGTTTGTTGCTTTTTTATTCACCTAAAATAGCAAAAAAATGCAAGCATAAAAAATGACTCATAAATCAAGGATATAATTATATTTGTTCTTAAATAAACTAGATGCAATGCCGAATAGGGGAAACCAATTAAAGTCAAATTCATTTAAGCAAAACACCGAAAACACCAAAGGGGGGCAGACTACGCAAGCAAAAGCTTCAAAATATAGTCCAAAACTACCTAATTTGGATTTAAATGATGGTCGTTTTTTAAAGATTATCGGATTATTATTATTAATACTTTCCGTCTATTTTTTTACCGCTTTTTTCTCTTATTTATTCACTTGGCAAGGTGATCAGAGTTATGTGTCTGATGCCAATGGAGGCTGGTCAAATCTTTTTAAAACAGAACAAGAATTACTGGATTCAGGAGTTCAAGATCCTCTTGTAGAGAATTGGCTTGGTAAATTTGGAGCACTTTTATCCCACCAGTTTATTTATAAATGGTTTGGAGTAGGATCTTTTCTATTCGTGTTTATCTTTTTTGTAATCGGATACCGTTTACTATTTAAAGTAAAAATATTTTCAATTGAAAAAACTTTAGGCTATAGCTTGTTTTTTATTGTTTTCCTATCACTTACACTAGGCTTTTTACATAGTTTTATTTCTCCAGTACCTCATTTTTTAGAAGGACAATTTGGATTTTGGGTCAATAGACTTCTAGCTCTTCAAATTGGTCAAACAGGAGTAGCAGGCTTAATTATTTTTTTAAGCTTAAGTGTTTTAATAGTTGCTTATAATATTGACTTTAAATTACCCAAAAAAGAACCTAAATTAGGTCCTGAGCCTTTTTTGCAACAAAATCATGATTTAGAAGAAGAGCTTGTATCTGAGCCAGTAGAGTTTAATTTGAATGAAAATGTCCAAAATAAACCTCTAGTTGAAAATACTAAAGCTGCTAATATTATTTTAGAGCCTTCACCAGAAAGACCAACTGAATTAAACTTTGATGATGAACCTAAGACGAATCCTAGCCCTAAGGAAGAGCCTTCCGTTCAAGAGATAAGTCCAAATTTTTCAGTTGAAGTCAAAGAGGAGGATAAGAAAGCAGCCTCACTTGTTGATCAATTTGGAACATATGATGAAAAATTAGATTTAGCGGGTTATCAATATCCTCATTTAGATCTCTTGGAAAATCATGGATCCAATAAAATTTCAGTTAATGCGGAGGAATTAGAGGCTAATAAGAATAAGATTGTAGATACACTGAATCACTATAATATCGACATTGATAAAATTAAAGCTACGATAGGCCCAACGGTTACATTATACGAAATCATTCCAGCCCCTGGGGTTAGAATATCAAAAATTAAAAACTTAGAAGATGATATCGCTTTAAGTTTAGCGGCTTTAGGTATCCGTATCATTGCCCCGATGCCAGGTAAAGGAACGATAGGTATTGAAGTGCCCAATCAACATCCTGAAATGGTATCTATGCGAAGCATTTTAAATACGGAAAAGTGGGTTCAAAATCAAATGGATTTACCAATAGCCTTAGGTAAAACCATTAGTAATGAGGTTTTTATTGCAGATTTAGCTAAAATGCCGCACTTATTGGTAGCAGGAGCTACAGGCCAAGGTAAATCTGTCGGTATAAATGCAATCTTAGTTTCGTTATTATTTAAAAAACATCCAGCCCAATTGAAGTTTGTTTTAGTAGACCCTAAAAAAGTTGAATTAACACTTTTTAATAGAATTGAAAGACATTTTTTAGCCAAGCTTCCAGGCGAAGCTGATGCTATTATTACAGATACCAAAAAAGTTGTCAATACCTTAAATTCTTTATGTATTGAGATGGATCAGCGTTATGATTTGTTAAAGGATGCGCAAGTAAGAAATTTAAAAGAGTATAATGACAAGTTTATCAAGCGTAAGCTAAATCCAAATGCTGGACATCGATTTCTACCTTTCATTGTTTTAGTTGTGGATGAGTTTGCTGATTTAATGATGACCGCAGGTAAAGAAGTTGAGGCGCCGATTGCCCGATTAGCGCAATTAGCTCGCGCCATTGGTATTCACTTAGTATTAGCTACACAACGTCCTTCTGTAAATATCATTACAGGTACCATTAAAGCAAACTTTCCAGCTCGTTTAGCCTTTAGAGTTTTATCTAAAATTGATTCTAGGACTATTTTAGACTCTGGTGGTGCCGATCAGTTAATTGGAAGAGGGGATATGTTGCTTTCAACAGGTAGTGATTTAATTCGATTACAATGTGCTTTTGTAGACACGCCAGAGGTTGACAGAATTTCCGAATTTATTGGCAGTCAAAGGGGTTATCCTGACGCTTATCAGCTGCCTGAATATGTTGATGAAAATAGTGAATTGAGTAAAATGGACTTTGATCTTGATTCTCGAGATCCTTTATTTGAAGAAGCCGCTCAGCTTATTGTTAGTCATCAACAAGGCTCTACTTCATTGATTCAAAGAAAAATGAAATTAGGTTATAATAGAGCGGGTAGAATTATCGATCAATTAGAGGCCGCAGGAATTGTTGGACCATTTGAAGGTAGTAAAGCTCGGGAGGTATTAATACCTGATTTATATGCTTTGGAACAATTCTTGAATAACTTAAACGACAAATAGTTTAAATAGAAATCAAGAATTGATTATTTTTGCATAAAATTAAGACACAATGAAGAGAATAATGTTGATCTGCATGGCTATACTTACCTTTAGCACTGTAGGTTTTGCACAAAGTGACGCCAAATCCAAATCTATATTAGATAAAGTAAGCGCTAAATACAGGTCTTTAGATGCGATGAAAGCCAATTTTACTTTTACTTTAAGTAATCCAAAAGTAAAATTAAACGAAGTTCAAAAAGGTACATTAATTACCCGAGCAAAGGCTAATAAATATCAAGTTAATTTGGGTTCAACTCAAATTATGAGTGATGGTAAAGTAGTTTGGACTTATTTGAAAGCAGATAATGAAGTTCAAATTACCAATGTAGATTTAAGTGCTGATGGTATTAACCCAGCAAAAATTTTCACTTTATATGAAAACGGTTTCCGTTCAAAATATATAGGTACAAAAGTAATTTCTGGGAAATCTAATGCCGTGATTGAATTATATCCATTAAAAGCGAACTCGGCCATCAGTAAATTAACTTTACATGTTGATCCCAATCAAAGCACGATTACGAATGCGATAATTAATGAAAAAACTGGAAATATCTACACCTATGCAGTAAGCGGTTTTGTGCCAAATATAAAGGTTTCTGATGCTACATTTAGCTTTAATGCTAAAAGTTTTCCAGGAGTGGATGTGGTTGATTTAAGATAATTAATAATGACAAGGATTTATAAAAGGGATTTGAATTTCAAATCCTTTTTTTTTTAAATTGCGTCGCATCAAAAGCTATACGATTTGAAAATTACATTTTTAGGTACTGGAACATCTCAGGGAATTCCTGTCATTAGTTGTGATTGTCTTGTTTGTCAATCTTCTGATACTAAGGATAAACGCTTACGAGTTTCTGTTTTAGTAGAATTAAAGGATTCTACGCTGGTGATAGATAGTGGGCCAGATTTTAGATATCAAATGTTAAGAGCAGGTGTTAAAAATCTAGATGCTATTTTATACACGCATGAACATAAGGATCATATAGCCGGATTAGATGATATCAGACCTTTTAATTATCTATTAAAGAAACGAATTCAAATCTTTGCGACTTCTAGAGTTCAAGAAGCTTTAAAGAGGGAGTTTTCTTATATTTTCTCGGACATTCCTTATCATGGGTTGCCTCAAATTGATTTAAATACAATTGAAGAAGAAGCTTTTTTAATTAGGGATCAGTCTATCATTCCTATTCCGGTATGGCACTATAAATTACCTATTTTAGGATATAGAATTGGAGATTTTACCTATATAACAGATGCAAAAACTATTCCTCAAGCCAGTATGGAGTTAATAAAGGGAACAAAAGTTTTAGTTATTAATGCCTTACAGAGAGAACCTCATATTTCTCATTTAACTCTACAGGAGGCTATTGATTTTGTGGAGCTTGTGGGAAACCCCAAAACGTATTTCACACATATGAGTCATAATCTTGGTTTACATGAAAATATTAATGCTGAACTTCCTTCGCATATTCAATTAGCCTATGATGGGCTAAGTTTTGAGTTATAAAAAAAACACCGTAAGTGTTTTAAGACTCACGGTGTTTGTACCTAGGAGCAGATTCGAACTGCCACGCCCATAAGGCGCCACCCCCTCAAGATGGTGCGTCTACCAATTTCGCCACCTAGGTATTTGATGCAAATATAATTTAATGATTTAAATATCGAGAGGACTATTTTAAAAAAAAACGGATGCTCGTAATGTCAAACACATTAATTAAATTTAGCCACACAAACAAAAAATAATATACATGCAGAAACTAACTTTATTATTGTTTTTAGCTTTTTTTAGTCTTGCAGTCAAGGCGCAGAAATTTGAAGGAACTTGGTTAAACGCCTCTAAAGAGGGTAGGATTGAAATTCTAAAAAAAGGAAATACTTATATTGGAAAATTAATCTGGATTAAAGAACCCAATGATGAATCAGGAAAGCCTAAACTTGATAAAAATAATCCAAATGCAAGTTTAAAACAAAGACCATTGCTCGGAATAGAGCTTGTAAAGGATATGAAATTACAAGATGGTATTTTAGAAGATGGTACGGTTTACGATCCTAAATCTGGAAAAACGTATAGCTGTAAAATTAAATTGGTTGGCCAAGATAAGATGGAGTTACGTGGATTTGTAGGTTTTTCTATGTTAGGTCGAACTGAAACCTGGACTCGAGTAAAATAATTCCTTATGCTGAAGCTCTTCTACTGTTCTTTATTATGCTTTTTAAGTTTGTTTTCACAAGCTCAAAATATTGAAATTCAGCACTTCAATATTAATAAATCTATTAGTATGCGAGGGCTTTCTGTAGTTAATGATCGCGTAGCATGGGTAAGTGGAAATCAAGGGCAAGTTGGAATAACCAAAGACAGCGGAGAAACCTGGCAATGGGTTTCACCTAAAGGATTTGAAAAATTAGACTTTCGAGATATTGAAGCTTTTGATGATCAGCGAGCTGTTATTATAAATGCAGGTTCACCCGCTTACATTTTAAAAACTAATGATGGAGGTTTGAGTTGGAAGCAAGTTTATTATAATACTGACTCCTTGATTTTTCTGGATGGAATGGATTTTTGGGATGATCAAAAAGGAATCATCTTTGGTGATCCAATAAAGAACAAAATGCCATTATTAAGAACCATAGATGGTGGAGAGTCATGGCAAGACATTTCTTCTCAATTGCCTTTTGATTTAATGGCTGGAGAGGCAGGTTTTGCGGCTAGCGGGACAAGTATTCGTACACTTAAAAACGGAAAGGTTATGATAGGTACAGGAGGGCTAAAGTCGCATATCTATTTTTCTAATAATTACGGAAAAAGCTGGGTTAAGTATCCTCATCCAATATGGCAAGGGGAAAGTAGTACAGGGATATTCTCATTAGCCTTCGCAGATGCGAAATATGGAATTGCTGTTGGTGGAAATTATTTAAAAGATCAAGATAATTCAAATAATATCTGGATAACTAAAAATGCTGGTAAGACTTGGATTAAGCCAATAAGTCCTATTTTAGGATATAGATCTGCTATCGAATATATAGGAAAGCGAGTGTGGATAGCTGTGGGAAGTTCTGGAATTGATTATTCCACGGATCATGGATTCACATGGACTTCTCTCAATAAACTCAATTACAATACAGTTAGAAAGGCAAAAAAAGGTCAATTAATTTTATTAACTGGGCCAAAGGGTGTAATCTCTAAAATTTCTTTAAATTAATTTACTTACGGTTATAAACGTAAATTGAAATTGAAATTATAGCTATAAACGCTAAAATTAAGTCTCCATGTAAATCTAGTAATGGAGAACTTAAGTTTTGAGGCATTAATGCTTGTTCAATCGAATCGGATTTTATATTAGCTTTTACTACAAATCCAGTTGTTATTAAGGTGGCTAGTAAAACAGAAAAAACCTTTGATTTCAAACTTCTCATTTTAACGTATAATTTTATTTTATACTTATTATCTATACAAAAGCTAAACCATTGTTGTTTTATTTTTAGCTTTTATTTGTCAAGCTGTTGTTTAACAGTGTATTATTTTTTTTTTCTTAAATAATTTAAATGCTGATCTCATTTTTAGTTGAATCGTAGTGTGGATAATTGGGGAAGAAAATCAATATGTCTAAATGAGAATGAAATAATTGTTGATTGGAAATATATTCCCCGTTTTGTGTATAATTATCTACAATTTGGGGAATTGTTTTATAATGAAAACTTCAATTTAATGTGCTGTTGATAAAAAAAAATAAAAAATATCAAATTTTATTGATTATTTAAATAACTGTTTATCAGTTATTTATTTGTTTATGTGATGAATATCACAAAAAAAAATAAAAAATAATTAACAAGTAATTAAAAAATATATGCTAGTTTTGATTTATGGCACCGGTAAATATGGTTTAACACAGCTGACTTACCTAAACCCATTTAACATATACCTATGTTAATTTTTGAAAAACACACATAAAAGGAATTAAAGTAATTGTTAAGCGTATGAAAGCAATTTTACTTAAGGTTAGAAAAAAATTCACTAAGGTATTTATGTTAATGGGGGCTCTCGCATTTTTTAGCTCTTCAGAGTTAAATGCACAAAGTCAACTTATTAAATCAGATATTTTAGGGGCTCATATTTCTTATACTGAGCTGTTGACAAAAAATGGGTTTATGGCAGGGCAATGTGAAGGCCAGCTTATCATTAAGGATGGACATTTAGAAGATATTAAGAATTTAAAATTTAATATCCCTCATGCCATTTTAAAATCTATAGATAAAGATTCCATTTTATTCGATAAAAATGTTTCCTTCGAGCAAAATCGTGTTATGGTATTGCCCTTAATGGGAATGATTCATTTAATTGGCGAATTAAATATTGATGGCGTTAAAACCATGGCAGACTTTCAATTAAGCTATACGATAAATGAAGATAAAAGCATTAGTTTGAAAGGCTCAAAATTGATTAAATCAATTGAATTAAAAGCATTTAATCCTGAAAGTTTAGATTTGACAAAGGTAAAAGACGATCTTAAGCTAGACGTGGATTTTAAGATAAATAGCCAAATGGGAACTATGTTGGCTAAAAACTAATACATTTTAATTTTAGAAATGTTTGTTGGGGATCGAGGAGTAAAATTACTTCTCGATTTTTTATAATTCTTCGTTAAGCTTGACTAAGAAGGATTTAATTTTTTCTAAAGAATCAATGATTTTTTGATTTTCTTTTACGCCACCCGAATTTGATTTCATATGATCCTTAGCGCCTTTTAAGGTAAATCCTTTTTCATTAACGAGATGAAAAATAATTTTTAGATTTTCAACATCTTCCGGTGTAAATAGGCGATTGCCTTTTTTGTTTTTTTTGGGCTGAAGAATATCAAATTCTTTTTCATAAAATCTAATTTGCGAGGCGTTCACCTCAAACATTTCGGTAATCTCGCCCATGGTATAATACAATTTGTTGATGTCTCTTTCTTTGTAAGGCATTTTTCCTACTGAATGTTAAGCAATTATAGATTTTATTTAAAGTATTCAAATGTAAGAGGAATTTCCTAAAAAAACGTAATAAAATTATAATTTTGTAACCATGACCGCACAAGAAATTAGAAATACATTTTTATCCTTTTTTAAACAGAAACAACACCATATCGTTTCATCGGCTCCCATCGTGGTAAAGAATGACCCTACCTTGATGTTTACCAATGCTGGTATGAATCAATTTAAGGATTTATTCTTAGGAGAATCTGCCATCAAATATAAACGTGTGGCTGATACCCAAAGATGTTTAAGGGTATCAGGAAAACATAATGATTTAGAGGAAGTTGGAATTGATACCTATCATCATACCATGTTTGAGATGTTAGGGAATTGGAGTTTTGGAGATTATTTTAAAAAAGAAGCCATTCATTGGAGTTGGGAACTGTTAACCGAAGTTTACCAGATTCCAAAAGATCAACTTTATGTTTCCGTTTTTGCTGGTGATGCGAGTGAAGGCCTTCCTATGGATCAAGAGGCATATGATATTTGGAAAGAGTTAATTGATGAAGATCGAATTATATTAG
>CAZQFF010000021.1:0-35852 GCA_964592575.1 uncultured Pedobacter sp.
AAAAATGGTTACCACATCATTCTCATCTAGTTCAATAGGATCTTCAACTTTCTTTGATTTATATATTTTGTCTAACTCTGATTTTACATATGCAACAGCGATTTGTTCACCTCTTGCCGCAGAAACAATAGTAACAGCACTGGCGACCATATCCTCTAATTTAGAATTGAATTGCTCAGCATAAGGGGCTGTTGATTT
Organism: uncultured Pedobacter sp.; assembly: GCA_964592575.1. GTDB lineage: Bacteria > Bacteroidota > Bacteroidia > Sphingobacteriales > Sphingobacteriaceae > Pedobacter. The sequence continues at coordinate 199 of CAZQFF010000021.1, forward strand.
GATTGGCCTAGCCTTGCCGGTATTGTAATTTGATTGGAAATATTTTTCTTCAATACTTATACCGGTATAGTATCTTAGCCTTTGCCCACTGAACGAATAATTCAAGAATATCCCGTATTTATTATTAGTACTTTTTCTGCTATGTAAATTTAATTTTGGTTTAGCCATAAATCGTGTGTGTCGAATTGTGTGTCGAAAATATTATCATTTAAACTCACCTAAACTCACTCTAACTATATCTAATATATTGTAAATGTACAATAAATCAATATTTTAGACATAAAAAAACACCGTAAGTGTATTAAGACTTACGGTGTTTGTACCTGGGGCGGGAATCGAACCCGCACGCCTGTTGAGGGCACAGGATTTTAAGTCCTGCGTGTCTACCAGTTCCACCACCCAGGCAGGTGATTGACCTTTTAATTAAATACTTCGAGAAGTATTTAGAGCGAAAGACGAGGTTCGAACTCGCGACCCCGACCTTGGCAAGGTCGTGCTCTACCAACTGAGCTACTTTCGCTTTTATTATCCCTGAAAAATCATCCGACTTTAAAATAGAAAGGCTTTGTTTTTAATCTCCGTCTTTCCGTTTGGGTTTGCAAATATACATAGATTCTAATATCTGTCAAGAATTATTTTAATAAATTTTCAGCTTTTAGCTTAAGTTGTTGGATTTCAGAGTAAGAAATATTAAATCTTTTTCATATCCTTTCCCAAGTAGGTAATTTGTGAGTTTTACTTTCCTTTTAAAGGGGTCTTTTTCCTTAATTTCTTCCGATTTTTTAAGGGCAAGTTCCTCTAGGGTGTTCAAGTAAAGATCATCAGGGATTTCTTGAAGGGCTTTTCTAATTAAGCCATCGGGAATACGTTTAAGTTTAAGACCAGCTTTAATTTTAATTTTACCCCAATGTTTGATCCTAAATTTTCCTCCAGCATATTGTTTTGCAAAACGTTCTTCGTTTAAAAACCCTTCGCTAAGTAAATTAGCTATTATTTGTTCAACTTCGTTGGTATATAAGTTCCATTCATATAATTTGTCGCGAACTTCCTGTTGCGCTCTTTCTTGATAAGCACACCAAGCCTGCACTTTTAGAAAGGCTGTTTTGGAATCGTATTTTGGTTGTTTAGCTGACATGGAATTGTTTTAGTTGAAACAAATTTAATGATTTAAGGTCTATTTTATTTTATTCCATTAATTTTGATTGGGTTTATTATTAATGCGTAAAAAGCTAATTTTTAGGTATGGCTATAGGTTTAGGACATTCTATTCGTGAGATTGGGGCTTGGTTAGGTATTTCAGGGTATTTACGTTTTCCTGAAAATCAGTTTGTGAGATATTTGGCTATTGATTCAAGAACCTTGAATCACCCGGAAGAAACTATGTTTTTTGCTTTAAAAGATAAGCGAGATGGGCATGATTTTATTCCAGCTGCCTATGCTGCTGGACTTAGGTTTTTTGTGGTATCTGAATCATACAAGCTTGTTCAAGATAATTTTCCTGATGCGTATTTTTTAGTGGTAAAGGATACCTTAATCGCCTTGCAATTGATTGCTAGGCAACATCGCCAAGCTTTTAAGCTACCTGTAATTGGGATTACGGGGAGTAATGGTAAAACACTGGTGAAAGAGTGGTTATATCAATTATTACAAGGAGAAGAGCAAGTTAGACGAAGTCCAAAAAGTTTTAATTCACAAATAGGGGTAGCGCTTTCAGTTTGGGAAATTCAGGCTGGTGATACTTTGGGGATTTTTGAGGCTGGTATTTCTAAACGAAAGGAGATGGAAGCTTTGCGAGATATGATCCAACCCAGTATAGGGGTTTTAACGCATATGGGTGATGCGCATCAATCGGGTTTCAGTTCTATGGAAGAAAAGTTAAAGGAAAAACTGAAATTATTTGATGGCGTGGAGACTTTTATTTATTCGCCTGCCTTTATTCCAAATCATTTTAAGGAAACATTACCAGGCCAACATAAGTTCACTTGGTTGTTAGATGAGAAAGGCGAGGCCGATTTAAAAGTTCAACAATTATCGGTGAACGAAGGAATGGCAGAGCTTATGATGACCTATAAAGCTGAAGTGGTTATTATAAAATTGCCTTTTCAAGATTTAGCTTCTTTAGAAAATCTGGCTATATGTTTGGCCACTTTACTGGTGTTGAAATTTAAGCTTCCTGAGGCGGTACAGAAACTAAAGTTTTTACATCCAGTCAGCATGCGTATGACTTTAGTTAAGGGATTTAATGATTGTTCCATCATTGATGATACGTATAGTTCTGATTTAGATTCCCTGAAAATAGCTATAGACTTTTTGAAACAACAAAAACAACATCCCAAGCATAGTTTAATTTTATCTGAAGTATTGGAATCAGGCTTAGCTGCTGAGGTCTTATATAGCCAAATTGCGAATTTGATTAAGCAAAATGAAATTGATCGTTTTATTGGTGTTGGGCCTATTATTTCAGCCCATGCGCAATTATTTCCAAAGTCAGCTGTTTTTTTTGAGTCAACAGAAGCTTTATTAGAGCAGCTGGATGCTTTGCATTTTGCTAAGGAAAGTATTTTAATAAAAGGTGCCCGTCGATTTGGTTTAGAAAGAATTACCGCTTTGCTGAGTGCTAAAGCACATGATACGGTTCTAGAGATCAATTTGAGAGCCTTAAATGATAATTTACAAGCCTACCGTAGATTATTGCAGCCAGGCGTAAAATTGATGGCTATGGTGAAAGCTTTTTCTTATGGTAGCGGGAGTTATGAGATAGCGAATTTATTAAGTTTTCAAAAGGTAGATTATTTGACTGTAGCTTATGCCGATGAAGGTGTGCAGTTGAGACAATCCGGAATTAAATTGCCAATCATGGTGATGAGTCCAGAGCCTAATGCCTTTCAATTGATGTGGGATTATAAATTAGAACCAGAAATTTATAGTCTAGACTTATTAGCTGTTTATCTTCAATTTTTAAAATTAAATGGGATAAGTGATAAGGATCGTAAACTTGTTCCCATTCATTTGAAATTGGATACGGGTATGCATCGTTTAGGCTTTGAAGCTCATCATATTTCCGCTTTAAAAGCTCTATTAAAAGACAATCCTGCCTTACAGGTAAAATCTATATTTACGCATTTAGTGGCTGCCGATGAAGCGGTTCATGATGACTTTACTCATTTACAAATAGAGCGCTATCAAAAAATGTATGAGGATATCATCACGGTATTAGATGATAAGCCCCTACGACATGTTTTAAACACCGCTGGCATTGCTAGATTTCCTAAAGCTCAATTCGATATGGTTCGACTAGGTATAGGTTTATATGGCTTAGGGAACGATTTTAAAGGCGCTGAGGAGCTTCAATCGGTTTTGGAGTGGAAGACTACTATCTCGCAAATAAAACAGCTAGAAGCGGGAGAAACCGTGGGTTATGGCCGAAGTGGAAAAATAACAAGACCAACTTTATTAGCGACTGTAAAAGTAGGCTATGCAGATGGTTATTCCAGAAAATTTGGAAATGGACAGGGTAAGATGCGTATTCAAGGATGTGAAGTGCCTACGCTGGGTTCTATTTGTATGGATATGTGCATGTTAGATATTACTGCTTTAGCTGAACGGGCTATCACAGTAAAGCCAGGGGATGAAGTTGTGATATTCGATTCCTCGGATACTATTCGACAATTGGCGGCTCAGTTAGACACTATCCCTTATGAAATTGTATGTAATATTTCGCAACGTGTAAAACGAGTATATTACTACGAGTAATCTTTTGTATTTTTGAGCCATGAATAAAATCGGTTCTGCATTATTACGTTATTTTATCAAAGGTTTATTGATTGTAGTGCCTATCGCTTTGAGCATTTTCATTGTGGTTTGGGGGGTTACAACGATTGACAGTTGGCTCAATATCAATAATATTTTAGGGGAGGATGCACGTACAGGAGAAAGTAGAAATATACCTGGCTTAGGCTTAATCTTAGTGATTTTGATTATTCTGCTAGCCGGCATATTTGTCACTTATTTTGTAAATGATACCATGTATAATTGGTTTAAACGGATCATGGCTCGTTTACCTTTAATCAATTTTATTTATTCTTCCATTAAAGATTTAACAGAGGCCTTCGTTGGAGACGATAAGAAGTTTAATAGTCCAGTATTAGTTGAAGTGGAGGGAAATTTGAAGCGCATAGGATTTTTAACCCAAAATGATTTAAGCAAATTGGGATTGCCAGGTGAAGCTATTGTCTATTTTCCATTCTCGTATTCCTTTGCAGGTCAGATTTATATTGTAGAAAAAAGTAAAATTAAACCTTTAGATATGAATGCCTCTGAAGCCATGAAACTAATCGTTTCAGGTGGGGTGACGCAATTATAAAAAAGGAGCTTTAAGCTCCTTTTTTATGTTCTTTTTAGAAATTTGGTTTTAATACATATTTGTCATAGAATCTGAAAATATGCTCCGCGGCTTCTTCTGCCGTATCCACCAATCGGAATAGATTCATGTCTTCTGGGCTGATGTTTTTTTCTGCGCCTAACATAGTCTTTTCTATCCATTCCAATAATCCACCCCAATAAGCTGATCCAATTAAGACAATCGGAAATCGAGCAATCTTTTCGGTTTGAATTAAAGTGATTGCTTCAAATAATTCGTCCATTGTACCCATACCACCAGGCAGAATGATATAGCCTTGCGAGTATTTCATGAACATAACTTTACGCACAAAGAAGTAATCAAATTCTAATAATTTATTAGAATCGATATATTTATTGTGGAACTGTTCAAATGGGAGGTCAATATTTAAACCAACTGATTTTCCTCCATTGGTATGTGCTCCTTTATTAGCTGCTTCCATAATGCCTGGGCCACCGCCTGTAATGACACCATATCCTCTTTCAGTTAATAAGCGCGCGCAATCTACAGCTATTTGGTAATAGGGATTCGTTTCGGCAGTTCTAGCCGATCCAAAAATACTTACACATGGTCCAATTTTAGCGAGTTTTTCAAATCCATCTACAAACTCTGCCATGATTTTAAAAATCTGCCAACTATCGGTTACTTTTATTTCTTGCCAGTCTTTATTGGTAAAGGCACTTCTAATCTTGTCTTCACTTGTCATAAATAGGTATAGGTATTAAAGATGTTTAAAATTTTGTTTGTGTACTTGAGGTTTTACCTGTAATCCACAATAATAAAAAGGTTAATAATCCATTGATAATAATTAATTCAAATCCAATGGCATAGTTAAACCAAGCTAATGAGTTTTTATCGAGGAAAAAACAAATCACAGGGGATAAGATACAGATATAAGGCACTAATTTATCGGCTACAGCACGTTTGGTGAACATGCCTAAAGCAAATAAACCAACTAAGGGTCCATAAGTGTATCCTGCAGCTTTAAAAATAGCATTAACCACAGAATCATCATTGATTAATCTGAAAATCATGATTACAATAACCATTAAGACAGAGAAACCAACATGAACAAGGTGTCTCTGGTTCACTAATTTAGGATCATTTTGGTTTTCTTTTTTATCGAAATGCAAGAAGTCAACACAGAATGAAGTTGTTAGTGCGGTTAAGGCGGAGTCTGTTGTTGCAAATGTGGCCGCTGTTAATCCTAACATAAAGATTATCCCAGGCGCTATATCTAAATAGTTTAAAGCAATTTCTGGATACAAATGATCGGGGGTTTTTAAACTAGCGACATCTATGCCATTTTGAGCAGCATACATGTATAATAAGGCGCCTACACTTAAGAAAAAGATGTTCATTAATACGAAAATACCGGTGAAAGTGAACATGTTTTTTTGTGCTTCTCCAATGGTTTTCATACTTAAATTCTTTTGCATCAAATCCTGATCTAAGCCAGTCATTGCAATGGTGACAAAGATGCCACCTAAGAATTGTTTCCAGAAGTGATTTTTACTGCCTAGAAAATCTTCCCAAAAGAATATTTTTGAGTATGAACTGTTTTTAACGGCTTCAACAGTGCCTACAAAGTCTAAATTTAAGGATTTAGAGATGAAGATAATCGATAACACAACCGATAATAATAAAAATACAGTTTGTAGTGTGTCTGTAATGATAATGGTTTTCAAGCCTCCTTTATGTGTGTATAGCCATATAAGGACTAAACAGAGTACAATGGTTACCCAGAAAGGGATATTCCAAGCATCGAAAATAAAGCGCTGTAATACAATCGCTACTAGATAAAGTCGGAAGGCTGAACCTATTGTGCGGGATACTAAAAAGATAACGGCACCTGTTTTATAGCTCCAAAAACCAAGTCTTCTTTCTAAATAAGTATAAATTGAAATGATATTTAAGCGATAATAAAGAGGTAATAGCACTGTGGCTATGAGAATAAATCCAACCGCATTACCTAGAACAAATTGAAAATAACCAAATTCACTTCGGCCTACCGCTCCTGGTACAGAGATAAAGGTAACTCCAGATAGGGCGGTTCCAATCATCCCAAAGGCCACTAGATACCATTTAGAGTTTCTGTTTGCAATAAAAAATGCGGAATTATCGGAATTTTCTCGGGAAGTATAATAGGATACGCCCACTAACAAGGCAAAGTAGCCAAGTAAAAATGATAAAAGAATTATTGGACTCATTAATTTTTTAATTTAGCCCCTAAATGTAAACAATTCTTAAAATTTAATAGCTTTGTTTTATGAATTTTTCATCTAAACTTTTAGAAGACGCTGTAGCTGAATTTGCCAAACTCCCAGGAGTAGGGCAGAAAACCGCGCTTCGTTTAGTTTTACATTTGCTAAAAAAGGATCAAGCAGAGGTTAATCATTTTGGACAGACCTTAATTCAACTCAAGGAACATATAAAGCAATGCCAGATTTGCCATCATTTAGCGGATGAACAATTATGTACAATTTGTGCGAGCTCAAAGCGGGACGCCCAAACTATTTGTGTGGTAGAGGATAGTCGGGATGTGATGGCTATTGAAAACACTAATCAATATTTTGGTGTATATCACGTTTTAGGGGGATTGATTTCGCCTATGGATGGAGTAGGCCCAGCTGATTTATTTATTGATAGCTTAATTGAGCGCTTGCGTACACAACAAATAAAAGAGGTGATTTTAGCCTTAAGTACAACGATGGAAGGGGATACAACGGTTTTTTATTTGCATAAGCGTTTGCGTGAATTTGGGGTTCCGATGAGTACTTTAGCTAGAGGAATTGCCTTTGGTGGGGAGTTGGCCTATGCGGATGAAGTTACCTTAGGTCGATCGATTTTAACCCGGGTACCTTATGAAAACGCTTTGCTGAAATAGCCTTTTTGGCTTGAATTAATCAGAAAATTATGGATTTTAAAGATAAAGTTGTTTTAATAACAGGAGCTTCTTCAGGTATAGGAAAAGCTTTGGCGGAAGAAATGGCTAAAAGAGGGGCCAATGTTGTATTAGGGGCCCGTCAATTAGTTAGTCTTTGTGAGCAAACAGAATATTTGCAAAAAACTTATGGGATAAAGGCTTTAGCTGTTCAAACTGATGTGTCTCGGGAAGAAGATTGTAAGTTGTTTGTACAGCAAGCTATACAAAGCTTTGGGCGAATAGATGTTTTGATTAATAATGCTGGGATTTCTATGCGTGCATTATTTAATGATTTAGATTTATCGGTGCTGAAGAACTTAATGGACGTTAATTTTTGGGGTACGGTATATTGTACTAAATATGCTATTCCTGAGTTATTAAAGCATAAGGGCGTAATTGTTGGGGTAAGTTCAATTGCAGGTTATCGAGGTTTGCCTGGAAGAACCGGTTATTCGGCTTCTAAATTTGCTATGAATGGCTTTATGGAGTCTTTGAGAACGGAATTACGACATACAGGTGTTCATGTATTAGTGGCTTGTCCCGGATTCACAGCTTCTAATATTCGGGTAGCTGCTTTAGACAAGTCGGGATCATCGCATGGAGAAACGAGTATGGAGGAAGGTAAAATGATGTCGGCAGAGGAGGTGGCGTTTCGAATTGCTGAGGGTATTCAAATGAAGAAACGAACTTTAATTATGACCGGTCAAGGTAAACTTGCGGTTTGGGTTAATAAGCTTTTTCCTACTTTTGCAGACAAAAAAGTTTATGAGCTTTTTGCGAAAGAAAAAAATTCTTTATTAAAATAATATTTAAATATATTTGCCTTCGATATGAAACAATACTTAAATACAATTCAGGCTTGGTGGCATTACGGTAACCCGTAGTGAGCGCCCCTGTTTAGGTATTTTTGTCAAAAATATTTTGTGAAAGGTTGCTCAGTTTGAGCAACCTTTTTTTTGTGCCTAATTTTTTAACGAACTGTGAAAACACCCCTTATGAAAGAAATATTAAGTCATTTATTTGAACAAAAGACTTTTGAAAAAGAACAAGCCAAATCGATTCTAAAGGCCATTGCTTTAGGTGCTTATAAGGAATCTCAAGTAGCGGCCTTTATAACCGTATTTGGGATGCGCCCAATTACCGTTGCCGAGTTGCAGGGATTTAGGGAGGCTATGTTAGATTTAGCTCAACCTTTAAAGATTTATGAACAATATCCTTTAATGGATATGTGCGGAACTGGAGGAGATGGGAAAAACACTTTTAATATATCCACTTTAGCCTCTTTTATTTTAGCCGGTGCAGGTTATAAAGTGGCCAAACATGGTAATTATGGGGTTTCTTCGGGATGTGGTTCTTCTAATGTGATGGAATATTTAGGTTTATCTTTTTCAGCAGATGAAGCGCTATTGAATCGTTGTTTAGATGAGGCGGGTATTTGTTTTTTACATGCACCATTATTTCATCCAGCAATGAAAACGGTAGCACCTATTCGTAAAGATTTAGGTGTGAAAACTTTTTTTAATATGCTGGGACCTATGGTAAATCCAGTACAGCCAGCTTATCAATTGGTTGGGGTGTTTAATTTAGAATTGGCGCGCTTATATGCGTATTTGTATCAGCAATCGGATAAACGTTATACCATTGTGCATGCCTTAGATGGTTATGACGAAGTTTCTTTAACGGGGGACTTTAAAACATTTTCAAATGAAGGTGAAAAATTATATAAGCTGAGTGATTTAGGCTTTTCGGCTTTAAAACCTGAGGAAATTAGAGGTGGTGATACCATTCCAGATGCAGCTAAATATTTTATGTCTATTCTGCAAGGTTTAGGTAGTGCAGCCCAAAATCAAGTTGTTTTAAGTAATGCCGCTTTAGGTATTCAAACCTTGAATAAGGGGATGGATTTTGCTACGGCATATCAAGAAGCAGAGGATGCTTTAATTGGGGGACAAGCCTATGCGGCTTTTAAAAAATTAATGGATTTACAGGCATGAGAAAGCTAAAGATTTGTGGATTAACCGAAAAAAAAAACATAGAGATGGTGCAGCGTTACCAGCCGGATTATTTAGGCTTTATTTTTTATCCTCCATCACCACGTTATATTGCTAAATGGCGCACCAAAGAGTTTATGGAAACGATAAAGCAAATTCCTAGTACTATTAAACGATGCGGGGTTTTTGTGGATGCTTCTTTGGCCGATATATTAGAGGTTATAAAAAGTTTTGATTTGCAAGTGATTCAATTGCATGGAAAGGAGAGCCCTGCTTTTTGTACAGGTTTAAAAACGCTCTGTAATTTACCCATTATCAAGGCCTTTGGGATAGATGAGAATTTTGATTTTCAATCATTGAAAGCCTTTAATGAAGTAGCAGATTATTTTTTGTTTGATACCCAAACGCAATTAAAGGGCGGTTCGGGTAAAATGTTTGACTGGACATTGTTAGCTAATTATCAAGAGGATAAGCCTTATTTTTTAAGTGGGGGAATTGGGCTTTCTGAACTGGATCAAATGAGTCAGCTCAAAGATGAGCGTTGCTTTGCCATAGATGTGAACAGTAAATTAGAAAGCGCTCCTGGAATTAAAGATCCTGAAAAAGTAAAAGATTTTATTAATAAATGGAATTCGTTAGCTGACGAATTCATAAAAAATTAGATTTAAACCTATCATTCTATGAATTTAACTTATAATTTGTCGGACAAACAAGGCGATTATTTTGCCAATCAAGATGGTTATTTTGGTGAGTTTGGAGGGGCATTTATCCCAGAAATGCTTTACCCAAATATAGCTGAATTGAAGGAAAATTATTTAAAAATAATGGCTGAAGAGTCATTCCAATCGGAATTTAATCAATTATTAAAAGACTATGTGGGTAGGCCTAGCCCATTGTTTTTAGCGAAAAATTTGTCGGAGCGCTATGGGGCATCGATTTATTTAAAGCGCGAAGACTTAAATCATACGGGGGCCCATAAAATAAACAATACTATTGGACAAATTTTATTAGCAGAGCGATTAGGGAAAAAGCGAATAATTGCGGAAACTGGAGCTGGACAACATGGGGTAGCAACAGCTACCGTATGCGCTTTGCGAGGTTTGGCTTGTGAGATTTATATGGGAGAGGTAGATATGGCTAGGCAAGCGCCTAATGTGGCTAGAATGAAGATGTTGGGGGCTCAAGTTAGGCCAGCTAGTTCGGGAAGTAAGACCTTGAAAGATGCGACTAATGAGGCGATGCGCGATTGGATTAATCATCCAGATGATACGCATTATATTATTGGCTCGGTTGTAGGGCCACATCCTTATCCAGATATGGTTGCTCGATTTCAGCAGGTGATTTCGGCAGAGACCAAATCGCAGCTTTTAGCGCAAACAGGTTCAGCATTACCTCAATATGTTTTGGCTTGTGTTGGAGGGGGGAGTAATGCGATGGGTATGTTTTATCATTTTATTGAGCATCCGGAAGTGCAGCTGATAGCTGTAGAGGCTGCGGGAGAAGGAATTAATTCTGGTAAATCAGCAGCCACAACAGCTTTAGGTAAAGCAGGTGTATTGCACGGCAGCATGAGTATTTTGATGCAAACAGAAGATGGTCAGGTGGTTGAACCACATTCAATCTCTGCGGGTTTAGATTATCCGGGTATTGGCCCTCAGCATGCGCATTTGTTTAAAAGTGGTCGAGGAATTTATACCGCTATTACTGATCAAGAAGCGATGGAGGCTGGATTGGAATTAGCACGCTTGGAGGGTATCATCCCAGCTATAGAAACTGCGCATGCCCTGGCTCAGCTTTCTAAGATGTCGTTTAATCCTTCTGATGTGGTAGTGGTGTGTCTATCTGGAAGAGGGGATAAGGATATGGAAAATTATATGAATTATTTTAAATTTTAAGCGCTTTATTTTTATGAACAGATTACAAGCTTTGTTTGCTTCAAAACCTAAAAATCTATTGTCAATCTATTATACAGCTGGATTTCCAGATTTGGATGATACGCTTTTTATCGCTCAAAAATTGGAAGAAGCTGGGGTAGATTTCATAGAAATAGGCTTTCCTTATTCTGATCCTGTAGCTGATGGACCCATTATTCAAGAAAGCAGTAAAAAAGCTTTAGAGAATGGAATGAGTTTGCCCGTTTTGTTTCAGCAATTAGAACATTTAAGAGCTCAGGTTCAAATTCCAGTGGTGTTGATGGGTTATATCAATGTGGTTTTGCAATATGGTGTAGAAAAATTTTGTAAAAAGTGTCAAGATTTGGGTATTGATGCTTGTATTATTCCTGATTTGCCTTTAGAAGTTTATAAAAGTCAATACGAAAGTCTCTTTAAAAAGTATCATTTAAGTTTTATTTCTTTGATAAGTCCTGCTACTTCGGTAGCGAGAATCCATGAAATTGATGCCGTTGATTCCGCGTTTATTTATATGGTTTCATCGGCGGCTACAACTGGAAAAAATTTACAAATAGAGGAAGCTACTGAGGCTTATTTTGAACGCATTTCGTCTATGGGTCTGCGTCATCCTCTAATGGTTGGCTTTGGGATTTCCAATGCTTCTTCATTCGCCTTAGCCGCAAAATATGCTAGTGGTGCAATTGTGGGATCAGCTTTTGTTAAAGCATTACATGAATCAGGCAAATCATTAGATTTTAGTGCCTTTAGACGATCTTTTTTGGACGGAACTCAAAAAGATAAAGCCTAATAGCGCTGCGGCTAATGAAGCACATAATATAGCAAATTTAGCTTCAGCTATTTGTTGTGGGTCTTGAAAGGATAACATGGCGATGAAAATAGACATCGTAAAACCTATTCCAGCTAACATGCCCATGCCTAAAATATGTTTCCAATTGGCTCCGGATGGTAGCTTTGCTATCTGGAGCTTAACGGCAAGCCAGGAAAAGAATGTTACCCCAATAGACTTACCTACAATTAAGCCCCCAATAATGCCTAGCCCTAAGGAATTGCCTAATTCTTGAAACAAATGACTTTGAATAAAAATGTTGGTATTGGCTAAAGCGAATACAGGCATGATGATAAAGTTTACCGGAAATGTTAAGCCATGTTCTAGTTTCTCTAAAGGAGAGGCTTCTTTAACAGGATTTGTAGGTATGCTAAAAGCTAAAATAACACCTGCAATGGTGGCGTGTATGCCCGCATGATGAATAAAATACCATAGAAAGAGTCCTGGTATAAGGTAAAAGATGATGTTTTTTACATTGAAAAAGTTTAAGGCAAATAAAAACAAGGTGATCGCTCCGGCGATAGCCAAAGCATCCCAATGTAGGCTGGAGGTATAAAATATAGCAATAACCAGAATGGCCCCTAAATCATCGACAATGGCTAAGGCAGCCAAAAATATTTTTAAGGAACTTGGAATTTTCTTGCCTAATGCCCCAACTAAAGCTAAAGCAAAGGCTATATCTGTAGCCATTGGAATACCCCATCCACCTGCGGTATCTGTGCCCGCATTAAATGCCATATAAATTAAGGCGGGTACAATCATTCCACCTAAAGCTGCAAAAACAGGTAAACTCGCTTTGCTTAAACTACTTAATTCTCCTTCGATGAGTTCTCTTTTAATTTCGAGTCCAACTAATAGGAAGAAAATAGCCATTAATCCATCATTTATCCAGGCAGATACACTAAAATCAAGATGAAAAGTGCTAAAGGAAAGATCAATTTTTTTATTTAAGATTTGTTCAAAGCCTGCCGATAGTGGAGAATTTGCTAGTAGGAGAGATAAGATTAAACCAGCGAATAATAGGATACTACTATTCTGATTGGATTTAAAAAATTGCTTAAAGATTGCTAGATTGATTCCTTTGGCCATGCGCAAATATATAAATTTTACAAATAGGCGTCTAGATCGCCTTTTCCTTGACGTAAGACTTCAAAATCACCTTGTGTACAATCGACTACGGTGGAAGCTTCATTTCCGCCATAACCGCCATCAATAACTAAGTCAACTAAGCTTTCGTATTTTTCATGGATCAATTCAGGATCAGTGGAATATTCTAATAACTCATCGTCGTCTTTAATAGAGGCGGATAGAATGGGATTACCTAATTCTTCAACAATGGCTCTAGCAATGCTGTTATCTGGCACCCTAATCCCAACGGTCTTTTTGTTTGAACTCAATAGTTTTGGAACGGCATTATTGGCATTCAATATAAATGTAAATGGCCCAGGTAAGGCTTTTTTTAATACCCTAAAAACGCTGGTATCTATGGGTTTGATATAATCCGAAATATGCCTCAAATCAGCACAAACAAAAGATAAGTTGGCCTTCTCAGGTTTTATTCCTCGGATGCGACAAATTCGCTCAATGGCCTTTTGATTAGTGATATCACAACCTAGCCCATAGACGGTATCTGTAGGATAAATAATAATACCACCCTTTTTCAAAACACTAACTGCTTGACTTACTGCTTGAGGGTTTGGGTTTTCTGGATAAATCTTAATTAACATACTCAAAAATAGCAAAATATAAAGGCTTTTACTATTTTTGCAGATTGTTTTACTTTAACAATGCAAACATGAGAAAAGCTTTTATTGCAATTGCTGCATTCTTGGTTACCCTAACACTTTTATTGGCGTTAACCTATCCACCTTTATGGTGGTTATTCCTCTTTACAGGGCCCGTAGTAATATTAGGCGTTTATGATTTGTACCAGCCTAAGCATAGTATTGTTAGAAACTATCCTGTAGTTGGGCGTCTTCGCTATTTTATGGAAGAACTACGCCCCAAAATTTATCAATATTTTGTAGAAAGTGATACCAACGGTACCCCTTATAATAGAATTAGTCGTTCTTTAATTTATCAGCGTGCTAAGCGTGAAAATGATACCATTCCATTTGGGACACAATTTGATGTTTATGAAAATGGTTATGAATGGTTAAGTCATAGTATTGCGGCTATTTCACATCATGAAATTGATCCTAATCCTAGAGTATTGGTAGGTGGTCCGGATTGTAAACAACCTTATTCCGCAAGTATTTTTAATATTTCAGCGATGAGTTTTGGTTCTTTGAGTCAAAATGCCATTTTAGCCTTAAATGGCGGGGCAAAATTGGGTGGTTTTGCACACAATACAGGTGAGGGTGGAATTAGTGATTATCATGAGAATCCAGGTGGTGATTTAATTTGGCAGCTAGGTACAGGTTATTTTGGTTGTAGAAATCCTGATGGTACTTTTAGTGACGAGGCTTTTGCGCGTCGTTCTCAAACGGAGAATGTAAGGATGATTGAAATTAAATTATCCCAAGGTGCTAAACCTGGCCATGGAGGTATTTTACCAGCCGCTAAAGTGACGCCGGAGATTGCGCGTATTCGTTTAGTAGAAGAAGGTAAAGATGTGCTTTCTCCTCCAGGACACTCGGCTTTCTCTAATCCGATTGAAATGTGTCATTTTGTGAAGCGTTTGAGAGATCTTTCTGGAGGCAAGCCAATTGGTATTAAATTATGTATTGGACGTCGTTCGGAGTTCTTTGCCATCTGTAAAGCTATGATTGAAACGGGAATATATGTTGACTTTATCACTGTAGATGGTGGTGAGGGTGGTACAGGAGCCGCTCCGCCAGAGTTTTCTAATTCTGTTGGTATGCCATTGAGAGAAGGTGTAGCTTTTGTTTATGACGTTTTACAAGGCTTTGGCTTAAAGAAACATATAAAAATTATCGCTTCAGGAAAAGTATCTTCTGGTTTTGATTTAGTGAAAAACATTGCTTTGGGTGCTGATTTGTGTAATTCTGCCCGTGGAATGATGTTCGCTTTAGGTTGTATTCAAGCCTTAGAATGTAATAGTAATACTTGTCCTACCGGTGTAGCTACACAAGATCCTAGTTTGATGAAAGGTTTAGTGGTAGAAGATAAAAAAGTGAGGGTTTATAATTTCCATCGTTTAACTGTGCGCAGTGCGGTTGAGTTATTGGGCGCTGCTGGATTAAAGCATCCTAGTCAATTAACTAGAGCTTATATTAATCGTCGAGTTTCGCAAAATATTATGCAATCTTATTTAGAAACTTATCCATATATCCCTGAGGGTAGTTTATTACATGAGCCTTATCCAAAAGCTTTTGATTTAGGAATGAAGTTGAGTAGAGCAGAGAGTTTTGCACCAACAGATATTCGAATTACAGCAGAGGATTATCCAGTTTTATCAAAAATTGAAGAATAATAAAAAAGGCTACTCCAATGAGTAGCCTTTTTTATTTTAAAACTCTGCGTTTTTGGGGAATCTTGGGAAGGCAATGACATCTCTGATATTCGTCATGCCGGTTACAAATAACACCAATCTTTCAAATCCTAATCCATATCCTGCATGTGGAACGGTACCGTAACGACGCGTATCTAAATACCACCAAAGTTCGTCTTGTGGTACACCCATTTCTTCCATACGTTTGGTTAAAAGATCTAATCTTTCTTCTCTTTGTGAGCCACCGATCATTTCACCAATACCTGGGAATAAGATGTCCATAGCAGCTACGGTTTTACCATCCTCATTCATACGCATGTAGAAAGACTTAATATCTTTTGGATAATCCGTTAGAATAACAGGTTTTTTAAAGTGTTTTTCTACTAAATAGCGCTCGTGTTCAGATTGCAAATCAGCTCCCCACTCTTCAATTAAGTATTTGAATTGTTTCTTTTGATTTGGCTTAGATTGTTTTAAGATCTCTATAGCTTCTGTATAAGTTAATCTTTCAAACTCATGAGCTAAGCAGAAGTCTAGTTTTTCTAATAAGCCAAGTTCGCTTCTTTCTTGTTGAGGCTTTTGTTTTTCTTCTTGAGCTAAACGGTCATTTAAAAATGCTAATTCTTCTTTGCAGTTTTCTAGAGCATAACGAATAACATATTTCATCATGTCTTCTGCCAATTGCATATTATCTTCTAAATCGGCAAAAGCTACCTCAGGCTCAATCATCCAGAACTCGGCAAGGTGTCGAGTTGTATTAGAGTTTTCAGCTCTAAAGGTAGGTCCAAAGGTATAAATCTGACTAAAAGCTGTTGCTGCTAATTCTCCTTCTAGTTGACCAGACACCGTTAAGTTTGTGGCTCTGCCAAAGAAGTCTTCCGCATAATTTACAGATCCATCTTCAAATCTTGGGGTATGATCGAAATCTAAAGTCGTAACTTTAAACATTTCTCCTGCACCCTCTGCATCAGAAGCGGTAATGATAGGGGTATGCATATAAACGAAACCTCTTTCATTAAAAAATTTATGAATCGCAAAAGCTAAAGCATGACGTACTTTAAAAACGGCATTAAATACATTGGTGCGAAATCTTAAGTGTGCAATTTCTCTTAAGAATTCTAAACTATGACGCTTAGGTTGAAGCGGGAATTGTTCTGGATTACTATCACCTAAAATTTCAATGGATTTAGCATTGACATCAACGGCCTGACCTTTGCCTAAAGAGGCTACTAATGTGCCGGTTACGGCAATAGCTGCACCTGTTGTAATTCTTTTCAGGATACTTTCAGGGGTATTATTAAAGTCTACTACGATTTGTATATTACCCATACAAGAACCATCGTTCAAGGCAATAAACTGATTATTCCTAAAAGTTTTAACCCATCCCATTACGCGTACTTCACGGTCAAATGAAGTGCTGCTTAATAAATCTTTAATTTTATCTCTTTTAATCATTTTTTCCCAATGTTAAAGGGTTATTATACAAAAAAGCCAACTCCTCGGAATTGGCTTTTCGATTTTATGTTTTCGACTTAGCTTTCCGAAATTACTTTGTTTACTAAATTAGCCGCTTCTTTCAGCGCAATTGCAGAGTAAACGTGTAATCCTGACTCGTCAATTAATTTTTTAGCTTCTTCAGCATTAGTTCCTTGTAAACGGCAAATAATTGGAACTGGAATATCTCCAATTTCATTATAAGCATCAATAACACCTTGTGCAACACGGTCACAACGAACGATACCTCCAAAGATGTTAATTAATATAGCTTTTACGTTAGGATCTTTTAAGATGATGTTGAATCCTGCTTTTACCGTAGTTGCATTAGCAGTTCCACCTACGTCTAAGAAGTTAGCAGGCTCTCCACCAGCTAATTTAATGATATCCATAGTTGCCATAGCTAATCCAGCACCATTTACCATACAACCTACGTTTCCGTCAAGTTTTACGTAATTAAGGTTACTTTCACTAGCTTCAACATCCGTTGGATCTTCTTCTAATTTATCGCGCATTGCTGCGTAATCTGGGTGACGATATAAAGCATTTTCATCTAAATCAACTTTAGCATCTACCGCAATGATTTTATCATCACTAGTTTTTAATACGGGATTGATTTCGAACATGGATGAATCGGTGTTTTCATAAGCTTTATAAAGCGCCGCAACGAATTTTACCATTTCTTTGTGAGCAGCACCAACTAAACCTAAATTAAAGGCAATTTTACGCGCTTGGAAGCCTTGTAAACCTACTTTAGGATCGATTTGCTCTTTGAAAATTAAATGAGGTGTTTTTTCGGCAACTTCTTCGATGTCCATACCACCTTCTGTACTATACATGATGATGTTTCTGCCCGCTGTGCGGTCTAATAAAACACTCATGTAAAACTCTTTAGTTTCAGAAGCTCCTGGATAATAAACATCTTGAGCAATGAGTACTTTATGTACTTTTTTGCCTTCTGGACCTGTTTGTGGCGTAACTAATTGCATGCCTAAAATTTCTCCAGCTTTTTGCTTTACCTCATCTAGGTTTTTAGCCAATTTCACACCACCACCTTTTCCGCGGCCACCTGCATGAATTTGTGCTTTAACTACTACCCAATCCGAATTAAAATCGGACTTCATTTTTTTCGCCCCTTCAATTGCTTGTTCTACAGTTTCTGCAACAACCCCTTCTTGAACGGCTACTCCAAAACTTTTTAATATTTGTTTACCTTGATATTCGTGGATATTCATTTGCTAAAAATTTGTTCAAATCTACAATTTAATTTTTTACTTTCAAGCATTTTAGGCGAAGTAAAGAAATATGAGCAGCAAATGTTTAACTTTGTGCTATGCTAGTTGCTAAAGGAATTCAAAAATCATATGGAAATTTACCTATTTTAAAGGGGGTAAATCTGCATGTCGAGCAAGGTGAGATTGTGAGTATTATTGGAGCTTCTGGAGCAGGTAAATCAACACTACTTCATATTTTAGGAACTTTGGATAAACCAGATGCAGGTTCAGTAGAATTGAAGGGTATTCCTTTGCATACCTTGTCGGGAGAAAGGCTAAGCTTATTTAGAAATTTAAATATTGGTTTTGTTTTTCAGTTTCATCATTTATTACCCGAGTTTACGGCCTTAGAAAATATCTGTATTCCAGCTTTTATTGCGAAAAAATCTAAGAAAGAAGCAGAGATGGAAGCTTATAAGTGGTTGGAGCTATTAGATCTTAAAGATCGTGCTTTACATAAGCCTAATGCACTTTCTGGAGGTGAACAACAACGTATTGCGGTAGCTAGAGCATTAATTAATAAGCCATTAATCGTATTGGCTGATGAGCCTTCGGGTAATTTGGATTCTCAGAATGCCAATCGTTTACACCAATTGTTTGTTAAGCTTAGAGACGAAATGAATCAAACCTTTGTGATTGTGACACATAATGAAGATTTGGCTAATATTTCAAATCGAGTGGTGTTAATGAAGGATGGTTTAGTGAGTTCGGAAGAGAGGATTTAGGCTAATTTGTATTTTTTTCATGAAAGTTATGATCAGTGGGGCACAGCATTTAGCGGCCTTTAAAATTCAAAATAAATTAAAAGCTAAGTTTGAAGTACTTTTAGGTGATTATGGAGATGTTCCAACTATTGGAGGTCAAGAAAGCCCAATTATTTCCTTAGGTGATTTTCAAGAGCATACCTTAGCACATCAAATTTTGAAGCGTTGTTTAGATTTGGATATTCAAATGTATATTCCACTTTATCAAAAGGAATGGGCTGCATTAGAGCGTTCTAGGCTATTATTTGCGGAATATGGTATTTCTTTAATATGCCCAGATATTTCCATCGCTAGCAAGCTAAAAAAGTCATCTAAATTTCAAGATTTTTTACTGATCAATGAGGGAATTTGTTTATTCAGTACTTTAGATAAGATTCCATCCGATTTCACGTTTTCTAATACAGCGTTTTCAGGCTTATTGGCTCCTGATTTAATAAATGAGGAATTCATTCGTGCTGAAGATGTAGCGAATTTTACAGTTATTGCGATTTAGTTTAAACGTGTTTTATTTTTAAGAATTTTTTAAGTATGAATTTTGAGGGTTATTTGCCAAATAAAAAAGTTTTTATTTATGCTTTTGATGATGTTTTATATCCTCAAAAAGATTATCTGTTGCAAGTTTATTATTTGTTTACAGAATTTTTGGAGTATATCGAGCAAAGACCGGCAAAGCCTTTATTGGCA
The DNA here is from genome assembly GCA_964592575.1 of uncultured Pedobacter sp. Lineage (GTDB taxonomy): Bacteria > Bacteroidota > Bacteroidia > Sphingobacteriales > Sphingobacteriaceae > Pedobacter. The sequence goes on from CAZQFF010000021.1 coordinate 19,924, forward strand.
GTGATGCAAGAGTATTATTCAAATCATGGGGCTGAAGGTTTATTTGACTATTTAACCGAGACACAGGCTTTGGATAAGAAGTATTTGACGAATTTCAATACCTTACATGAAACAGCTCGATTGCCTTTAAAATTGTTATTGTATAAACAAGTATTAGACCAGCTTCAACAATTAGAAGTGGATAGAAAGTCTATCATTTTATGGCTTGAAGGGAAGCCTGAAATTCAGGTAAATAAGTTAAAGCAGCTGGAATGGAATGGTTTAGAAACTTATTTAACGACCTATTTTGCCGATGAAATTCAAAGTCAGGCCGATCAAGCCCTTAACTTTGTTTTGATGCAGCATGCTTGGAATAAAGCTGAGGTTGTTTTTGTGGGCTTAAATGAAGCACATACCGAACTGGCCAAGCAAGCTGGGATAGATTTTTTATCAATTAAAGAGAGCTTATAAGAAATATTACTATTTTAGTGATTCATCATAAAATTGAACCATAAACCTAATTACCTTAATATAACTAAATGAAATTTAAGTCTAACCTATTAGTCCTATTTATTGCTTTATTCGCTTTTTCCTGTACAAAAGAAGGGGAAAAGCCTGATCCTAATCCGCCAGGTAAATCAAGAGCCGATTTAACGCGTGATTCTATTTTTTTATATGCTAAAGAGCTTTATTATTGGAATACAGCCTTGCCGAGCATAGAGACTTTTAATGTGTCTCGATTTAAAGGTGCCAGTACGGATTTGGATAATTATAATAATGAATTAATTGCTTTAACTCAAATTCCGATTAACCCAGCTACAGGAAAGCCTTATGAATATGTGTTGACTGGTTCTGGTGCCGTAGACTCTAAGTTTTCTTATATCTCTGATTTAGCGAATAAGAATCCAACGGCTTATATTTTTGATAAACAAGCCGCCGTTGATTTGGATGGGAATGGGAATGATTTTGGTATTAAGTTACAGGCTTATGCTCAAGATGCTCAGGGAATTACTTATGCTTTATTTATGAATGCTGTTTACCCAGGTTCTCCTGCGGATAAAGCGGGTATGGTACGTTCTAACCGAATTTATAAAGTTAATGGTAGAACCATTGGTGATAATTATGCGAATGACCGAAACTTTATAAATGAGGCATTTAACGGAAATACAATCACTATTGAGGGGGTGAAATATACCGGTGGTGCAGCTGGTGCACCTTATACGGTTACTTTAATTAAAGCCGTTTATAAAAGCTCACCGATTTTGAAAACTAGAGTTTTTACAGTAGATGATAAAAAAATTGGCTATTTGGCTTTGGCTAGGTTCTCAACTTTGAGTGCCGCTAGAGCGGAAATTGATGAGACTTTTACCAAATTTGCAGATTCTAATGTAAAGGATTTAATTATTGATTTGCGGTACAATGGGGGAGGCTATGTGAATACTGCGGAGTATATTATCAATAAAATTGCTCCTTCATCGGCAAATGGTAAGGTGATGTTTGCGGAGCATTATAATACAATGATGCAAAATAAAGAGGCAGAGATTTTATTAAATCAGCCTTATAGAGATGCTGATGGTAAAGTTGTGTTTCAAAATGGGAAAATGATTACCTATTTTGATTTTGACTATTCAATACCTGGCAATACCGAAGTATTTGTGAAATCGGGTCCATTTAATGCGGCAAGTGATGTGGGGAAAGTGGTGTTTATTGTCTCTGGTGCTACGGCTTCCGCTTCGGAACTATTAATTAATGCTTTAAAACCTTTTATGACGGTTAAGTTAATCGGAGAGAAAACTTATGGCAAACCTGTTGGCTTTTTCCCTATACGAATAGAAAATAAATACGAAGTTTATTATGCGATGTTTTCTACAAAAAATTCTTTAGGCGCAGGAGATTATTATGATGGTTTTGCTCCTGATATTTTTGATGATTTTGATGACCCTAGAAATAATTTTGGCGATCCAAGTGAAAACTATATTGCAAAGGCTATTAAAGAAATTAAGCCGAATGCCAATGTAATCATGAAAGCTAATAAGACGATGAGTATTAAGGGGCAGGAAGTGCCAATCAGTACTTTAAAAGAGTTGCCAACGGATGTTGGAAATAAGGAGTTTAAGGGTATGGTTAAGACGGATTTTAAAATTAAATAGTTTTAAATTTTATAAGCATAAGGCCCCGCTAATTTTATTAGCGGGGCCTTATTAATTTAATGCTTTGATTGAAATTTAGTTGCTGATTAGTTTCTCTCTAAACATGGCTTTTAAATCTCTTTTTTTATCGATGTTATCAAGGATTTGCTGAATGGTATTAGCGGCATCTTGAAAGAATTGAGGGTGAATATTTTTGAATTCATCACTCGATTTATGATAATCTTTGTGATCCTCCACACCGAAATAGATAAATGGAATTCCTTTAGCATGAAATGCCCCTTGATCACTCTGATTTGTCCAATCATCTCTCCCTAATTTAGGGTCATCATGGCCTAACATTAATTTTAAGTTCGGATTGGTTGAAATAAGATATGGCTTTAAAGCAGGGTATAAAAATGATCCAGCCGCATAAAGTTCGTTTTTATCATTTCGACTAATCATATCCATATTAATATTTAATTTAATGTTTTCAAGTGCCGTAGGGGGATTAGCAACAAATTGCTTAGCTCCCTGTAAGCCCATTTCTTCTGCGTCGAATAAGGCAAAAATTAAGGTGTGCTCTGGTTTCTTTTTAGCGAAGTATTTAGCCATTTGAAGTAAAGCCGCGACACCGGAAGCATTGTCATCCGCTCCATTATAAACTTCATTATTTCTTACGCCTACATGATCGTAATGAGCTGAAATTACTATGGCATCTGTTGATTTACCAGGAACGGCTGCTATTAAGTTGATTCCTTTTAAGGTTTGATTAGCGTTTCTGGCTTTAACTTCAAAACTGTGCTCATAAGAAGTTGTACCAGGAAAAGGTTTTATGCCTATGTTTTCAAGTCTGGATATTAAATACTTTCTAGCCTTTTCTGCACCTTCTGTACCCGTCTGTCTGCCCATATAATCATCTCCAGCTAGTATTTCCACATCTTTTAAAAGTTGTTCGCCAGGGCTAAGTTTGCTTTGTTCATTTTTTAAGCTGCTACAACTTAACAAGAGCGCTAAAGGAATTAATAAGAGTTTTTTCATGTATTGATTATCTAATTTCTAAATAAGCTGATTTTCGGTTTAAAGGTAAAGTTTTGCATAATTATTACCAAGGCAACTATTATTATTAAATTTTATGCTTTAAATTGCTTAAAAAAATAATAATTATGGAATATAGAAGATTAGGTAATTCAGGTTTGCAAGTAAGTGCCTTATCATTAGGTTCTTGGTTGACATTTGGAAATCAAATTTCAGATAAAATGGCGGAGGCTTTGATGGTGGTAGCCTATGAGCAAGGAGTCAATTTCTTCGATAATGCTGAAGGCTATGCGGAAGGGGAATCAGAGCGCGTAATGGGTAGAATTTTAAAGGCGCAAAATTGGGATAGAGATTCTTATGTGGTATCTAGTAAAGTGTATTTTGGCGCAAAAAACAAAGGTCCTAATCAAGTTGGCTTGTCCAGAAAGCATATTATTGAAGCGTGTCATGCGGCATTAAGTCGTTTGCAGGTTGATTATTTAGATTTATATTTCTGTCATAGACCAGATAAGAATACGCCTATTTCGGAAACGGTTTGGGCTATGAATACGCTTTTACAACAAGGTAAAATTTTGTATTGGGGAACTTCAGAATGGAGTGCTTCGGAAATTATGGAAGCTGTGGCTTTTGCTGATAAAGCTAATTTAATTGGTCCTACGATGGAACAGCCTCAGTATAATATTTTTGAGCGTCAAAAGGTAGAAGCTGATTATATGCATTTATTCAAGCATCATGGTCTTGGAACAACCATTTGGTCGCCTTTGGCTTCTGGTTTATTATCTGGAAAATATAGTAAAGGTGGAGTAGATAAAACTCGATTAGACTTAAAAGGCATGGAATGGTTAAAAGAGTTAATTTTAGCTCAAGACCGTTTAGCGATAGTTGATAAATTACAAAATTTGGCAGATCAATTAGAGATTTCTTTGGCACATTTATCTATTGCCTGGTGTTTGAAGAATCCTAATGTAAGTACAGTTATATTAGGTGCTTCTAAACTGGAGCAATTGAAAGAAAATCTTGGGGTATTGGAGGTTTTACCTCGAGTAACCGACGCCATTATGGACGAGATTGATCAAATCGTAGGTAATAAGCCAAAACTTGTTTAAATAAAAAAGGCCGATGTAAATCGGCCTTTTTTATTTTAATAGTATGTGAGGCGTACTACCCCTGCAATTTTTTTGGCTAATCGAATGACTTGTCGTGTATAGCCATATTCATTATCATACCAGGCATATAGGACAACTGATTTTCCATCTTTAGATAAAATGGTAGCCGGACCATCTACAATAGTTGCATGGCTATTACCGATTAAATCGCTACTTACTAATTCATTAGAAATAGAGTATTCGAGTTGCTCGGATAAATCCCCAAAAAGGGATGAGTTTTTTAGTACGTCTGCAATTTCTTCTTTAGAAGTAACTTTATTTAAACTGAGGTTTAAAATAGCTAAAGAAACATTTGGTGTAGGTACTCTCACGGCATTACCTGTTAATTTGCCACCTAAATGGGGAATAACTTTAGCCACAGCTTTATCTGCACCAGTTTCAGTGATCACTAGGTTTAACGCAGCAGCTCTACCACGACGATATTTTTTATGATAGTTATCTAATAAATTTTGATCATTTGTATAAGAGTGAACAGTTTCAATATGACCTTTTTCTATGCCAAAATGATCGTCAACGATTTTTAATACGGGTACAATGGCATTAGTTGTGCAGGATGCATTAGAGAAAATGGACTCGCTTTGGAAGTCGAATTCTCCATCATTGATTCCGGTAACAATATTAGGGACATCTCCTTTGGCAGGCGCGGTTAATAGAACTTTACTAATCCCTTTTGCTTTAAGATGTCTTTCTAAACCTTCACGGTCGCGATAAACGCCGGTATTATCAATAATTAAGGCGTCATTGATGTCATATTGGGTATAGTCAGCTTGTTCAGGTTCTTTTACGGCAATTAAATAAACCGTTTGACCATTAATAATCAGGGCTTTGTTTTCAAAGTCTTCAACAATGGTGCCATTGAAAGGTCCATGAATAGAGTCTGTTCTTAATAATTCTGCACGTTTAATTAATTCTTCATCACTATATGAACGTGTTACAATGGCTCTAAGGCGCAATTGCTCACCTTTTCCAGCTTGCATAATTAATTCACGAGCCGCAATTCTTCCAATTCTTCCAAAACCATAAAGCACCACATCTTTGGGTTTTAATACGATTTTATCTTTGCCAATATGCTTAGCTAATTGATTGATCACAAAATCATGCATACTGCTTTGATTATTGCTTGACTCTAACCATTCTGTAGCTAAGCGACCAATATCTATACGTGAAGGGGCAATATTACATTTAGCGATGGTGCGTGCTAATTCGAGGGTTTCGTAGATAGAAATCTCTTTTCCACTTACTTCTTTAGCATATTGGTGATGTGCTAAAATTTCACTACTTCCCACATCTACTAAGGGTTTACGGAAAAGTACTAATTCAATGGAGCGATCAAACCATAATTGACCCACTACATGAATTAACTCTAAAGCTTTTTTCTCTTTCTCAATCCAACTTTGGAACTCTGATTGGTATTTGTTTAACATACAAGATTTTATATAGGGTTAGAACTGCTGCAAAAGTAAAAAAGATTGAGCTAGTACCCAATCTTTTCTATAAATAAAAAATAATAAATGCTATCCTAAATAGGACTTCAAGATTTTACTTCTTGAAGTATGTCTTAGTCTTTGAAGTGCTTTATCTTTAATTTGTCTTACACGTTCTCTGGTTAAACTAAATTTCTCTCCGATTTCTTCAAGCGACAGCGGATGGTTAGTGCTTAATCCAAAGAATAAGATAATAATTTCTCTTTCTCTCTCCGTTAAAGTGGATAAAGAACGTTTGATTTCTTCTGATAAAGATTCATTGATTAAATTACTATCGGTATTAGGTTCATGATTTTCTAATACATCAAGTAGCGTGTTTTCTTCTCCTTGAACAAATGGAGCATCCATAGACACGTGACGACCTGAATTACTTAAAGTGTCAGAAATTTTATCCACCGTAGTTTCTAAAATATCGGCTAACTCTTCTGGTGAGGGTTCACGCTCGTACTCTTGCTCTAATTTGGAGAAAGCTTTACTGATTTTACTTAATGAACCAACTTGGTTCAATGGAAGCCTTACTATACGGCTTTGTTCTGCAATGGCTTGAAGGATTGACTGACGAATCCACCATACGGCATAAGAAATAAATTTAAAGCCTTTTGTTTCATCGAAACGTTTAGCGGCTTTGATAAGTCCTAAGTTACCTTCGTTAATTAAATCTCCCAGAGTAAGGCCTTGATTCTGATATTGTTTGGCTACGGAAACCACGAAACGTAAGTTCGTTTTGGTTAATCTCTCTAGCGCTGCTTGATCTCCTTCTCTAATTTTACGGGCTAAGATAACTTCTTCTTCGGCGGTAATTAAGTCTACTTTTCCAATCTCATGAAGATACTTGTCTAAGGATTGACTTTCTCTGTTGGTGATGGATTGGGTAATCTTGAGTTGTCTCATTTATATGTATAGTCGTAATTTGTGCGATGCAAATTTATAAAAAAAATGTCGAATCTTGAGCCTAAAATATTGAAAATCTAGTACTTTTCAATAATATTTTAAGCAATTGTTTAGTAGCAAAAATCATTCCAAGAAAAGTGTCTGACAGGTCTTTTGTCGCAGAGAATAGAATTCATTTTATTGCTTTTGGTTTAAATCGGCTCCAGAAGCATCTAATTAGAAAGTAATTAAAGAAAAGCTTTTGGATCTTGACAATTTTTTAACAGGATTGATTTTATTAAAAATAGGTCTTTAAGCCAAAGCCTAAACGAAATATTTGAGAGAAGGGGGCTACTTTTCTATTAATGAACCAACTAATCGCATAAAGATCATTCGTATTTACTTCGGCATAAAGGCTTATGGCATTGGGTTTTGGTTGAGTGAATGATTTTGGTTTGTAATAAAATTTTATTTCACTAGAGGCGCCCATATGTAAGCGAAGTGCGGTTGACCAAAAATAATAATTTGGACGATATTGATTGGTGCTGAAACGATAACTAAAATTAGAGCCCAAAGTGTAGGAGGGAAAAATAACGGGGTTAAATGGTTTGATTTCAAAGCTTTTTCCTAGATTGAATTGAAAGGGTTGATAAGCTAATTTAAGGGCTAAAATACTGAATGCACCTCCTTGCTTTTCAGGTACAAATCCAGCATGAATACTTAAATTACCTTTTTCTTGCCAAAGTGAATAACCAATGCCTGTGCTGACAAATCCAATACTTCCACCATATTGAATTTGTGCTTGTTGTGGGATTAAAGACTTTAATAAAGAAGGCAATTTTTTTATTTCTTGTGCACTTGCCTCCATTCCACCTGATAATCCTATGAACAAAAAACTAATACTTAATTTCTTTAATATGAATTTTCCCATTTTCTATTTCTAATAAACTAAAGCTATTGTTAACGATACCATTGGTTATTATAAATGGCGTTCCATTTTTTTGAGTATAATATATTCTTTGTGCTTGATGCTGATGTGAATGAATAGAGGCTAAAATATGTGGACTAGAATTTAATAGGCTTTCATATGGACTAGCTAATTCTGGGTCAAAATCACCGTCGGCTGAAGGGACATGCGATATGGCAATGGCATATTCATAGTTAGGGCTTGGTTTGACTTCGTTTTCTAGCCAAGAAAGGTTAGGTGTAGATTGATTGAAATTGTATTCTCGGCCGTTTGTATCGTGACAAATAAATTTGACGCCTCCATAAATAAAACTAAAATTTAAAGGTCCATACATTCTTTGATAAACATCTTTTCCATTAGCTACTAAATCGTGGTTCCCAATCACGGTGACGAATGGAACATGGAGTTGATCAAATATTTTATATATCCCATTAAACTCTAGCAGGAGGCCAAAGTCTGAAATATCCCCATTTAGAATGACAAAATCTATATCATTTTGTTGATTAATATAATTTACAAAATCAATAGCTTGTTTATAGTTTCTTTGGGTATCGCCAGTGATGGCTACTTTAATTTTATTGGAGCTTGATTTTTGTTTTAGTCGAGATAGTTCTCTGTTGTTAACTCCTATAGGAGAATTTTTATTGAACTTTTGATTGGGGCTATATTCAATCGTATCGCATGTTGAAAATAATAGAATAATACTCGCCCAGAATATATAATTAAAAATTTTGAACATAGTTATTTAAATTAATCTCTAAGATTAAACCATTTTTTAAACCGGAAAATATTGTATTAGGTTAGAGAGATTCTTTGGAGAGCGCGTGCAAAATTAAAAAAGCCTTTATGGCTAAAGGCTTTTTTAGTGTAATTATTTGGTCAAGCTGGCTTTTTTAGCTTGAAATTGACAGCAATATGAGATTAGATGTCGGATAATTTAAAGGTGTCTTTTACTCTTACACCTTTTTCGGTATGTTGTAAAGTGCAACATTCATTTATGGGATCATGTTCTAAAAAGAGAATATATTCTTTATCAGTAGCTTCTTGTAAAAAAGCTTTTTTCTCTTTTAAAGTTTGCAATGGGAACATGTCGTAGGCCATTACATAGGGTAGAGGAATGTGTCCAATCGAAGGTAATAAATCGGCCATAAATACCACTTCTTTGCCTTTATATTGGATTTGAGGCAACATCATAGCTTCGGTATGTCCAAAGGCAAATCTGATCTTTATGTCATTGCCAAAAGAAACACAGTCTATATCCTCAATAAACTTTAATTGTCCACTTTCTTGGATAGGTAGAATATTCTCTTTTAAAAAGGATGCTTTTTCTCTATCGTTTGGCTGAACAGCCCACTCCCAATGCTTTTGATTACTCCAGAAATTTGCATTTTTAAATGCTGGAAGAAGTTTGTCGCCAACTCTTTCTATGGATCCTCCACAATGGTCGAAGTGTAAATGAGTTAAAAATACATCGGTTATATCATCTTTATGGAAACCAAGTTGAGTTAATGATTGATCTAAACTCGCTTCTCCATGTAAATAATAATGACCCATAAATTTATCATCTTGCTTATTTCCTATGCCATTATCAATAAGAATAAGTCGATCACCGTCTTCTATAAGTAAGCATCGCATAGCCCAGCTACATAGATTATTCTCGTCAGCTGGGTTACTTCTTTGCCAAATACTTTTAGGAACAACTCCAAACATGGCGCCTCCATCAAGTTTAAAAAAACCGGTATCTATGGTATGTAGTTTCATATTATAGATGGATTACTTCGCCATAAGCATCTGCTGCAGCTTCCATAATGGCTTCACTCATTGTTGGGTGAGGGTGTACCGCTTTAATCATTTCATGACCAGTTGTTTCTAATTTACGAGCAACGACAATTTCAGCAATCATTTCAGTAACATTAGTACCAATCATGTGTGCGCCTAATAATTCACCATATTTGGCGTCAAAAATTAGTTTTACAAAGCCGTCTTTTGCACCTGCAGCACTCGCTTTACCTGATGCTGAGAATGGGAATTTACCTATTTTAATTTCGTATCCAGCAGCTTTTGCAGCTTTTTCCGTGTAACCAACAGAAGCAATTTCTGGAGAACAATAGGTACATCCAGGAATATTATTATAATTTAATGGTTCTACATGAAGACCTGCAATTTTTTCTACACAAATAATTCCTTCTGCAGAAGCTACGTGAGCTAAAGCTTGACCAGGAACAACGTCTCCAATGGCATAATAGCCTTTAACTGTTGTATTGTAAAAGTCATCAACTACAATCTTACCTTTATCGGTTTTAATACCAGTTTCTTCTAATCCTATATTTTCGATATTAGCTACTACACCAGCAGCTGATAATACGATATCACAATCAATAGTTTGCATTCCGTTTGCAGTTTTGATGCTTACTTTGCAACCTTGGCCACTTGTGTCAACGGATTCAACGCTAGAGGAAGTTAAAATTTCAATTCCTGATTTTTTTAAGCTACGAAGCAATTGCTTTGATACATCTTCATCTTCTACAGGGACAATGTTATCCATGAATTCGACGATGGTAACCTTAGTTCCCATAGTTGCATAGAAGTAAGCGAACTCCACCCCAATTGCACCCGAACCTACAATAACCATAGACTTAGGTTGCTCCGGTAAAACCATAGCTTGACGATAGCCAATAACTTTAACACCGTCTTGTTTTAAATTTGGTAATTCTCTAGAACGACCTCCTGTGGCGATCACAATATGTTTTCCGCTTAATACTTTTTGTGAACCATCAGCCGCTTTGACCTCAACTTTTTGACCAGGTTTAACTTTGGCGGTTCCCATAATGACATCAATTTTATTTTTCTTCATTAAAAATTGAACGCCTTTGCTCATTCCTTCGGCTACACCACGACTTCTTTTTATAACAGCAGCAAAATCAGCAGTAGCTTCTGCTGCTTGAATGCCATAATCAGCAGCATGATTGATATATTCAAATACTTGCGCACTTTTAAGTAAGGCTTTTGTAGGTATACAACCCCAGTTAAGGCATATTCCACCTAATGATTCTCGCTCGATAACCGCAGTTTTCATACCCAATTGAGAAGCTCTAATGGCAGTTACGTATCCTCCTGGACCACTACCAATAACAATTAAATCGTAGTTCATATATTTTGAATGAATGATTAGCTAAAATTATTAAAGCCCAAAATTAACAAAAATGTTGATTAATTCATGGCCGAGGGTTTTCGCTCCTTAAAAATTGTACCACTAATGTTTGCCTTGCTTTGTAGGTTTAAAGCTTGATTTTAGAATTTTTAAAATAAATTATTGAAAAACTGCAATTTATATTTTTTTAAATAGGCTATTAACTGTTGATAAGTTTTGTGATAATTAATAATAATTTAACATAAGTATTCTGTTACTAAGAAAATTAATATTTAACTTTGTAGCGTTAATTTTAACATTTTTTAACAAAACAAAAAAACAATTAGAAAAAAAGAGTATGAAGAAATCTTTACTTTTCAGAGTATTAATGATGTTTTTTGTTGTTTTAGGTGTGGTTTCAAGTGCTTCGGCTCAGGTTACTACCTCTGCAATGACAGGTAACGTTAGAGACTCTAAGGATGGTTTGCCTGGGGCTAGTGTTAAAGCTACGCACACCCCAACAGGAACGGTTTACTCCGTTGTCACAAACGAAAGTGGTCGATTTTTAATCGGTAACATGCGTGTGGGCGGTCCTTATGTAGTTGAAGTTAGCTATTTGGGTTATAAAACTCAAAAATTTGAAGGTATTTACCTAAAATTAGGTGAAAACTATAACCTTCAGGCTAATTTAGCAGATGATGCTGCCCTTTTAAGTGAGGTTGTAATCTCGGGTAAAAATGACCCAATTATGAACTCAAAGAAAAATGGTGCTTCAACTGTTATTACTAGATCTAAAATTGAAGAATTACCTACTATTACTAGAAGTGTTAACGACATTACGCGTTTAACGCCTCAAGCAAATGGTACTGCAATTGGCGGTGGTAATTATCGTTCTAACAACTTTACAGTTGATGGAGCAAATTTCAATAACCAATTTGGTATTGGACAAAACATCCCAGCAAATGGTTCTCCAATTTCTATCGATGCGTTAGAAGAGATCTCTGTAAACATTACGCCATTTGACGTTCGTCAAACTGGTTTTACAGGTGCTTCTATCAATGCGGTAACCCGTTCTGGTAAAAACACTGTATTCGGAAATGGTTTCTATACTTTCCGTTCAGAGAAACAACAAGGTGTTAGAGTAGCAGATAATGTAATTTCTGGTATTCAACAATTAGACGAAAAACAATATGGATTTAGTTTAGGTGGTCCTATCATCAAAAACAAATTATTCTTCTTCGTTAACTTTGAGCAGAAAAAAACAGTTCAACCTGGCCCTACTAAAGTAGCTTCTTTAAATGGTGTTGAAAACGCTACTTTAAACGTTGCAAGACCTAGTGAGTCTTTTATGAACCAAGTAAGCCAATATTTAGCATCGACTTATGGTTATCAAACTGGACCTTACCAAGGTTATTCAAATGATAGCAATAACGATAAATTATTTGCTCGTTTAGACTGGAACATTAATAATAATCACCGTTTTAATATTCGTTATTCTCAAGTTAAGTCAAAATCACCAAGTCAAATCAGTACTTCAACTTCAGGATCTAACTTCACGGCTACAGATAACCGTCAGAGTATTTACTCGATGTCATTCTTTAACTCGAATTATTTCCAAGAAGCTAATTTATATGCGGGTACTGCAGAGTTAAACTCAACTTTTGGTAAAATCAATAACTCATTCCGTGTATCTTTTGCTCACCAAAATGACCCTCGTTCATCTGGTGGTGGTATCTTCCCATTAGTGGATATCTTAGATAAAGATTTAGCTAATCCACGTAGCGGAAACTCTACTTTAGTTTCTTTCGGTTATGAGCCGTTTACTTTTGGTAACTTAAGAGATGTTAAAACTTATACAGTAAGTGATGATTTAACTTTCGTTTCTGGTAAACATAACTTTACTTTCGGTGCACAAGCTGAAATGAGTACAACTAAAAATGGTTTCCAACGTTTCGGTACAGGTTATTATGTATTTAATAGCTGGACTGATTTCGTGAACGGAGCTAAACCTGCTAACTTTGCTTTAACTTATCCTTTAACGGCTGATGGATCTCAAGCTTTCCCAAGCTTTAAATTCTTCCAATTATCAGCTTATGGACAAGATGAAATCTCTGTTAATGATAAATTTAAATTAACTTTAGGTTTACGTATCGAGATGCCTTCTTATCCTGATGTAACTGAAGTTAAAACACATCCTTTAGTTCAACAATTATCATTTAACGCTGGTGAAAAAATCAACACGGGTGCCTTACCTGATGCTAAAATGATGTTCTCTCCACGTGTTGGATTTAACTATGATATCTTCGGAGATAGAAGCGTACAATTACGTGGTGGTTCAGGTATCTTCACTGGTCGTATTCCATTTGTTTGGATCGTAGCTCAGTCAGGAGATGCAGGTATGTTGCAGTTTACGCAATCAATTTCGGGTCAAACTAATCCAAACATGCCTAGCTTTAACCCTAACTATAAAGAATTGTATCCTACAACTTTACCAGCTGCAGGAACCTCAATTCCATCTACTATTTCGGCTATGTCACCTAACTTGAAATTCCCTCAATCTTGGAAATCAAGTTTAGGAGTTGATGCTAGATTACCATTTGGTTTCATCGGTACAGCTGAGTTTATTTATAATAAAGACATCAATGCTGTAGTAGCTAGAAATGCAAACTTAGTAGATCCTACTCCATTAAATATTGCTGGTTATCCAGACAATAGAATGATGTATCCTTCAGGAGTTAACCGTTACATCAATAAATTACAAAGTGGTCAAGCAAGCCCAACGGGTACTGGTAACTTTGATGCGATTGTAATGGATAACGCTAAAGGTGGTCATTATTTCTCAAGTTCATTCCAATTAAGTAAAGCAATGAACAATAATTGGAATATGATGGTTGCTTATACTTATAGTACTGGTAAAAACTTTGGTGATCAATCAGGTGACCAAATGTTAAACTTATGGGGTTTACCTTACCAAAGAGGTGGTAACTCTAATATTGCTGAGTTAGGTATGAATGGTAACATCATCCCTCACAGTGTAATTGGTACTTTAGGATATAAAGCAGAGTGGATTAAAGGATTGAAAACTGGAATGAATTTATTCTATTCAGGTGGTTCTCAAGGTAGATACTCTTATTTCTATTCTTCTGATTTCAATAGAGACAATCAAAATAATGACTTGATTTACGTTCCTAAAGACCCATCAGAAATTACTTTTGTTCAAAATGGTGCATTTACGCCTCAACAACAATCTGATGCTTTCTTCAAATTAATCGAGAGCGATAAATACTTAAAATCAAGAAAAGGTCAATACGCTGAGCGTAATGGTGCCATTGCTCCTTGGAGACATCAATTTGACTTCAGATTCTCTCAAGAATTATATGCTGGAAAAATTGGTGAAAGAAGACAAGCTTTAGAATTATTCTTTGATATCTTTAACGTAGGTAACTTAATTAATTCTAAATGGGGTATTTACACAATTAATCAAAACAATGTGTTAGCTCCGGTTTCTATAACGCCAAACGGTACAACTAAACCAACATTTAGATTAAATACAGTTAATGGACAATTGATTTCTGAATCAAATCGTATTAACACAAGTATCTCTTCTACATATTATATGCAGTTTGGATTACGTTATAACTTTAACTAATTTCTAATTGTTAAATACAAAAAAGCCTGCTGAGAAATCAGCAGGCTTTTTTTATATAATTGTCCCGTCCTGAAATAAGTTGACATATAAATTGACTTATTATGAAAACACGAGGCAAACACGAATTTAAGCGTAGTCAGCGAGATTATAGCATGGCTTTTAAATTACTGGTAGTACAACAGGTTGAAAAAGACGAATACACTTACAAGCAAGCTCAATTAAATTATGGGATCCAGGGTAGAAGCACTGTTTTGGTTTGGTTACGAAAACATGGTACCTTAGATTGGACTCTTCCCAAGCAATATACAATGGAACCAAATAAAGAGCTAACACCTGAACAGAGAATAAAGCAATTGGAAGCTGCATTGAAAGATGAATAAGATCGTAATTTGATCTACAAAACCATGTTTGATATTCTTGAAAAAGAGCATGGCATCCCTTTGCCAAAAAAGCATTTACCCAAGCAGTCCAAAGGCTCAAAAGCCAAGGAAAAGTAAGTCTATTAAAGGCTTGCAGATTGTTTGGGATTAGTCGTCAAGGTTATTATCAACGAGAGCAGCGTGCGAATTTGAGGCTTAAAGAATTACAGTTAGTAAAATTTTTTGTTGTTCAAGAACGTCTCACCTTACCTTGATTAGGAACCAGAAAATTATATAATCAGCTTAAGACAACCTTTAATAATAAGGGGATCAAGATTGGAAGAGATGGTTTGTTTGCTTTTTTGCGGTCAGAGCATTTACTGATTAAGTCAAAGCGATCTTACCACAGAACAACCAATTCTAAACATTGGCTACGCAAATATCCCAATTTATTTATTAATCAGAAGGCAAAGCGTTCAGATGAATTTTGGGTTAGTGATATAACTTATATGGATACAGTTGATAAAACGGGGTACTTAAGGCTAGTTACAGATGTTTATTCACGCAAGATTGTGGGTCATCATCTAAATGATAGTTTACACACAGATGGGGTTGCTGCAGCTTTAAAAATGGCAATAAAAGGAAGAAAATCAAATCAAAAATTAATACATCATTCCGATAGAGGTATACAATATTGTTCTTCTCAATATCAAGATATATTATCAAAACACAATATAATCCCATCAATGACAGACGGATAAGATTGCTATCAAAATGCCTTAGCAGAACGTGTAAATGGAATTCTTAAAAACGAACTTATCATCACAAAACCTAAAAACATAGAACAAGCACAAATACTAATCAAAGAAGCAATTAATATTTATAATTCAAAAAGACCACATCTATCATTAGAGTACAAAACTCCAAATGAATTATATTAAAAATCCTTGTTAACTTTAGCTAACAAGGATTATATTTACTAATAAATAAGTTTCAACCTATTTTAGGACTAGTCAAATGTTATGAAATAATTCTATTGTAAAACGTTTCGAATTATCATTTATAATTAAACTCCCCATAAGGGCTTTTAATCGTCACTTGTTTTTGTTCAGCTTGTTCAACTTTTCCAATAATTTGTGCATCTATATTAAAGCTTTTACC
>CAZQFF010000022.1:0-30970 GCA_964592575.1 uncultured Pedobacter sp.
CCAAAAAAGGAATTTTCATTACGACATCAAATTTCACTAAGGAAGCATTGGAATACACACCGAGAAACGAGACAAAAATCGTTTTAATAGATGGCGAACAGTTGGCTCAACTAATGATTGACTACAATCTTGGTTGCACGACACAGCAGACTTATGAACTAAAAAAAATTGACAGCGACTATTTTGGAGAAGAGTAATACATACGGACAGACAGAAGGCCGAACTGCTAACAGGCGTTTGGCTCAATGGCGGGTGAAGTGGTTAATTGAACATTCTGCCTCACATCAAATTTTGTGGTGTATTGACAGTTTTGTGCTCCAAAATCCGCCACTTCGCAAAGCCCGGGAACGTTATTCAACCTCTTTTAGCTTTTTGATTTCTTCTCGCCTTCTATCTATACTGTATAATAGTTTGTTTTCCTCTTCTCTTTTAATCACCAAATCGTGGAATTTATCAGAGTTTAGAGAATATGCGGAATCGATGTGCACATTAATATCTGGCATTTCCAAAGTGATCATCCGGTACCGAAGTTCATACGATGTCTTATCACCGATCTGTCGATCCTTTTCCAGTAACATACCTAACCCCAATGAAATAATGACCACGGGCGTGGATTTCAGGTCAACACCGTAAACATGTTTTATATTCACGCTGTCGGGTATCTTGGATAATTTGGCAACTATTTCATTTTCCTTTTAAGTCACTATTGAAAGGTGTTTGCGTGTTGCTTCGGAACTCCTGCTTGCTACATCTTCCAAAGAGCCGTAATCCTTGATGATCTTGGATAAGGTGTCGTGTTCCTGTTTGATACAATGGTCGGCATGATGCGTACAATATCCTCCGTAATGAGGTCTGTGTTCTCCTGTAGGGAATCGACCTGCTGTTTGATGTTTTCCAGTTCTGTCTGCATAATTTCTAACGTTTTAAATTATTGTTCTGGAATTGCAACTAAAAAGTGGAGACAATTTTTAGTTGCAATTCCACAACCTTGCTCCCTACCTATTCGATAGTTTTCTGCCAGTAGGACGATTTTCGATTTTGGTGTCGGATAGACCATGCACCAGATAATCATTTACGTCTTTTATCAGACTGTTCCTGCGCTGTAGTTCCTGTATTCCGTTTTTGAGACCGTGGGTTTTTCCAAAGCGGATTTCCAATTCCCTGTATGCCTTTGTTCCCGACCCGTCCGTGTCCAGATAGCTGACGTCCCAAGGCGTTACCCAGAATATACAAGAGATCAACGAGGTTTTGGATGAGCTTTATGATGAAATGATGCCACTCTGCTCACAAATGATCGGAATTGCTCAGGGCATTGCAGATGGAGAAATGAAACTTGCTTTAATCGGAGCCTCTGCAACGGTAGAAGGGTCGAATAAATCCATTGAAATTTTGTTGAAACAGAAAGAAGAAGCCTTAAAAAAACTAGCGAATGACAAATGTACGTTGGCGAAAGTGGTAGCGGTTACAGGGATGAATGGTTCAGGTAAACTAATGACAATAAGAATGAGAGATAAATAGATAGTATTGGAGATAAAATCAGGTTTTTACCTTGGAAAAGCTTGCTTATAGCTTCCGAAATTCTGTCAAAGAATGGATGAGTGAAGTTTTGAATGGCCACTTTCAAGCCACTGCTTTATGTATATATTCCTTATATTAAAAAACTTATTCTAAACTTCTTAATATTCTGATATTTGGTAGGTATATTTGGGTTTCAACTATAATTACCTTCTATCTTTAAATTAAGCCTATAATTTTTCCGTATATTGTTTACATCTAAAATAGCAAAGCAATGAAAAGATTAGAAAACAAAGTGGTGATCATTACCGGTGCTGCAATGGGCATGGGTATGGAAACTGCTAAATTATTTGCTCAAGAAGGAGCTAAAGTTGTTGTAGCCGATTTTAACGAAACGGCAGGCATGCAAGTAGTAGAAGAAATTAAGGCTAATGGCGACACTGCTGCCTTTTGTAAAGTTGATATTTCAGATGCTAAACAAGTAGCCGCTATGGTACAATTTGCCGTTTCTACTTTTGGAAGACTAGATTGCGCAGTAAATAATGCAGCCTTAAAACCTGATAACAATGCCTTTGAAGATTTAGATGAGGAATATTGGGATCGTTTACAAGCGGTTGACTTAAAAGGTACGGCTTTATGTATGAAATATGAATTACGTCAATTTATGGCGCAAGGCAATGGGGGAGCTATCGTTAATATTTCTTCTATTAATGCCTTTAAACCAACCACCGGAAACCCAGCTTACCAAGCTTTTAAACATGGTGTAGAAGGATTAACTAAGGCAGCGGCCTTTGAATACGGAACTAAAGGTATTCGAATTAATTCCGTTGCCCCAGGTGCAATTAGAACGCCTATGCTAGAAGCGGCTTTGAAAGGTCTTAATCTAACGGAGAAGGATATTATTCCTACAATGAGCTTAATTGGCCGTTTAGGGGAGCCTAGAGAGGTGGCACAGGGATCATTATTTCTTTGTTCAGATGATGCTAGCTATGTGCATGGAACCGTGCTTCATGTTGGAGGCGGCTTCGAGTTGTTATAATTTCAAATGCTATCCAAATATGAAACTCAGTCAAATCAGTAAAAAAGAAATTAAAATGGGCGAAGGTATCAAGGGTCAAGATATTAGAGAAGGTATTTTTAACCTCATTAAAGCTGAATATCCTGATTTTGATCAAGAAAGCTATATCACTTTAGCCGAGCTAAATCACTTCAGACGACTTTATCTAACTTCTTTGGTTATTCAAGAAAAGGGAGAATTAGCCCTTATTGATAAAAACGTGATGGAGGCCATAAAGAACAATTCTATTCTATCAGAAAACATTCAGGATGAAATTGATGATGAACTAACTTTTGGCGATAGAGTGGCTGATCGAGTGGCAGCATTTGGAGGGAGCTGGACCTTTATCATCAGCTTCTTTTCTTTTATCGTTATTTGGATGGCGATTAATGTATGGTTTTTAGCTACAGAACCTTTTGATCCTTTTCCATTTATTCTTTTAAATCTTTTACTTTCTTGTTTGGCCGCTGTACAAGCTCCTATTATTATGATGAGTCAAAATAGGCAGGAGCAAAAGGACAGACAAAGAAGTGAGCACGATTACAAAATCAATTTAAAATCGGAGCTGGAAATCAAATTACTGAGCGAAAAGATTGACCATTTGCTTGTTCATCAAAATAAAAAGCTATTGGAAATACAAGAAGTGCAGATAGATTATTTAGAAGACTTAATGAACGAGGTCAAAAAAAATCAAAAAAAGGCATGAAATTAGAAAACCGCAGACAGCGCGTGAGCTCATTACCTAAGTTCTTTGCTCGAATTGGTCGTTATGGGCTCTTCGCTTTTGCCTTAGTGGTAATTTCTGTTTCTATTGGCACGCTCGGCTATCATCATTTTGGAAAAGCTTCGTGGCTAGATAGTTTCCATATGGCCTGTATGATCTTAACAGGTATGGGGCCTGTGATTGAAATGAGTTCCCCAGCCGCTAAATTATTCTCCTCAATTTACGCCTTATATAGTGGGGTTGCTTTTTTGAGTATTGCAGCCGTCTTTTTTGCCCCAATTATCCATCGTTTACTACATATTTTGCATGTAGAGCAGGATGAAAATGAAGAATCTTAACTCAAATAAAAAGCCCTTTCCTTTTGGAAAGGGCGATAAACACAAAACCAACAAAACAAAAAACTATCTCCAACCACCACCAAGTGCTTTATAAAGCATAACTTGGTTCATGGCTAATTCCTTTTTCAATTGCGCTTGTTTTAATTCCGCTTCTAAAACGGTACGCTGCGAGGTAAGAATTTCTAAATATGTGGCTCTACCGGCCATAAATAAATCATTTGCTGCTCTTACCGATTGATTTAAAGCCTCAACTTCTTCTGTGATATGCTTTTGTCTGTTCATAATAAACTGACGGCTTTTCCATTGATCTTGCACTTCGTTATAAGCTTTTAAAACCAATTGTTCATATTCTTGGAAGGCAATTCCATATTGGGCTTGATAAGCAGCATAATCTGATTTTAATCGAAATTGATTGAAGATAGGGCTAAAAATTCCACCTAATAAGCCATAAGCAATAGAGGAGGATGGGTTAAATAACCGGTCGGCATGAAAGGACTGTAGGCCAATATGCGGCGCAAGAACAATAGTAGGAAGAAAGGCAGCTTTTGCGGCACTCACTTCTTTTTTAGAAGCTAAGAGCTCCATACTTGCTTGGCGTATGTCGGGACGGTTTTGGATAAGGTCTAAAGGAATACCCTTTTTTAAATCAGGATGATCATTAAAATAATTTAAGCCTTTTGGAGTCACTAAGATTTCTCCATCAAAGCGTCCGCATAGAAAGTTTAGATAATTTTGAACAATAGCCATTTGCTGCAAAACTTGCTCTTTTTGGCCTTTAGAATTGGCTAATACGGCTTTAAATTGCTGTACGCCTAATTCTGTAGCAACTGCCGCTTCTTTTTTGATTTCAATAATCCCTAAACTGCGCTCTTGAAGTTCAATATTTCTATTTAAAATAGCTAAGTCTTCATGCAACATTAAGAGTTCTAAATAGTTTTGAGCAACTAAGCTTATCAATTCGGTTTGAACTAATTTTTGACCTTCATAGGAGGCTAAATAGCGATCTAAGTCTGCCTTTTTTTGTTGCTTTAATTTTCCCCAAATATCAATTTCCCAAGAGGTTCTAAAGCCTACATAATAATCAGGCACAGGATTCGGAAGCTTTTCCTTTTCGGTTAGGTTATCGGAAAAATTGGTGTCATAGTTTCCAATTCCATCCATCGTGTAAAAACCATAGCGTCTTAAGCCAGCTTCAACCGCCAAATCTAATAGTGGTAGCATGGCGCCTTTTTTAAGCTTTAGTCCGGCTTTAGCCATTTCAATCTGATATAAAGCTTTCTTCATATCGGTATTGTTTGCTAAGGCTGTTTCAATTAAACTAACGAGTTTTTCGTCTTGAAAATAGGCTTTCCATGGGGTAGTAGCGGCACTGATAGAATCATTTGTTTGTTGAAAGGTTTCTGGTAAACTACGGTGTTCAAGCGTAGTGCCTTCTTTTTTCAGATTACATGAACTTATGAACAATAAGAGCGGCAGCACTAAGATACCAGCCCCTTTAGATTTTTTTATCTTTTTTCCCATAGCACTAAACAATACATATAAACCTGGTATAACAATTACCCCCACAATGGTTCCGATAACCATACCTCCAACAGCAGCTGTTCCGATAGAACGGTTTCCTAATGCACCAGCACCAGTGGCAATGGTTAAAGGAATTAATCCAGCGGCAAAGGCAAAGGAAGTCATCAAGATTGGGCGTAAACGAGCTACGGCGCCTTCAATGGCGGCCTGCAAATAAGTAGCACCTTCTTTTTGTTTGATAATAGCATATTCAACAATCAAAATGGCGTTTTTACCCAATAAACCGATGAGCATAACTAAGGCTACCTGTGCGTAAATATTATTTTCTAATCCAAATACTTTTAGGAATAAGAAAGCCCCAAATAGTCCGGCTGGTAGGGATAGAATTACAGGTAAAGGCAATAGGAAACTTTCGTATTGAGCCGCTAGAATCATGTACACAAACACTAAACATAGAATAAAGATGTATAGGGCTTGGTCACCAGATAAAATTTGCTCACGCGTCATACCTGACCATTCAATATCATAACCAGCAGGTAGATTTTCGGCCATTTTTTGTACCGCTTCGATTACTTGTCCACTACTAAAGCCTTCTCCGGCATCGCCGTTTAACATCGCTGAAGGATACATATTGTAGCGTGTAATTTGTTCAGGCCCATAGATTTTTTCCATGGTAATAAAAGAAGCGAATGGAAGCATTTCGCCGCTATCATTTTTAATTAATAGTTTTAAAACGTCTTCAGGCTTTTCTCTATAATTAGGACCAGCTTGCACCATTACTTTGTACATCTGACCGTAACGGATAAAATTGGTGGCATAAAAACTTCCCATTAAGGTTTGTAGCGTATTCATTGCATTTTCTACGCTGACCCCTTTTTTAGCGGCTAAGTCGTAATCTACTTTAATGAGATATTGCGGGAAACTAATGTCAAAAGTGGTAAACACGTTACCTACTTCTGGGCTAGCTTCTAAATCGGCAATAAACTTGGTTAATACTTCTGAAGTTTTTTCTAAGTCATCGTTTCCAGTTTTATCTAAAAAGCGAAGCTCAAAACCGGAGGAGTTACCAAATCCGGGTACGGTAGGCGGAGGGAAGAACTCAATTTCGGCATCCATAATATGCTGCGTTGACTTTTTAAGTTCAGTAATCACATCATTTACAGATTCTTTTCGATCATCCCAGGCCACTAAATTAATCATTCCCATACCATAGGAAGCACCTGATACCTCATTGACTAAACTATATCCGGCTAGGGTAGATACGGTCTCTACGGCGCCCATTTTGCGGCTAATCGCATCAATTTCATTTAATACCTGTTCCGTACGATCTACAGTAGCACCTGGAGGGGTAGTGACATTGACATAAATCATACCCTGATCTTCAGTTGGAATAAAGCCTGAAGGTAGGATGCTGCTAATTCCCCAATTTGCCACAAAGAAACCCACTAATAAACTATAAGTAATCACTCTTCGCCCAGCTGTTTTTTTAAGGAATCCAGCATAGCGATCGGATAGTTTTTGATAGCGTTGATTGAATCCTTTGAAGAATCGGGCAATCCATCCTTTTGGTGGAGGGGCATCATGTGGAGATCTTAAAATAATAGCACAAAGTGCTGGCGTTAGGGTTAAAGCGTTAATACCTGAAATAATGATGGCCGATGCCAGTGTTAAAGAGAACTGTCGGTAGAAAATACCTACTGGACCCGATAAAAAGGCTACCGGTATAAATACTGCAGACATTACCAAAGTAATAGCAATTACTGGTTTACCCATTTCTTTCATCGCCTCAAGAGTAGCTTCCATTGGGCGCATGTCACTCTCTTCCATTTTGGCATAAACGGCCTCTACCACAACAATGGCGTTATCGACGACAATACCAATGGCGAGAACTAGAGCGAATAGGGTTAAGAGGTTAATCGAGAAGCCTAGTAATTGCATGAAAAAGAGTGCGCCAATTAAACAAACGGGCACGGCCAAGGCAGGAATTAAAGTGGATCTAAAGTCTTGTAGGAAGATATAAACCACAATAAATACTAATATAAAGGCTTCAAGTAAAGTTACTAATACACTTGAAATAGAGGCGTCTAAGAATCTTGATACATCATATCCCATGGTATATTTCATGCCCGGAGGGAAAGTGGATTCTTGCAGCTCAGCCATGCGCTCTTTTACTTTTTGAATAACTTCTTGCGCGTTAGAGCCAGGTAATTGTTTCATCATGATAGAAGCCGAAGGGCGACCATCCGTTTTAGAAACCATTTCATAATCTAAAGATCCAAATTCAACATCAGCAATATCCTTGATTCGGATAATTGAGCCATCAGCATTGGCACGAATAGGGATGTTTTTGTACTCTTCTTCTTCGGTGAATTTACCGGGATAGCGTAGTACATATTGCTGCATATTAACAGATTTGTCGGATCCAATACCAGTTTGACCAGGAGCGGCCTCAACGTTTTGTTTACGTAGCGCTTGGATGACATCTTCACTGGATATTTGGTAGGCCGCTAAACGATCGGGCTTTAACCAAACACGCATAGCATAATCTCTTAAGCCCATGATTTGCACGAATCCAACACCTTCAATACGTTTTAACTCTTTCAGGATATTGATATCCGTAAAGTTGTATATAAAGCGTTCGTCGGCAGTTTTCTCATCACTAAAGATGTTGAGGTACATCAACATACTATTTACCTCTTTTTCGGTGGTCACTCCGGCTTTGATTACTTCTTCGGGAAGCTCATCGAGAACGGTCGTTACCCTGTTCTGGACGTTAACGGCCGCAATATCGGGGTCGGTGCCTACTTTAAAGAAAACTTGAATTAAGGTAGTTCCATTGTTTGTGGAAACCGAGTTCATATAGGTCATGCCGGCTACCCCGTTAATGGCTCTTTCGAGGGGAATAGCTACGGCATTGGTACTTACTTCAGCATTAGCGCCGGTATAATTGGCGGTTACAACGACAGAAGGGGGTACAATGTCGGGGAATTGCGTAACAGGTAAGGTAAAAAATGCTAGCAAGCCCAATAAGGTGATAAATAACGATATAATCAGTGAAAGTACTGGTCGTTTTATGAATTGTTCGAGCATGATTTTTTATTTTTGAGCAATGGTGGTTGTTGCAGTTTGAACTTGGATGGGTTTAGGTTGAATGGTCATACCGTCTTTTAAACTTTGGGTTCCTTCAAAGACAACTTTATCAGCTGTAGTTAAACCTGAATTCACGATATAATAATGACCAACTCGATCACCTGCATTAAAAGCTTTCATTTTTAACTTATTTTGATCATCAACTAGATAAACATAGGTTCGGTCTTGAATCTCAAAAACTGATTTTTGATGTACCACTAAAAGCTTTCCGGTTTCAATTGGAACACTAATTTTACCGGTAGCGCCATGTTTTAAAAGTCCATTAGGATTAGGAAAGGTAGCTTTTAAAGATAGGGAACCAGTATTGGTAGCAAATTCACTTTCTGCAAAGCGCGCTATTCCATCATGTGGATACACAGAGCCATCGGCTAAGGTTAATTTAACCGCTTTTTGGAAGAGTTTATTCTTAAAATCATTATTGCGGGCAAAGCTTAAATATTCTTTTTCCGTAATGGAGAAATAGACATTGATGGCAGAAAGATCAGATATACTGGTTAATAAGGAACCTTCTTCTAATAAACTTCCAGCTTTTAATGGAATACGATCAACTACACCACTAAAAGGGGCTTTGATTTGAGTTTGAGAAAGTCGGGTTGTTGCATATCGAACACCAGAACGTGCTTCGGCTACTCTCGAGTTAGCAGCATTCAATTTAGCGATAGCTACATCGAGTTCAGTTTTAGAGACAATATTGTTTTTGACTAATAAAGCTGTTCTTTCTTTCTCTAATTCAACCGTTTTAGCATCGGCTAAGGCATTGTTTAAAATAGCTTCTGCTTTATTTAAATCAGATTTATACTCTTCGTCATTTAGCTTGAATAGGAGCTGGCCCTCTTTAACAAGAGCCCCCTCTTCTACATAAATCTTTTCTAGAAATCCTGATAAACGTGAGCGCACTTCCACATTTTTATTGGCTTGAATATCGGCTATATAGTCATTATGAATCGTGGTGTCCAATTCCATAATTGGACTTACGGGAACTAGTTTTACCGTATTCTCATCAGTCTGCTCTGTTTTTGAGGATTGACAACTTTGGAAAGTTAGGGCTGCTAAAAATAAATAGACAGAAAATTGTTTAAATTTCATGGTCGTTATGGTTTATTACGTTAATTTTTTTTTTGAACGTTGTAAATACAAATACATAGGATTAGCCTAGATATTCCAGCCCCTTTGTGGGTTTAGAAATCAATGGAAATCAAAAAGAATAATAGATAAACTAGGCCTTTCGATTAAAAGGGCTTAAATCTAAAAAGATGAAGATAGTAGAATGGTAAACAGACGCTTTTCGCCTGGTAAAAGGGATGGCTAATTTTTACTTTCCCAATAATTTGTTTGAAACAATGAATGAGGAAAATAAATAGGATAGCTGGAAATATATTTTGAAAATGACTGAATGGTCGGTAATTTTCATTTTGTATTTCCACGTTAACCTCGTTTTCTTCGTTTGAAACATCCAATAAATTGACAAGGACGTATTCCATAACGGAGTTTCCGTCAAATAAATGGCTATTCCCATGATCATTTAACGGATTTGACTCATATACGCTAACGTTAATGTAGGCGAATAAAACAAAGAAATGTATTAATCTACTTAGCATTTGCGGCGAAAATAATAAAATCTTGAAAAATTAAAATGCTTATTTTTATTATATCAGATTGAACTGACATTTCGCGCCTTTTAGGTATTCAATATATTACGAAAGTAGCCAGTTGGCTCTTGAAAAATATCTAATTCGAAGAATACAGCCGTAGAATATAAATGGTCGAAAATATCAGATTGAATGGCTTCGTATTCATTCCAAATCGTCGTGTCAGTAAAGCAATACACTTCTAAAGGAATTCCTCTATTTTCATTTGCTAATTGACGAACCATAATGGTCATATCTTTTCTTACTCTTGGGTGCTTGTGCAAATATTGCTCTATATATTTTCTAAAGACTCCGATATTGGTCATTCTGCGCCCATTGATTAAGATGGAGGTATCGATATTATTTTTGGTGTTGAAGTCTTCAATCTCCTTATGACGAGTTTCTATATAATTTTCTATAAGTTGATAGTTCCTAAACTTTTCCCGCATTTCAGGTGTAACTAGTTTTACAGAATTCACATCAATGTGTAGCGCTCTTTTTATGCGTCGCCCTCCACTTTGCTGCATGCCTCTCCAGTTTTTAAAGCTATCACTAATAAAATAATAGGTTGGAATAACAGTTATGGTATTATCAAAGTTTTGAACTTTTACGATATTTAAATTAATATCAATGACATTTCCATCGGCATTAAATTTTGGCATTTCCACCCAGTCGCCCACACGTATCATATCATTGGAAGACATTTGAACACTAGCCACTAAGCCTAAAATGGTATCCTTGAAAATTAATAACAAGATGGCTGTCATTGCCCCAAAGGCACTCAAAAAGTATATTGGTGATTTGCCTAGTAGTATGGATAGGATTAAAATAAAGGAAATGATATAGGCGATTAGTCGAAAAAGTTGAAAATAGCTACTTAAGGGTTTGTCTAAAAAAGCGGGGTGACGACTTAAAGATTGTTCTCCTACACGGATGATGGAAATTAAAACTTTTACACTAACAATGATTAGAAAAATATCGGTTAATTTGGTTAGAAAGGGGAGAATAAAGCTAAAGTCCCTAAAAATTATGGGTATTAAAATGCGTAAGATTATAGCTGGAACTAATTGCGCTAAATTCTCTAGAACTTTGTTTGCAATGATTAAATCGTCCCAAGTGTAAGTGGTCATTCGAAAAAGCTTATACAAATTGCGTATGATGAACTTTTTCGTAATGAAAAGCGCTAAAAAGGAAAGAACAAATAAAAGGACTAAAAATATCAGCATGCGGCAGTAAATAGCCCATTCGGCTGATATGCCTAAATCGGTAATTAGATAATCAGTTTGTTGTTCTAAATAATTTATCCACTCCATAATTCGCTAAATAAAAATTCAAAGAAAGTAAACTTACAAAATAGCCAGCTTTATCATAAATATAATTTTATATATTAGAATAAATTAATTTAAACATGGCATTTCAAATCCCGAATAACCTTAAAGGTTTAAATGACGAACAAGTTCAAGCTTCGATAGAACAGCATGGTTACAATAAAATGAATGCGGTTAAAAGAACGACTTGGTTGAATATTTTATTCGAAATTTTAAAAGAACCGATGTTGATTTTGCTCTTTGCGATATCTGCAATTTATTTAATTGTAGGTGACTATGGTGAAGCAGCCTTTATGTTTTGTGCCATTGTAGCGGTTTCTGCCATTTCTTTTTATCAAGACAATCGGAGTAAAAAAGCTTTGGAGGCTTTAGAAAAATTAAATGAACCTTTAAGTGCTGTGATTCGGAATGGCGAGGTTTTAAGGATTCCAACACATGAAATTGTGGTGAGTGATTTATGTATCATTGAGGAAGGGAAAATGATTAATGCTGATGGATTTGTGGTACATAGTAATGATTTTTCGGTGAATGAAGCATCTTTAACTGGAGAGACCTTTTCTGTATTTAAAAGCGCAGATGCAGAAGATAATCAAGTTTATAGTGGCACTTTGGTGGTTTCGGGATTAGCCGTGATGCAGGTTACTCAAATTGGAAATCAAACTAAATTAGGGAAAATAGGGCAGTCTATTCAAGATATTTATGAAGAAAAATCACCATTACACTTGCAAATAACAAGTTTTGTAAAATGGATGGCGCTTATAGGCTTTGTGGTGTTTGCTTTAGTTTGTGTTTATAGTTTTTGGAGAACTGGGGATTGGGTAGAAAGTTTACTCAGTGGTTTAACTTTAGCGATGTCTATCTTACCAGAAGAAATTCCAGTGGCTTTTACCACTTTTATGGCTTTGGGTGCTTGGAAATTAATGCGAGAAGGTATTATTATTAAGCGCAGTACGGTTGTGGAAACCTTAGGTAGTACAACGGTGATATGCACGGATAAAACGGGTACCATTACGGAGAATTCTATGCATTTAAAAGCTTTATATAATTATCAAACGGATAAGGTATATGAAGAGGATGCTTTTGATGATGCCGCATTGAAAGAGTTAATTGCTTATGCGATGTGGAGTAGTGAACCGGTGCCTTTTGATCCAATGGAGAAAACCTTGCATCAAGTGTATGAGCAAATTAATGGGCTTGATGGAGATGCGAATGAGGCTGCTGATCAACGTAAGCAGTTTAGTATGGTACATGAGTATCCACTAGATGGGAAACCCCCTATGATGACGCATATTTTTGCATCAAGTTCAGGGGATTTTGCTCCACGAATTATAGCCGCTAAGGGGGCTCCTGAAGCTATTCTAGCCGTATGTAATTTATCAGAAGAAAAAAAAGAGAAATTAAGAGTATTTATTAAAGACTTTGGTTCTAAGGGTTATCGTTTATTGGGGGTGGCTAAATCGAATTTTGAAGGAACCAACTATCCCGATAAACAACAAGATATTAGCTTTGACTTTTTAGGTTTTACCGTGTTTTACGATCCTCCTAAAAAAGGTATTGAAAATGTCTTTAACCAAATTTATGAGGCGGGTATTAAAGTTAAAGTGATTACTGGAGATAATGAAGATACGACTAAAGCGATTGCTCAGCAATCAGGCGTGAAGAACTATGCCGCAGCAGTAAATGGAACTGATATTACGCATGCAACAGAATCAGAATTAATTAAAATGTCTAGAGAAGCATCTCTCTTTACCAGAATGTTCCCTGAGGCTAAATTAAGAATGGTGAATGCGATGAAAAAAGATAATGAAGTAGTGGCGATGATGGGTGATGGAGTAAATGACGCCCCAGCTTTAAAAGCAGCGCATATTGGGGTAGCTATGGGAAGTAAAGGTACCGAAATAGCCAAGTCAGCAGCCTCTTTAGTTATTATTAATGATGATTTAGAAAAGTTGGTGATTGGAATTGCTGCAGGACGTCGTATTTATACGAATATTAAAAAAGCGGTTCAATACATTATTTCTATCCATATTCCGATCATTTTAACGGTTTCTCTGCCTTTATTTTTAGGTTGGATTTATCCGAATATCTTCACCCCAGTGCATGTTATTTTCTTAGAATTGATTATGGGCCCAACTTGTTCTATAGTTTATGAAAATGAGCCTATGGAAAAGGGCACAATGTCGAAGAAACCTCGTCAGATGACGGAGACTTTTTTAAGTTTTAGGGAATTGGGTATTAGTATTGTACAAGGTTTAATGATTACGGCGGGTATTTTGTTTGTTTACCAATATGTTGTTAAAGCTGGAGGAGATGAGTATCAAACGCGTGCTATGGTGTTTACGACGCTAATTTTTGCTAATATATTTTTGAGTTTAAGTAATCGTTCTTTTGTGTTTAGTTTATTTGAAAGTTTAAAAAACAAAAACAATTTATTCCCATTAGTGATTTCTTTGACTTTAATTTTATTGGCTGCTATCTTATATATTCCAAGCTTTGCTGAATTCTTTAAATTGAGTCCATTAAGCTTTGGTCAATTAGGTATGGCTTTATTAGTGGCCGCTGTTTCTGTCTTATGGTTTGAGATTTACAAATTAATTAAGCGTTTCGCTTAGTTTTTATTCTTTACATTTGCATTTATGAATGAATTGATTTTAAAAACATTTGGTGGCATATTCGAAGAAGCTTTGTTGGAGGAGATGTCAGCTGTTGGCAAACTTATCGAGTTTAAGGAGGGCGATGTTTTAATTGATTATAATCAATACATTAAATCTATGCCTTTACTCTTGTCGGGGGCAATTAAAGTGATGCGCGAAGATTATGATAGTGGGGAGCTATTACTTTATTATTTGGAAAGAGGGGATACTTGTGCCATGTCAATGACTTGTTGTGTGGGGGAAAAACAAAGTGAAATCCGAGCCATCGGAGAGGTGCCAGGCGTTATTATAATGATTCCGGTTCAAAAAATGGCGGAATGGATGGCTAAATATAAAAGCTGGATGACTTTTGTTTTTGAAAGCTATAATAATCGCTTCAATGAGTTATTGAATGCGGTAGATACCATAGCTTTTATGGATATGAATGATCGTGTGCTTAATTATTTGTTCGAAAAGAGTAAGATTGATAAAAGTACAACGGTTTATAAAACACATCAGGATATAGCTAAGGAATTAAATACTTCTAGAGTAGTGGTTTCTAGACTACTTAAAGCCCTTGAAAATGAGGGGCGTATTAAACTAAATCGAAATAGTATTGAAATTTTATTGAAGTAAGGGTAGCTGCTGGAGATAAAGAAGATTTGCTTTGTGTAACAAAAGTAACTGAGTCTTTGCGCCCAGATATGGATCTTTGTGAAAAAAAAAGAATTATGGAATGGATATTATCACCTTGGCCTTGGTATGTTAGTGGGCCGCTAATTGCAATCACCATGTTTGTGTTGCTATATCTAGGAAAGAACTTTGGTATGTCTTCTAACTTACGTACTTTTTGTACCATGTGTGGAGCAGATAAAACCTGTTCTTTCTTTAAATTTGATTGGCGTTCTCAATCATGGAATTTATTAATTGTTTTAGGCGCAATGATTGGAGGTTATTTAGCCTCACATTATTTAGGTGTAGATCAAGCCCCTGATTTGAATCCAAAAACGATTACTCAATTAGAAAGTATTGGAATTCATAGCGCTGGAACTGCTTATTTACCAACTGAGATATTTGGTAAAGAGGCTTTGACTGATCCTAAGACCCTAGCTATTTTAGTAATAGGTGGTCTTTTAGTTGGATTTGGAGCAAGATATGCTGGAGGATGTACTTCAGGACATTCTATTTCAGGAATTAGTAATTTACAAATTCCTTCATTGATTGCTACAATTGGTTTCTTTATTGGGGGAATTATTATGATTCACCTTATTTTCCCACTTATTTTTTAATTACACAGATGAGAAAGTTATTATTTGTTATAGTTGGCGTTTTCTTTGGCATATTAATGTATAAATCTGAGGCTGCATCTTGGTTCAGAATTTATGAAATGTTCAATTTTCAGTCGTTCCACATGTTTGGTTTAATGGGTACAGCTTTGGCTACCGGTATTATTTTAGTACAATTCATTAAACGCAAATCTTTAAAGGATATCAATAATCAACCCATTGATATTCAAGATAAAGAGAAGTCTTTTAGTAGATATATTATTGGAGGAGTTATTTTTGGACTAGGTTGGGCTTTAGCAGGCGCTTGTCCAGGACCGATGTTTGTATTAACGGGTGCAGGCTATTTACCCATTTTAGTGGTACTGATTAGTGCTGTTTTGGGAACTTGGTTATATGGTATGTTAAAAGATAAATTACCACATTAATTTTTTAACAAGAGTATATGAAAAATTGGAGAAACGGTTGTAGATTTATATTTACAACCGTTTCTTATTTATAACCTAAATGAAAAAAATGCTCAATAATCGCTTCTCCCTAATGTTTGCAGTTGGGTTTTTGTATATCGTTTTATCATTTTTAACTAGGCTAGGCTTGCTCATTTGGTCGGTAAGTGATGCGGATATTAGTTTTTTCTCCTTAATAAGAGCCTTACTAACTGGATTTGCTTATGACCTTACAGTAATTCTTTCGTTTTTACTGCTTTATGTGGTTTACTTATTGCTTTTCCCTAAAAGGTGGATTGGTTCATGGTTAGATCGAGCCATAACTTATTTCTATCTTTCTTTAAGTCTATTTATAATTTATTTCGGCTTGATGGCGGAATTCCCTTTTTGGGACGAATTTGGCGTTCGATTTAATTTTATAGCAGTTGATTATTTGATTTATACCTATGAGGTTGTATCTAATATTAATCAATCCTATCCATTGCCTTTAATTATTACGGTATTGTTGGTGTGTGTGATAGCATCCTTATGGTTTTTTAACCGTACAGAAAGGATGAACAATGCTTTTACGGATAAACGTCCATTTTTACATAGAGCCTATTTTGCTGTGCCAACGATTGTGCTAACGGTTTTGCTTTTGTCGGTCATGAAAAACAAACAGGCTGATTTTTCTAATAATGTCGTGATCAATGAGATTGGCAAGAATGGCGTTTTTTCGTTCTTTGCCGCCTTTAAGTCTAATGAATTGGATTATGATGCCTTTTATCCAAAACTTGAAGAAAAGGAAGCTTATGCAGAACTAAAGAAAACGCTTTTACAAAATAATCAAGTTTTCACTTCCGACCAATATGATGCTATTGAAAGAATGACTAAGGCGGATAAGGAATGGAGACCTAATATTATTTTAGTGGCTATTGAGAGCTTTAGTGGCGATTTCTTGAAGGCTTTTGGTAATCAAGATAATTTAACGCCAAATTATGATAGCTTGGCTAATCAAAGTATTTTCTTTACTAATTTATATGCTACAGGAACTCGGACGGTTAGAGGAATGGAGGCTTTAACACTTTCAGTACCTCCAACACCTGGAAATAGTATTGTTAGAAGGCCTAATAATGATCATATTTTTTCCATAGCGACTATATTGAGAGAGAAAAATTATCATCCTTATTTTATTTATGGTGGGGATGGTTATTTTGATAATATGAATAACTTTTTTGGTGGTCAAGGCTTTGATATTGTAGATCGGGATAGAGGAAATCCTTTGTCGGATCAAATAGAAACTAAACGATTGGTGATACCAGATGAAGAAGTGAGCTTTGAAAATGCCTGGGGTATTTGTGATGAGGATTTGTATAAACAAGCGATTAAATATGCCGATGAAAGTAGCGCGACAAATACGCCTTTTTTCCAATTTGTGATGACGACTTCTAATCATAAGCCATATACCTTTCCGGCTGGTAAGATAAATCTTCCGCAAGGCGATAGAAATGCCGCCGTAAAATATACAGACTATGCCTTAGGAAAATTTATAGCGACGGCTCGAACAAAAGCTTGGTTTAAGAACACGGTTTTTGTTGTTGTTGCTGATCATTGTGCGAGTAGTGCAGGTAAATGGGAAATAAATATTGATAAACATCATATTCCCGCTATTATTTATAATCTTCCTTTACCGGCCCAAAAAATTGAGCGTTTAACTTCACAGATTGATGTGATGCCAACTCTTTTTGGTTATTTAAATTGGAATTATACCACCGAACTATACGGAAAAGATATTAATCAAATGAAGCTAGGTGAGGAGCGTGCATTTATTGGAAATTATAGAACGCTAGGCATGTTGAAAGATAATTTGTTTACGCAAATTGATGATAGAAAAAGAGTGAAGCAATTTCGAATAGATGATAAGGACAAATCTTTAATAGAAATTAAAGAACGTCATCAAGATCTGGTTTTAAAAACTATATCCTATTACCAGACGGCTAGTGAACGTTTCAAAAATGGTAAGATGAAGGAAAAATAATAGCCGTGTAACAAATGTAACTGTGTGGCTTTGATTTCTTTCAGACTTTTGTCCGAAGAAATTTAAAAATCATGGAAATATTTGGTTATATCGCATCAATTTTAATCGGTGTATTATTAGGCTTAATTGGCGGTGGGGGAAGTATCCTAACCGTACCCGTTTTAGTTTATTTATTTGGAATTCTACCTGTTACAGCAACAGCTTATTCCTTATTTGTGGTGGGTGCAACAAGCGTTGTAGGTTCTATTAACTATTTTAAAAAGGGATTAGTTAATGTAAAGACGGCCATTGTGTTTGGTATCCCGTCAATTATCGCTGTTTATTTAACACGCAAATTTTTATTACCCTTAATTCCTGAGAATATTATGCAATTGGGCTCATTTACGCTAAGCAAAGATATTTTCTTGATGTTGGTTTTTGCTGTATTAATGGTGTTTTCTTCGTATTCTATGATTAAAGGTAATAAAGGAAAACAAAGCAAGGTAGCTACAGCTGAGCCTAGCGTTCAACAATTTAATTATCCATTAATTTTAATAGAAGGCTTGTTTGTAGGGGGATTAACTGGTTTAGTTGGTGCTGGTGGCGGATTTTTAATTATTCCTGCATTAGTTATTTTATCAAAACTTCCCATGAAAGAAGCTGTTGGTACCTCCTTGGTTATTATCGCCGCAAAATCTTTAATTGGTTTTACTGGAGAAATAGGTCAAGCTCCTTTGGATTGGACACTTTTATTGTTGGTTACTGCGCTTTCTATTTTTGGGGTATTTGTGGGTTCATACCTGAGTAAATATATCAATAGTGATAAGTTAAAACCAGCCTTTGGGGTGTTTATTTTAGTAATGGGTCTTTATATTCTTATTAAAGAAATTTGGTTCTAATTACAGGTGCTTGTGTATCAAATGTAACATTTATTAATCAATCAAAAATTAAAATTTATATATTATGTTTTTTCAACACGTATACGATAAGACTTTAGCTCAAGCTAGTTATATTATTGGATGTCAAGCTAAAGGTGAAGCTATTGTTATAGATCCTAAACGCGATGTAGACACTTATTTAGAGATAGCGGCTCAAAATAATTTAAAAATCACAAAAGTAACAGAAACACATATTCATGCGGACTTTTTAAGTGGAGCACGCGAATTAGCAGCTTTAACTGGTGCAGAGCTTTATTTATCTGATGAAGGTGGAGCTGATTGGCAATATGAATTTCCTCACCATGGTTTAAAACATGGCGATGTGATTACATTAGGTAATTTAACTTTAGAAGTATTGCACACCCCAGGACATACGCCAGAGAGTATTAGCTTTTTATTAACTGACCACCCAGCTACTTCGGAACCTATTATGTTATTTACAGGTGACTTTGTGTTTGTAGGTGATGTAGGACGTCCTGATTTATTGGAAAAAGCAGCCGGAATGACGGGAACGCAAGAAAAAGGCGCTAAGCAATTATTTGAATCTATTCAACGTTTTATGGGCTTAGCGGATCATATTCAAGTGTGGCCTGGGCATGGTGCGGGTTCCGCTTGTGGTAAGGCTTTAGGTGCTGTTCCTAGTTCTACAGTAGGTTATGAGAAAATTAGAAATTGGGCTTTACAATATGGAAATAACGAAGCTTCCTTTACAAAAGATCTTTTAGATGGTCAACCTGAGGCGCCTAAGTATTTTGCTATGATGAAAAAGCTAAATAAAGTTGATCGTCCGTTATTAACTGCAGTGCCTAAGCATAAAAAATTGTCTAAAGACGAGTTTTTAAAAGTTTATCATCAAGGTATGCTTGTGATTGATACGCGCAATAAAGTAGAGTTTGCTAATGGGTTTTTACCAAATACTTTAAATATTCAAAATAACAATTCCTTAGCGAACTGGATGGGATGGATAGTGAGTTATGATCAACCCTTTGTAATCATTGCAGAGGAGTCAGCTATGGAGGATATTACCCGTAAATTAATGCGTATTGGTTTAGATAATATATATGGTTTTATAGATACTATTGCCGATTTAGGTATAGCCTTAGAAAAAGCTGATGTTATCGATATCAATGAATTTAAAGCTTCATTTCATCAAGATGGTGTTCAAATTGTAGATGTTCGTAATGAAAAGGAATTTGCGGAAGGACATATTGAAGGAGCTACCCACGCTTTTGTAGGGACTTTAAGTTCGAATTTAGATAAACTGGATAAATCAAAAACTTTAGTCATTCATTGCCAAGCTGGAGATCGTTCAACCATTGCTTATTCTTTATTAAAGAAAAATGGATTTGATCAGGTGA
Source organism: uncultured Pedobacter sp. (assembly GCA_964592575.1). Lineage (GTDB taxonomy): Bacteria > Bacteroidota > Bacteroidia > Sphingobacteriales > Sphingobacteriaceae > Pedobacter. The sequence goes on from CAZQFF010000022.1 coordinate 19,916, forward strand.
AAAACTATGCCGGTGGCATGAAAGAGTATAACACACAAAAATAAGAAATCATGATGTCAATATTTAAAGGATTATTTTCCAAAGACGATTCCGCTTTAAAAGCGGTATTAACGCAGGAAAAACCAATTTTGATCGATGTGCGTAGCCCCTTAGAGTTTAGTGGTGGCACGGTTAAGGGAGCTAAAAATATTCCCTTAAATGAATTAGGGAATAAGCTAAACGTTTTAGATAAATCAAAAGCTATTGTAGTTTTTTGTCAAAGTGGAAACCGAAGTGGGCAAGCTTTACAAATTCTTCAAAGTAATGGATTTCAAAAGGTCTATAATGGCGGAGGATGGCATGCTTTAAAATATTTAGTTGATTCTCTATAGGTTTTTCCCTAAGATGAAGTGGATATATTTGTTGAGTTTTTTATTGATTAACACTATTGTCGCTCGTGCGCAAGGCGAGTATAGCTGGTGGAATAGGGCGACAATAGGTTATTCTTTATCCAAATCTCAAAAGCTAGAAGCTGAGTTTCAGTATAGAAGACAAAACCATCTTCCTCATGAGCTTAAAATCGATAGACCTTTGTTTGAATCTTTTAGACTTTGGTATCAATATCGTTTAAATGATCAATTTCAATTGATTTTATCACCTTTAGCTTTAATGCAGCATAGCCAAATTGATAAGAATGATTATGATTTGCTTTCTGAATTAAAAGAAATTAGATTTTCTGCCGCCTTGCAGTGGAAAAAGACTCATCCTAATAATTGGGAGTTTAATGATCGATTAGGTTTAGAAAGCAGGAATTTTTATGAAATTAATAAATCAACTTGGAGATTACGTAATCGTGTAGGTCTAAAAAGAAAGATTACGGATCATTATAGTTTATCTTTAAGTGAAGAGATTTTTATTAATACTTTATCTGCTCAAACTTCATTTCAAGTAGATCAAAATAGAGTTCAAGTGCTTAATGAAATTAAAATTTTGCCTAAACTCAAGTCTGAAATTGGCTATTTATGGATTGAAAGATACAAATCCAGTACCGCATCATTTAAAGCTGAACATGCTTTAGTTTTAAATATGCACTATCAAATAAATTGATTTATTTGACCAGCGTTTCTTTCATTCCCCAAGGAAGAGGCTCGCCAATTTGGATGAGCTGCATCACTAACTGCTGCTAAGAAGGCTGGACATACCATGGCGGTTCCAATACCTAACAAAATGGAACCTATCATGCCTGTGGTAAAAACATCAAATAGTTCTAAACCAATGATAAGATGGCCTAGGACTTGAATAAACATACCCCATACAATGAGTGGTTTGCGTCCTATTTTATCTGCTAAGGGGCCAGTGAAGATTTGGACGACTCCCCAAACTAAGGGGTAAACAAGACATGCCATCGTTTAAATTATTGATTAAACCTGCTTGAGATATCGCAAATAGATTTTTGTTTTTCTAGGAGGTTTCCTTAAATACCCACCATAAGCTAACTTTTTCAAGACTGGGTTTGCTTTGTGTAGCTTCTAGCTGGGCATGGTTTTTAGTATCTCTTACCCAAATAATAGATAGCCCCAAACCGATGATTGTATAAGCAATACCTAAATAAAAAGGCTGCGGTCTAAGTCCATATTGAGCAGCTAAATATCCCGTTAATAAAGCTGTGAGGCCTACAGCTCCGTAACCCGCGGCTTCATTTAGACCCATCGCTAATCCACGAGAATTTTTGCCTACTAAATCTATTTTCATGTTTACGGTCATAAATCAGGCTAAACCCTGACTGATGCCTAGGAGTATGTTAGCGAAAAGTATCCAATTCCAAGAGGGGCCAAAAGCTATTAAAAAGGGTACAGGTAAACCTATCAGCCAGCCCCAGATGAGCACTTTTTTTACGGGTGAATTTATCGGCTAAGGCTCCAGAAATCAAATTGGTGAATGCTTTCACGACTCCAAAAGCTATGATAAAGGAAAATACAACAACATTAGAGTCGATCAGAAATTCTTGCGTTCCGATTAAAGGTACAATGGTGCGTTCCAGTCCAACCATACCACCAACCATCATATTCACTAACACCAATATGGAGAATTGTTGCCAATTTTCTTTTAAGCCTAGTTTTACCATCATTTTTATTTAATAAGAGCAATATACAATATATTCAGTCTTAGGTATTTCCATTTTTGCAATTTTTTTATTATTTTAAGAACCTAAGCGCAAAGCACTATGGAAATATTAAACAATTTAGACCCACTATTACAAACTTTCTGGTATGTAGCTATTCCAACGAGTTTGATTTTTTTGATTCAAACCATTTTAACTTTTGTTGGTGCTGACACGGCTGATGGATTAGAGGCTGATATCAGTGATACCTCAGTTGATGATTCTTTCCAACTTTTTTCGCTTCGAAACCTCGTCAATTTTTTATTAGGCTTTAGCTGGACGGGGATTTCGCTGTTTGAAGTAGTTGGCAATAATGTGTATTTAATTATCCTTTCTGTTGGGGTAGGTATTGTGTTTGTGTATTTGTTCTACTTTATCATTAGTCAGGTTCAAATGTTGGCTGAGGATAATTCCTTTGATATTTTAAATACCCTTAATAAAACTGCCGAAGTTTATTTAACTATTCCTGGAAATAAATCAGGCAAAGGAAAAGTGATGATCAGTGTAAAAGGTTCGTATCATGAGTTAGATGCGATGACGGAGCAGGAAAGTATTAAATCTGGCACTTTAGTTAAAGTGACCAAAATTGAGAATGATAAAATTTTAATTGTAGAAACCATTTAATTATTTATTTATGACGCCCATTATTTTTATTGTAGTTGCTGCTGTAGTTGTATTTGTTACCATTTTAGCGCTTATTTCGAGGTATAAGCGATGTCCATCGGATAAAATATTGGTGATTTATGGAAAGACAGGTGGTTCATCCGCTAAATGTGTGCATGGTGGAGGAGCTTTTATTTGGCCGGTAATTCAAGATTTCGCTTTTCTGGACTTAAAGCCTTTATCCATTGAAGCTAATTTAACAAATGCCTTGAGTAGACAAAACATTCGCGTGGATGTGCCTTGTCGATTTACGATTGCTATTTCTACAGAAGCCGATAGTATGAATACCGCTGCAGAAAGATTGTTAGGTTTATCTGCTGAGCAAATTCAAGAACTAGCAAAAGATATTCTGTTTGGTCAATTACGTTTAGTTATTGCCACGATGACGATTGAGGAAATCAATTCAGATAGAGATAAGTTTTTGGATAATATTTCCAAGAATGTGGATAGTGAGTTGAAGAAAATTGGTTTAAAACTCATTAACGTAAACGTTACGGATATCAAAGATGAGTCGGGTTATATTGAGGCTTTAGGGAAAGAGGCAGCGGCTAAAGCGATAAATGAGGCTAAAATTAGCGTGGCTGAGCAAGAAAAGATAGGGGAAACAGGTAAAGCCCTTGCTGATCGAGAAAAAGATACCCAGATAGCTGAAACGCATCGAGATAGAGATGTTAAAATTGCGAATACGCAAAAAGATAAAGAAATCAGTATCGCAACAGCGGTGCGTGATGAAACAATTGGAAAGGCAGAAGCCGAAAGAGATACTCGTGTGAAAACCTCGGAAGCTAATGCTATTGCTATACAAGGAGAAAATGAAGCTAAGATTGCTATTGCGCAATCTGAGGCAGTAAGACGGGAAAAGGAAGCGGAAGCCTTAAGAGTAGCTTTGGCCTCAGAAAAGGTTCAACAAGCGAAAGCATTAGAAGAGTCTTATTTAGCAGAGCAAAAGGCAGAGATGGCTCGTTCTGAAAGAGAACGTTCTACGCAGATTGCCAATATTGTGGTTCCTGCAGAAATTGCTAAGCAAAGAGCGATTATCGAAGCGCAGGCTCAAGCTGAAACAATTCGAGAGAATGCAAAAGGGGAGGCGGATGCAATTTACGCTAAAATGGAAGCTGAAGCTAAAGGTTTATATGAGATCTTAACTAAGCAAGCCGAAGGTTATAAGGAAGTGGTAGCAGCTTCTGGTGGAGATCCTAATAAAGCCTTCCAGTTGTTGTTAATTGAAAAGTTACCAGAGTTAGTGAGAACGCAAGTAGAAGCGGTTAAAAATATTAAAATTGACAAAATTACAGTTTGGGATTCAGGAAATGGTCAGGGAGAAAATGGTAATTCTTCAACAGCTAATTTTGTTTCAGGAATGATGAAAACGGTTCCTCCTTTAAATGATTTGTTTAATATGGCGGGTTTAAATTTGCCTTCTTATTTAAAAGGTGAGGATAGGGATGCTGAAGCTGAAAATGCGGCGTCAGATAAAAAGGAATAAAATACTATGATTAAGTTTTTATGAAAGCTTTTTTTGTCGATTTGTATACTTACAATCAACATTGTAATCAGCAAATATATGCTGAACTTTTAGCGCACTCTCATCTTGTCTCCGAAAAAGCGGAAAAATTATTTAATCATGTTTTGAATGCACAGCATATTTGGAATGGGAGAGTTTTGGCGCAAAAGCCTTTGTACGGAGTTTGGGAAATACATTCTCTTGAAGATTTGAAAGATATTATGGAGCTGAACTTTAAGAATAGTTTACAGATTTTAAATCAAGAAGATTTGGATAGAGTGGTACAATATTCGAACTCTAAAGGTGAAATCTTTCAGAATAAAGTTCAGCACATGATGTTTCATGTTATTAATCACTCCACTTATCATAGAGCTCAAATGGCAACAGAATTTAAGCAAGCAGGATTAATACCTTTAGCAACAGATTATATTTTCTATAAAAGGAAAGTTTAGCTGCGGAATAAAATTTTATCTAAACTTTTTCCTTTTGCTAAATCATCCACTAATTTATCTAAATAGCGTGTTTTTTGTATGATTGGGTCTTGAATGTCTTGAACTTTATAGCCGCAAATTGAGCCTTTTATTTGATGAGCTAAAGGTTGAAAGGCGGGTGCCTGATTGAAAAAATCTTCAAAATTTCTATTGTCAGCGATGCATTCCTGAATACCAGCTAGGTCATATCCTGTTAGCCAGGATATGACTTCATGAAGTTCTGAAAGATTTCTACCCTTTTTTTCTATTTTATGGATATAATGGGGGTATACACTGGCAAAAGACATTTTATATATCTTTAAACTATGGTCTTTTTGCATCATTATAATTTGGATTTGTTTTTTGTGATGAAGTCTTCAAAACTTTGATTCCATGCTATATTTAGATCTTTATAGTGATCTTTTAATTTTTGATTACTTATTCTAGATCCTTTTAAAAGCATAATAGACATTTCACCGAAGATTAGTTTAATTAAAAATCCTGGCACATTTGGTAAAAGATTAGCTTTGTTGTAGGCTTTTAATAAAGCTTTTGATAAGTCATTCATTTGAAGTGCTTCATCTCTAACCGTATTAAAAATCTTAATATCCGCTTTTTCTTGTGGTATTTCAGCTTCTTTTAAGATACGATCATATATAGCTAATAAGTCTTCGATAGCTATCCATGGCATATATTGATTTCCTGACCCTAGGCTTGTATTTATGCCAAGTTTCGCCATTGGGCTTAGTTTTTTTATCATGCCTCCATTTTCACCCATGACAATTCCTTTTCTGAGGATATAGGTAGATAAGCCTAATTTTTGGAATTGTTTAGCTTCTGCTTCCCAGGCTTGACATACTTCTGCAAGAAAGTCTTGGCCGACTGGATCTTCTTCTTTGAATATATGCTCACTATTCACTGCTCCATAAAATCCTACTGCTGATGAGGATATTAGGGTGTTTAGTGGGCTCTTTTTCCCGCGTTTTGTTGCTTCTTCCTGGGCTTTTTCGGCTGCTTGATATAGTAGGTTCAGTACATTTATACGGCTTTCTAAAATTTCTTTTTTACGAGAAGCTGTCCAGCGTTTCTCTCCGATATTGGCTCCTGTTAAATTTATAATGACAGATACGTCTTCTAATGCGCCTTCTTGTATGATATTTCGGCTAGGATCCCAGTTAAACCAAGTTAAATTTGGAGAGTGACTAGTCGTTTTTTTTCGACTTAAAGCATTTATTTGATAGCCTTTATCTAATAGATGTTGTAGTAATGCTTGACCTACAAAACCTGTGGCGCCAGCTAATAATATTTTTTTCATTTGGATAGGTGTTTTTTGTGCTTATATCATGTGATTAGCAATAGCATACAATATTAAGAAAAATTAATGTGAATAAATTATACTAACATATTTAGTATTACTAAAAATATTAGTATATATTTGTGTGTAGAAAATATCCAAATCATGAACAACGAAAAGCACATCATCCATATGGATCAAGATGCTTTCTTCGTATCGGTAGAAGTTAGAAAAGATCCATCTTTAATTGGTAAGCCAGTAATTATTGGCGGGACTTCAGAGAGAGGAGTAGTGGCATCTTGTAGTTATGAAGCTAGAAAGTACGGGGTACATTCGGCTATGCCGGCTAAAATGGCTAAGCAGCTTTGTCCACATGCTGTTTTTATTAGAGGAAATATGGAAGCTTATTCTAAAGCTTCACATGAAATTACAGATATTATTCGAGAACAGGTGCCGCTGTTTGAAAAAGCCAGTATTGATGAGCATTATATCGATATGACAGGCATGGACAGGTTTTATGGCTGTATGAAATACGCTCAAGAATTACGGGCTAAAATTATTAAGGAATTGCACTTGCCGATTTCTTTTGGCTTGTCTGTAAACAAGACGGTTGCTAAAATGGCTACTAATGAATGTAAACCTGATGGGGAGTTGAATGTGAAGTCTGCAGAAGTACAGCCTTTTTTGAATCCTTTGTCCATTCGTAAAATCCCAGGACTAGGTGAGAAAACCTTTGTGAAACTGAGTGATATGGGGATTAAGAAAATTTATACTTTAAGTCAATTGCATCCTGAACAAATGTATAATTTGTTGGGAAAAAGTGGTCTTTCTTTATTGCAAAAGGCTCAGGGTATAGATAATAGTCCGGTAATACCTTATAGCAAGCAAAAGTCGATTAGCAGTCAATGCACTTTTAAAACGGATACTATTGATGTAGAAATGCTGAAAAATTTATTGACTTCTATGGTGATGGATGTGGCTTATCAGCTTCGACAAAAACGCAAACTAGCGGCCTGTATTAGTGTAACGATTCGCTATACTAATTTTGAAGATGTAAGTAAACAAGCTACTATTCCTTATACGGCCTTGGATAATATCTTGCTTTTAAAGGCACAAGAGCTTTTTAAGCAAGTTTATCAAAAGCGTATGTTATTGCGTTTGATTGGGGTGAGGTTGTCTAATTTGGTGTCTGGTTTTGAGCAAATTGACTTGTATAATGAGTCGCAAGAGCAATATGGATTAGTGCAAGCTATGGATAAGATTCGAAAACGTTTTGGTCCGCAAGCGGTAACCCGAGCTTCAGTGATGAATTTAGATATTTGATTTTATGTATATCAATGTGCATTCCTATTACAGTTTGAGGTATGGGACCATGAGTATTGATCAGCTTTTGGAAGAGGCTTTAGCTAGGGGAATAACCCAATTAGCTTTAACGGATATTAATAATTCAACTGGGTTGATGGAATTTATTCGTAAAGCTAGGAAAAAGGGGATTAAGCCTATTGGTGGAATAGAATTTAGGAGAGGGAAAAAGCTGCTGTATATAGGTTTGGCTCAAAACAAGGAGGGTATGCTGGCTTTAAATCGATTCTTAAGCGAGCATAATATCGAGCATAAGGAATTTCCAGATACAGCTCCAGTCTTAGCAAACACCTATTTTGTCTATCCTTATAGTTATAGGGAAGGTTTACCTGAGTCTCATTATCTTGGTATAAGACAGGAAGAAATACACTTACTTTATAACTTAGATATAAGCGGTATTAAAACTAAATTATTGGTTTTACAGCCTGTGGTGGTAGCGGATAAAATTCAATATCGTTTGCATCAGTACCTGCGCGCTATTGATTTGAATACTCTTTTAACGAAGGTGGAGCCTCAAGATCGATGTGAGGCTAATGACCATTTTCAAGATCCTGGTTATTTAGAAGCTAAATTTTCTAAGTATAGTTTTATTTTAGATAATACGCGTAAGTTACTGGATAACTGTTTTATGGACTATTCAGATGAACGAAATAAGCGAAATCGAAAAAGCTTTACAGGGAATAAGGCAGATGACAAAGCATTGCTTACTAAATTGGCTTTTGAGGGGATGATTTACCGTTATGGTAAGCAGGATAAAAGGGCTCAAAAGAAAATTCAAGATGAACTTCAGGTGATTTTTAACTTAGACTTTGCGGCTTATTTTCTGATTACTTGGGATATTATTCGATATTCTATGGGGCAAGGGTATTACCATGTAGGGCGAGGTTCTGGGGCAAACAGTACGGTAGCTTATTGTTTGCGAATTACGGATGTAGATCCTTTAAGCTTAGATTTATACTTTGAGCGTTTTTTAAATCCGCAGCGGAGTAGTCCTCCTGACTTTGATATTGATTACTCTTGGGATCAACGTGAAGATGTGCAGGATTATATTTTTAAGCGATATGGGCGTGATTATACGGCTTTATTAGGTACAATGACCACATTTAAGGATCGCTCCGTGATTCGTGAAATCGGAAAGGTAATGGGTTTGCCAAAGACAGAGATAGATGCCTATACAGATCCTACTCGAGATGCAGCGTATAGGGATAATATTACGTTTAAGAAAATAATGGCTATTTATGAGCTGATGCGGGATATGCCTAATCAGCGCAGTATACATGCGGGAGGTGTATTGATTTCAGAAGAGCCTATTTGTTATTATACGGGCTTAGATATGCCGCCTAAGGGCATGCCTACTGTGCAATGGGATATGTACGAGGCGGAGGAAATAGGTTATGATAAATATGATATCTTGTCGCAGAGAGGTATAGGACATATAAAAGAAGCTGTAGAGCTTGTTTTTCAAAATAAGGGACAGCGTTTGGATATACATCAAGTGAAATCCTTTATGGTTAATCCTAAGCTTAATGAAAATCTTAGTTTAGGCCGAACTATAGGTTGTTTTTATATAGAGTCTCCAGCTATGCGGCAACTTTTAGTCAAATTGGGCTGCGCTGATTATCTTACATTGGTGGCTGCTAGTTCTATAATTCGCCCTGGAGTAGCGCAATCAGGAATGATGAAAGCTTATATATATAATTTTCATAACCCTAATGAAGTTAAATACTTACATTCTGTAATGGAAGAAAAACTTAAAGAAACTTATGGGGTGATGGTTTATCAAGAAGATGTAATTAAGATATGTATTCACTACGCGGGTATGGATGGTTCAGATGCTGATGTTTTGCGTAGAGGTATGAGTGGTAAATATAGATCTAGAACTGAATTTGATAAACTCGTGGAGAAGTTTCATGCGGGGGCTGCTGCTTTGGGTAGGCCAACAGAAGTTACAAAGGAGGTTTGGCGCCAGGTAGCGAGTTTTGCGGGTTATAGTTTTTCTAAGGCACATTCGGCTAGTTTTGCCGTGGAGAGCTATCAAAGCTTATATCTTAAAACGTATTTTCCAATGGAATTTATGGTGGCGGTATTGAATAATTATGGAGGTTTTTATCGGCGTTGGTTATATGTGTATGAATTGAAAAAAATAGGCGCAAAGGTATATTTACCCTGTGTTAATCACAGTCGAGCAGAAGTTTGTATCGCAGGAGATGAAGTTTATCTTGGGTTTATTGGGGTGGAAGGTTTGGAGCAAAAGTTTATAGAGGGTATTCCTCAGGAACGTCTGGCTAATGGTTCTTTTTTAGATCTTGAAGATTTGTTAAAGCGATGTGGCTTAGGTTTAGAGCAAGCTACTATTTTAATTAGGGTCGGAGCGCTCCGTTTTACAGGTAAAAGTAAGAAGGAGTTGCTTTGGGAGCTTCATATGTGGTTAGGTAACAAATTGAAACCTAAAAAAGAATCAACCTTGTTTGAAGTGGAGGTTAAAAGTTTTTCTTTGCCTAAGCTTATTAATACACCTTTAGAAGACGCTTACCATGAATTGGAGCTATTGGGTTATCCTTTAAGTTTAAGCTTCTTTGATCTGCTTAAAACTACTTACAGAGGAGATGTTATGGCTAATGATCTCGCTTCGCATGCAGGAAAATTTGTGAAAATGGTCGGTTTGTATGTTACTGAAAAGCCCGTACGTACTAAAAATAACGAGAAGATGTGGTTTGGAACCTTTCTTGATGTTGAAGGAACTTTCTTCGATACCGTTCATTTTCCTAAAAATCAGCCTAAATATCCTTTTAGAGGTGCTGGTTGTTATTTAATTTTAGGTAAAGTGATTATGGAGTTTGGTTGTCCTAGTGTCGATGTTATTAAATTTGCGAAATTACCTATTCTGGATAACCCTATATTAGATTTTAATTAATTAGCTTTAGAGACTGTTTTTCCAGTATATTTAAGAATACCTTCTTGCAAGGTGTAGATCTTTTTGAAGCCAAGGCTGTCTAATATATGCGCAGCTTTAGCACTACGTTTTCCAGTGCGACAATACAAATAAACTGGTTTTGACTTTTTAAGATTTTTACTTAATTGTACAAAATTTGGACCTTCAAAGTCGAAATTCTGAGCATAGGGTATATGTGACTTATTAAATTCTTCTTGATTACGTACATCAATAAGTTGAGAACTAGCTTTAATTTTCTTTTCAAATGTGGCAGCAGATAAGGGTTTGATGTTTTTAGCTCGACGGATAGAGTCAAGCTCCGCTGGTGTTTTTACTTTGTCCAACTGCATAACAACTGGAAATTGAGCCATAGCTAATGTGGAGAAGCTTAAAAATAGGACTAAACTTAAAATAGATTTCATGACTTAGATTTTTTGCTTAAACAAAGATTAAAAAACCTAAGGAATAAAGTAGCATGGGTATGTCAAAAAATAAAAATAATATTGTTGATAGTCAAATCCTTAATTAGTTAAAATAAAAAAAATATAGAAATTGCCTGAGAAACTATTTGAAATGTTAGCTTAAATTATATATCTTTGCATTCCTTTAGAAAAAGGAAATAAAGGTGATACCTTAATCGGGGTGTAGCGTAGCCCGGTATCGCGCCACATTTGGGATGTGGAGGTCGTA
>CAZQFF010000023.1:0-30498 GCA_964592575.1 uncultured Pedobacter sp.
ACCGAGGCCATACTGCCCAAGGTTTCTGCCAATACAACCGATGCGCCACCATGTAAAATACCAAAAGGTTGACGAGTTCTATCGTCCACAGGCATCGAACCCTCTAAGTAATCCTCCCCATAAGCCGTAAACACAATCCCTAAAGTTCCACCAATATGGTTTTTAGGCATAGCGTTTAAGGCATCTATATTCGGTTCCTTCTTCCAAATCATGAATACCTCTCCGTTATAACGTTCTGATGATGATTAATATGTCCTACTAATATATAAACTAAGTCTCTGGCAGAAATCTCTAACTGATTGGCCGTTCCCACTCGATCTAACTCCTCATCTGTTAAGGCTCCTATGCATAGCAGATTCGACTTTCTCAAGCTTCTAAACTCCTCACTCATTTCAAACAAACTTCTCGTATTAGACAGCGTATTGGCCACATATAAATTTTCATCAAAGCCTGGTAAAGACTGCTTATCTCCACGGGCAATACAAAGTAATCTATACATTAATATTCTTTCTGTATCTAAGATATGGCTAGTTAATTGTCGGATTGTCCATTTTCCCGGTGCATAAGCAAAGTCCGCTTTTTCAATCCAGTTATTAATAAAATTAGGGAAATCTTGAAGTTGATTTTCCATTTCCTGCAGGGCATTGCCTTTAACCAAAGCGATATACTTTTCAGCCCAAGCTGGAAATTTATGTGGTAATTGTTGGTTCATATGTTAAGCTACTTTTTAATATAATTCTAAATGTGGAGCCTTTTCCAATTTCCGACTCCTTTACAAATATTTTACCTTGATGATAATTTTCTATGATCCTTTTGGTTAAGGATAAACCTAAACCCCATCCACGTTTTCGTGTGGTATAGCCAGGCTGAAATATCGTATCGAATTTAGAGCTGGAAATTCCTTTCCCCGTATCGATTACATCAATTAAAACCTCTTCTTTAGCGATATTTTCTATAATATTAATTCTAATTGTACCTTCATTTTCAATAGAATTTACTGCATTTTTCAATAGGTTTTCGATTACCCAGTCAAATAAGGGAACAGAAAGCATCGCTCTAACTTGCGTATCCCCTTCAATTTTAAACTTAATCTTTTCAGACGTTCTTATCTTGAAATAATTAACGTAATTATTTACTACGGCATATACATTATGATCTTCTAACATGGGCTTAGAGCCTATTTTAGAAAAGCGGTCGGTTATAAGCTCCAAACGGTGTATATCATTTTCCATTTCGGCCAGCAGGGGATCATCCTCTGCTTGATAACGTGTTTTAATTAACTCCGTCCAGGCCATTAAACTAGATATGGGCGTACCCAATTGATGCGCTGTTTCTTTGGCTAAGCCCACCCAAACTTGATCTTGCTCTGCTTTTCGAGCTTGACTAAAGGCAACATAGGCAGCCAAAATAAATAAAGCGACAACACCCAATTGTATATATGGGAAAAACCTCAACTGTGTTAAAATAAAGGAATCTTTATAGTAGGCTAGCAATTGCATATCGTTCACGTTCATCGGCTCAGGCTTGTGTTGCTTTTTCATGCGCGCCAACTGTTTTTCAAAATACAGGGAGTCGTATTCCTTATCATTTCCCATATTGTAAAACGTTTTATTGGTATCCAAGCCGTCCCAAACATAAATGCTACCATCCGTTTTGGTTACAATTACGTCCATTTTATTATTCTTTTTAATGATTTCAAACACGGGTGTAAACAAATCATTATCATAAAATTTCATCCTTTGCTCGGCTACTTTCACCCATAATTGAAATTGAGCCGCCTCTTCTCTTTCCATTTTTTTCACAAAAGAATTAGAATAGAAAATGGAAGCCGTTCCAATAACAACGGCGAATATGAGGAGGAAAAACTTCCAATATCTCTTTTTTTGATAGGGGTTCATAGCGTCATGGCAAATTACAAATTTGACTTCAATAAATTTAACAGAATCTGTAACAGCTAAAAAATATATCTTTGCATTAATCTAGTCAAAAAAAACTAGCATAAGGAACTTTAAGATATGGAAAAAACGGTAAGGGTGAGGTTTGCGCCTAGCCCAACAGGAGGTTTACATTTAGGTGGTGTAAGAACTGCACTTTTTAATTATTTATTTGCAAAAAAACAGGGCGGTAAATTTGTTCTTCGTATTGAAGATACGGATCAAACCCGTTTCGTACCCGGAGCAGAAGAATATATTTTAGATTGTTTAAAATGGTGTAATATCGTACCAGATGAGTCTCCCGAAAACCCTGGTGCCTTTGGTCCATATCGACAAAGCGAAAGAAAAGCTAGTTATAAGCAATTTGCCTTACAATTAGTTGAACAAGGAAATGCTTATTATGCTTTTGATACTCCTGAAGAATTAGAAGCCAAAAGAAAAGAGTTCCCAAATTTCCAATATGGAAACAGCACGCGTATGCAAATGCGCAACTCTTTAACGTTATCTGCTCAAGAAGTTAAGGATTTACTCGATTCAGGAGCACCGTACGTGATTAGAATTTTAATGCCTGAAGATGAAACCGTGAGTTTTCAAGATATTATCAGAGGTCATGTTAGCTTTGAAACGAATTTAGTGGACGACAAAGTTTTATTGAAAGCCGATGGTATGCCCACCTATCATTTAGCCGTGGTAGTGGACGATAAAGCAATGGAGATTACGCATGCTTTTAGAGGCGAAGAATGGCTGCCTTCATCACCTATACATATTTTACTTTGGGAATATTTAGGTTGGGCAGAAGACATGCCTCAATGGGCACATTTACCTTTAATCTTAAAGCCAGATGGAAATGGTAAATTAAGTAAAAGAGACGGAGACCGTTTAGGTTTCCCTGTTTATGCACAAAACTGGACCGATCCTAAGACCGGAGATTTAACCAAAGGCTTCAAAGAACTTGGTTTTTTACCAGAAGCTTTTGTAAATATGCTAGCTATGTTAGGCTGGAATGACGGCACGGATCAAGAAATATTTAGTCTTGCTGAATTAGAGCAAGCTTTTAGTTTAAATCGTATTAGTAAGGCTGGAGCTAAATTTGATTTTGAAAAAGCCAAATGGTTCAACCAGGAGTGGATTAAAAACTACGACTCCAAGAAGCTCTGGGAAATCGTATCTAAAAGCTTAAACTTTAACACACAGGACCGTGCATATGGTTTTAAGGTTATGGATTTAATAAAAGACCGCTGTACTTTGATTTCAGACTTTAATGCACAGGCTGCTTATTTCTTCCAAGCACCACAACAATTGGATCTGGAAGCTATAAAACCTAAATGGACAGCTGAAAAGTCGCAATTCTTCAAAGACTTGATGAACAATTTAGACCTAGAGCAAGATGCGCTTAGCCTAGAAAATACCTTTAAAGAATTAGCGGCTCAACAGGGTTTAAAGCCTGGAGATGTTATGCTGCCTATGCGTATATTTTTGGTGGGCGGGAAGTTTGGCCCAGGCGTATTTGATATTTTGAAAATGTTAGGTAAAGCGGAAAGCAAGATTCGAATCTCCAATGCTTTAGCACAATTAAACTAATTTATATCATAAAAAATGGGGCTTTAAAGCCCCATTTTTTATTTCATCCCTAAAACATCTACCCCTTGTTCAAATACAATATCAACGGGAATACCTTTGGCGCCTAAACGATCCAAATCTTTTTGAAGCTCTGCTGTAATAATACCTCTTTCTTGTTGGGCTTTTGCCACAGCAGTCTTGTCTCCATTTCCTTGTAAGGTTAATATATATTTGCTCAAATCATTCATAGCGGATTCAAACTTTTCAAAGTTTACACTATAAACGCCTTCAGGAGATCTTTGGAAAGCACCTTTTTCCTTAAAATAATTAAAGCATTGCATATTGGCTTTACCATGCGCACTGGAAGCGCCAAATCTAACCGAGCGTAATATACCCGCCATATAAGTGGTATAAAATGATTTTAAATCCCCTTCTAAGTCACCTGATTTAACCATGCTGGTTACCATGTAAAGTCCCAAAACGTCTGCCTTACCTTCTTCTAACCAAGAATATTGTTCTTGTAAAGCGGCTCTTACTGTTCCTTTTCCTTTAATCGTATTTTTTATCCCTAGGCCATGCGCCACTTCATGAAACATAACATTAGCGAAGAAAGAATCAAAGTTTATATATTGTTGTTGATCCGCAGCAATAAGCTCTTTTGAAATAGGCACTAATATCTTATCGAATTTAGCCTTCATCGCATTCTTTAATTGGGATCTTCTAGTCCCTTTCTTTTGTTGGATAACCTCGTCGTTAGGCAGATTTACCGCGATAGTTTTAGAACCTGAATTACAATCTCCAGCATAATAAACTACATCATATGCATTTAATTCTGAGTCTGTTCCTGGAACCTCTTTTTTATAAGCAGCATCTACAGGTAATCCTTTTTGTAAAGCAGGTAACATCGCTACATATTTAGCCAAGCGCTTGCTCCACTCTTTATCTTTCACTAATACATAGGCCTCAAATGCCGCACGTGCATTGAACAATTTATCTTCATAGTTTTCAATCGGACCAATAATAATGTCTAAACCATTATTCTTCATGTCCAACCAGGCAAAATCACTGGCTTCATATTTATCCGTCACTAAAGCCTCTGCTCTTAGATTTAAATATTTTTTTAAACCTGGATCCTCCGCTAAAGCTGCTGCTTCTTTTAATAAATTGCTAGCTTTTAAAAGCTCCGTTGCATATTCTACATGATAAGGAACGGAAACCAGTTTGCCGTTTTGACGCTTAATAACCGAATACAAGCCATATTTATCTTTGACATCAGAACTTTCTAGTTCTTCTTTAGTCATATCAAAAGGATAAAAGCTAGCCGTTAAAGGCTTTGGGCCCAAACCCGTTACAAAAGGCTTATCACCATTCAGTCTGTCCCAAGGACCATAGTTAATTTTTAAAAACTCTCTCGTGTTTTCATGTTTAATTGTATTTAACAAACTATCTCTTTGCGGATATGCTTGTTTCCAAAACAATTCATCCATGATAGTTGCTGCCTCAATTAATAGAGGTAACATTTTACGCTCGTTAGGACTTAAAGAATTTAAATTAGTGCTTAACTTAACCTTCTCATATATTTTTATACGCTCGTCCACATAAGCCTCTAAAGAATCGGTCTCAATTTTTTCAGCCTTTTGGGTTTCGTTTTGCTTACACCCAACCATTCCCATACTCATAAGCAATCCAGCTATTAGGATTATTTTTTTTCTATTTTTCAACATAAACTACAAATTAATTAGGCTCAGCCTTATTTTAAGATTAATACACTAAATTAGTAAAAAAATAGTGCTCATCGTGTCATGAGATAATAAATAACAAAAAATTATGATCAAAAAAATTAGCCTACTACGTTTTAGCCTTATTGCTTTGGCAAGCTTGCAGATTTTAGCCTGTAAGCCTTATAAATACGCTGCCTCAGACAAAGAATATAAAAGAATGGCCAAAGACTTTGCGAAAAACATTGTCTCTATGCCTCCAAAAGACCAAAATATAGATTCTTTAGACAGTCCTATGGGTTTTGTGGGAACGGTAAACATGAGTATGCGTAAAGCCAATTACGTGATGATTCACCATACGGCGCAAGATTCCACCGCTCAAACTCTTCGAACTTTCACGCTGAAAAGACCAGCAACTAGCTCGCATTATGTAATTGGTCGTGATGGAAAAGTTTATCAAATGGTAAATGATTATTTAAGAGCGCAACATGCTGGGGTAGGTAAATGGGGATCAATAACCGACATGAATTCTTGCTCAATTGGCATCGAAATGGATAATAATGGAACAACTGACCCCTGGACGGATGCTCAAATAAAAAGTTTGTTAAGCGTACTTTCTAGCTTAAAGAAAAAGTATGCTATTCCAACAGCCAACTTTATAGGGCATGCAGATTATGCACCTGGTCGTAAAAATGACCCTAAAAACTTTCCTTGGGAAACTTTAGCTAAAAATGGTTATGGCTTTTGGTATGATGAAAATTTAGAACCCGCGCCAGAGAACTTCGACCCCGTTTTAGCTTTACGCTTAATTGGCTACAATACGGCCAATTTAGAGAATGCTATCAATGCTTTTAAAATTCACTTTGTAAAGGAAGATGCGGACAACAAAACCTTCACCGAAAGAGATAAAGCTATTTTATATAATTTGATTTCAAAATATAAATAATAAAAAAGGAGGTTAATTAACCTCCTTTTTTATTATTTACTAGCCGCAGGCTTCCAAGAATCCTTTAGCCCAACCGTTCTATTGAAAACGAGCTTTTCAGCCGTTGAATCCTTGTCTACACAGAAATAACCTTTACGAATAAACTGATAGGCTTTATGCGATTTAACTTCCATTAAATAAGGCTCTATATAGGCGTTTTCAATTACCTTCATGCTTTCTGGATTTAAATAATCTTTAAAGTCTCCTTCTTCTGCATCTGGGGATTCTACCGAAAATAATCGGTCATATAATCTAACCTCCGCTTGTTTAGCATGAGCTGCACTAACCCAATGAATAGTCCCTTTCACGTGAATTCCACTTTGATCAGCACCACTTTTTGAGTTAGGGATATAGCGACAAATCACTTCAATAACTTTACCGCTTTCATCTTTTTTATAATCCACACATTCTACTATGTAAGCATGCTTTAATCTTACCATAGCACCAGGAGCTAATCTAAACCATTTTTTAGCGGGTTCTTCCATAAAATCCTCCGCTTCGATCCAAAGCTCTTTACTGAATGGAATTTCACGGGTACCGCCTTTATCTTCTGCCTCAGGATTATTTTCTCCGATTAGAATTTCCGTTTTGTCATCCTCATAATTTTCAATCGTTAATTTAATCGGATCTAAAACCGCCATCACGCGATTTGCATTTTTATTCAAATCCTCACGGATACAGAATTCTAATAAGCTTAATTCAATTAAATTCTCTCGCTTGGCAATTCCTATTCTATCACAAAACTCACGGATACTCGCCGGCGTATAGCCCCTTCTGCGCAATCCACTAATAGTTGGCATACGCGGATCATCCCATCCTGAAACATAATTTTCATTAACTAACTGCAACAATTTTCTTTTACTCATTACAGTGTAGGTCAGGTTTAATCGGGCAAATTCATATTGTTTGGAAGGATAAATCTCCAATTGCTCAATGAACCAATCATATAACTCTCTATGAGGCACATATTCCAAGGTACAAATAGAATGGGTAATGTTTTCAATACTATCACTTTGCCCATGTGCAAAATCATACATCGGATAAATACACCAAGTATTTCCTGTGCGGTGATGCGGGGTATGTTTAATTCGGTAAATAATCGGATCTCTCATGAGCATATTTGGACTAGCCAAATCAATTTTCGCTCTCAATGTGCAAGCTCCATCTTCAAATTTACCCGCTTTCATATCTTCAAAAAGCGCTAAGTTTTCCTCAATAGTGCGATTTCTATAAGCATTAGCTATTCCGGGCTCTGTTGGGGTACCTTTTTGAGCAGCGATTTCTTCAGCGGTACTATGGTCCACATAAGCTAAGCCCTTTTTAATTAGCTTAACTGCAAATTCATATAATTGATCAAAATAGTCCGAAGCATATAGTTCGTTTTTCCAAGAAAAACCTAACCACTGAATATCTTCTTGCTGACTATTTACATATTCTGTTTTTTCTGTAACTGGATTCGTATCGTCAAATCTTAAGTTTGTATAGCCTCCGTACTTCTGTGTCAAGCCAAAATTCAAACAAATAGCTTTTGCATGCCCAATATGTAAATAACCATTAGGCTCTGGAGGAAAACGAGTTATCAGTTGTTGGTATTTCCCACTTTTTAAATCATTTTCTATTCTCTCTTCAATAAAATTCAATGATTTTTCTTCGCTCATCATATTATAAAAGTATTTAGCCAAAGGTAAGAATTTAAGGGCATTAATCCTTTGTTTATAGGAAATCCTTCATAAACCCATCATTTTATTTTAAATTTACCTCAATTTCTTTTCATATGAATCAAAAATTAAATCGTCCAATTCGAGTATTAGTGGCCAAAGTTGGCCTAGACGGACATGATAGGGGGGCTAAAGTAATCGCCACATCGCTTAGAGATGCAGGAATGGAAGTTATTTATACAGGGCTTCGTCAAACTCCAGAGATGGTCGTAAATGCGGCTCTTCAGGAAGATGTGGATGCTATTGGAATTTCTATTCTCTCTGGTGCACACATGACGGTGTTTCCTAAAATCATAGCTTTAATGAAAGAAAAAGGCATGGACGATGTGCTCTTAACCGGAGGAGGCATTATCCCTGATCATGATCGCGCGGAACTTAAAAATATGGGTGTAGGTGAGCTCTTTGCTCCTGGCACCACGATGAGTTCAATTGTACAATACATAAACCAATGGGTTGAAGAAAATCGCTCATTTTAATTTATCGGAACATGTCATATCAAAACCTATTATTTGAAGTTCGCCAATCCATTGGCTTTATCACCATAAACAGACCCTCTAAGCTAAACGCTTTAAACGAGGAAACCATTTCTGAGTTGGGCGAATTAATTAAAAAGATTAATCAAGATCCACAAATCAGAGCTGTTTTACTAACTGGAGCTGGCGAAAAAGCTTTTGTGGCTGGAGCTGACATTTCAGAATTTTCTGGCTTAGACAAAAATGGTGCGGAAGATTTATCACGCAAAGGGCATGAATTAGTGTTTAATGCAATAGAAAATGCCCCTAAGCCATACCTAGCTGCTATTAATGGCTTTGCTTTAGGAGGAGGATTGGAGTTAGCCTTAGCTTGTCACATTAGAATGGCTTCCACTCAAGCTAAATTAGGTTTGCCTGAAGTAACTTTAGGTTTAATTCCAGGATATGGAGGAACACAAAGGTTGGCGCAAGCTGTTGGTAAGGGATTGGCTTTTGAAATGATTTGTAGCGCAGATATGATTAATGCAGAAAGAGCTTTACAAATAGGTTTAGTAAACTCCGTTTATCAACCCGAAGAACTTTTAAGTAAAGCTGAAGAATTACTTAACAAAATTAATCAAAGAGCACCTCTAGCCATTAAAGAAGCTATTGTTACCATTAACGCTGCTTATAATCCAAAATTAGACGGATACCAAGAAGAAATTAACGGATTTGGAAACTGCTTTCAAACCGAAGACTTTAAAGAAGGGGTAAGCGCCTTTATGGAAAAACGTAAGGCAAATTTTAAAGGCGAATAAAAAAACTGTGGAACTTTTTGCCCACTATTGTTTTTTGTACTATATTTAGAAAAAATAAAAACGCAATTCGTTCCTAAAATCTAAATCGATGAAAAAAATCCTAATCGTTGATGATGAGGTAAATATTGGATTACTTTTATCAAAATTCTTAACTAGAAACAACTTTGAAGTAGAAACGGCTACCAGTGGTAACTCTGCTTTTGAGCTTCTAAGTAAACAAAGTTTTGATTTAGTATTATGCGATTATCGATTAGAAGATACGGATGGGAAAGATATTCTAATAAAAATCAAAGAAAATTATCCTAAAACTGGGGTAATTATTATTACAGGATACTCTGATATTAAAATAGCCGTAGAACTTATTAAGCTTGGGGCATATGATTATATCACTAAGCCTTTATATCCTGATGAAATTTTAAATACCATTAACAAGGCTATTGAAACTCAACAAGCCTTAAACCAAGAGTCTAGCCTTACCGAAAACTCCACGGAAAAGAAAGAGAAAAACCAAAAGCAATTTATCGAAGTAGATGAGTTTGTAATTGGTCAAAGCCCCGCATCCAAAGAGATCATCAAACAGATTATGTTGGTGGCACCTACGTCTTACAGTGTCATCATTACAGGAGATAGCGGTACAGGAAAGGAATCTGTGGCCAAAACTATTCACTTGAATAGTCCAAGAAAAAACAAACCATTTGTTGCTATGGACTGCGGTTCCTTAACCAAAGAATTGGCAGGGAGTGAGTTTTTTGGACATGAGAAGGGATCTTTCACGGGCGCCTTATTTACTAAAATAGGTCATTTTGAAATGGCCAATGGCGGTACACTTTTCTTAGATGAAGTAGGCAACTTATCTTATGATATTCAAGCTGCCTTATTACGTACCGTACAAGAAAGAAAAATTAAACGAATTGGAAGTACGAAGGAAATTGAATTAGATGTACGCATAATCGTTGCAACCAATGAAAATTTATTAGATGCTATTCAAAAAGGAAGGTTTAGAGAAGATTTATATCATAGATTCAACGAGTTTACTATACACCTCCCTCCCTTACATAAACGTGGCCGCGATATTTTAATCTATGCCCAAACTTTTTTAACGTTGGCTAATGCAGAACTCAATAGAAATATAACAGGCTTTTCAGAAGAAGTAGAAAATTGTTTCCTTACCTATAATTGGCCAGGAAATGTGCGTGAGCTAAAAAACGTTATTCGCCGAGCTACTTTACTTACTGAAGGAGATGAAATTCAATTAAAAGCTTTGCCATTAGAAATTTCTACTTACGCTATGGCCACAGCCATTGAAACTGCTGTAGAAAAAAACATCGGTCAAGTAACTAAATCTCGAGATCTTAAAAACGCCGCACTAGAAGCCGAATACGAAACCATCTTAATTGTTTTAAGAGAAGTAAACTTCAATAAAACCAAAGCCGCTAAAATTTTGAATATAGATCGCAAAACGCTCTATAACAAAATGAAAGCTATTAATTTGGAATAATAACGAATTTCTACCCTTTAACAATCAAGGCTCGCCTTTTTATTTAAAAAAAATAAAACTTAATAGCGTGTCAAAAAGTTATATTTATAGAAAATAATTAGTAAATTTTACTGATTTTGTTAAATCTTAAATCTTTTTATTATGAACGATAATTCAAAAGTAGTCATTGCTTTATTAGCAGGTTTAGCTGCAGGAGCAGCATTAGGTTTACTTTTCGCACCAGATAAAGGTAGTGAAACTAGAGATAAACTAAGTCAATCCTTAAAAGATCTAGGAGATGCTATTAAAGATCGCGCAGCCGATGAAATTAGTGGTTTAGCTAGTTTAAAGGATAAAGTAGTAACGGGTATTAAAAATAAAATCCGCGACGTAGAAGATGAATATTCTTCAGAAGTAGAACATATTTAAAATTCTGTAATGATTATGGAAGAAAATAAAGATAAAGGAATAGAAGAAATATTTGTAGATGCAAAAAGCTACATCGATACTCGAGTAGAACATGCACGCCTTTCTGCTATTGCTAAAGGGTCTAAAATATTTGCCGATCTGATTTCCAATGGAGTCGTGTTAATTTGTTTCATTTTAGCCTTTCTTTTTGGGACTATCACCCTTGGTTTATTCCTTTCATCTTTATTTGGATCCTACACGCAGGGATTTGGTCTTATAGCGCTACTGTACTTTGTTTTAGCGCTCATCGTATATTTCACCAAAACTAAATATATCGAGCCTACACTAGTCAATTTGTTCATTAGAAAGTATTTCCAAAAACTAGAAGACAAAGACGATGAGTAATCCAAAAAAAATCACTTCACTGGCTGAATTAGAACTTGAAATATACCGATTGAAAGTAGTCTATAAAGAGCAAGAGAAAGACCTGGCTATATCAGGAAGAAAATTAATTGACAATTTTACTATAAGCAATATCATAAAAAAACTGGTAACACCTAAGGGCCTGCTTAAAGTTGATGAACAACTAAATATTAGTGGTAAAATCATGTCAATTGTGGTTCCCTTGCTATTAAATAGTACACTTTTTAGAGGTTCAGGATTAGTTACCAAAACCTTAGGCGCACTAGTTTCTGGCAGTATTGGAAAGTCAATAGATGCAGAAAATATCACAGGTTTAGTGAATACGATTAAAAACTTTTTCAAAAAAGACGGAAAAAAGAAAAAGGGTGATGGTATTGAGTTCAAAGATTATGGAATTCCCCCTGATAGTGAAACTTTTTAATCTTTATAGCTAAAATAAACTTCTTTTTCTAAGACCTTTAACGAAACTTGTCTTCCGATTACCATGGTTCTATTATCCTCAATATGACCTGTCGGGAAATTATAGCAAACCGGATAATTATATTCCTTAACCAATTCTTGCACAACTTCTTCAAAACTTTGGCCAAAAGGTATAGCTTCGGGATCAACCCCATTAAAAGCCCCCACAATCAAAGCTTTTAAATTCTTCAATTTTCCTTTTCTCTTTAACGTTCTAAGCATTCTGTCCACAGCATATTCATATTCCCCAACATCTTCAATGAATAAAATTTTATCCGTATAATCCATTTCCGAAACAGATCCTTCAACAGCTAAAAGCAAAGCTAAATTACCCCCAATTAAAGTCCCTTCAACTTCTCCTGGACGATTGCTAAAGTTGCTTTGATAAGTAATGCTTAAAGACTCTCCAAACAACACCTTCCTTAATCCTTCAAGCGCTTCCGCTGTGCTATCTTCAAAGGTATAAGGCATTTGCCCATGAATACTCGAAATTCCATAAACCGCATATACATGAGATAGTAAGACGGTGATATCACTAAAACCAATCAACCATTTTGGTTGTTGCACAAAGGTTTCAAAATTTAATTGATCTATAATTCTTATCGTACCATAACCACCTCTAGCCGCAATAACGGCCTTTATTTTAGGGTCATCCAACTGTTGCTGCAAATCCATACAACGCAATTCATCTGTTCCTGCAAACTGATGAAAATCTCCATAAAAGCTCTTCCCAAGAACGACCTCCAAACCCCAGGACTCTAATACTTGAATGGCATAATCTACGGTTTTAGGGAGCTTTTTCGCTGGACAAACTAAAGCAATTTTATCTCCGATTTTTAGAAAAGGTGGCTGTTTTATCATCTTTAAAATCAATATCTTTGCAAAATAAAAAAAATAGTTTTGGATAACGAGAAAATAAAAAGATATACGGTAACGGCAGCATTACCTTATACAAACGGCCCTGTACATATAGGACATTTAGCTGGAGTTTATCTTCCGGCTGATATCTATGTAAGATATTTAAGATCAAATAAAAAGGACGTAAAATTTATCTGCGGATCAGATGAAAATGGAGTACCTATTACCCTAAAAGCTAAAAAAGAAGGTATTACACCACAACAGGTTGTAGATAAATATCATAAAATTATTGGCGATTCTTTTCAAGAGTTTGGAATCTCCTTTGATATTTACCACCGTACTTCTTCATTAACTCATCATCAAACTGCAGAGAATTTCTTTGAAAATCTATATAAAAAAGGTGTATTCACCGAAGAAGTTACAGAGCAATATTATGATGAAAAAGCGCAAAGCTTTTTAGCGGATCGCTATATTACAGGCACTTGCCCTAAATGCGCTAATGAAAATGCTTATGGGGATCAATGTGAGAGCTGTGGAAGCACATTAAATGCTACTGATTTAATTAATCCAAAATCAACCTTATCAGGCGAAGTGCCCGTACGTAAAAAAACTAAAAACTGGTTTTTACCTCTAGATAAATACGAAACTCAATTAAGAACTTATATTGAAAGCCATAAAGAGTGGAGACCAAATGTATATGGCCAGTGCCAAAGCTGGTTAAATTCTGGCTTACAGCCTCGAGCTATGACTAGAGATTTAGACTGGGGTGTAAAAGTACCTGTACAAGGTGCTGATGGGAAAGTTTTATATGTTTGGTTTGATGCCCCGATTGGCTATATTTCGGCGACAAAAGAACTGTTTAATTATGCTAAACTAGGGGTATGGAATCCTATGGCGGATGAGTATTATATCAATCCTCAACAAGACATAGAAGGAAATTGGGAAAGTTATTGGAAAGATGATACCAGTAAGCTTGTGCACTTTATTGGAAAAGATAATATTGTGTTCCACTGCATCATTTTTCCTGCTATGTTAATGGCTCACGGCGACTATATATTAGCTGACAACGTCCCTGCTAATGAATTTTTAAACTTAGAAGGACAGAAAATATCAACTTCTAAAAACTGGGCGGTATGGTTAAATGAGTATTTAGAAGATTTTAAGGGTAAACAAGACATCCTTCGCTATGTTCTAACCGCAACTGCACCTGAAACCAAGGACAACGATTTTACTTGGAAAGATTTTCAAAACAGAAACAACAACGAATTAGTAGCTATTTTTGGGAACTTCATTAACCGTGTAATTGTATTAACTCAAAAGTATTACGATGGTAGAGTTCCTGCCTTGGGTGAATTATCGACTTATGATATCGAAGTTTGTGAAGAACTAGCTGCAGCCCCTGCAAAAATTAGTCAGTCGATAGAGAACTACCGATTTAGAGAAGCCCTCAGTGAGGTTATGAACGTAGCCAGATTAGGCAATAAATACCTAGCCGATACTGAGCCTTGGAAACTAATTAAAACCGAACCAGAACGTGTAAAAACCATATTAAACATAGGCTTACAAATTGCAGCTAATTTGCAAATATTAATTGAGCCATTCCTGCCATTTACTGCCATAAAACTGGCTCAAATGTTAAACTTAGGTGGTTTAACTTGGGAGAATAGTGGAAAAACTGATTTATTAGTTGCCGATCATCAAATTGCTGAGGCTGATTTATTATTTAGCAAAATAGAGGACACCGAAATTCAACAACAAATTGATAAATTATTAGCAACAAAAGAAAGTAATCAAACGCAAGCCACTGTTGCCGAGATGAAGCCCAATATTGATTTCGACACCTTTACCAGTCTTGATTTAAGAGTAGCCAAAATTATTGCGGCAGAGAAAGTAGAAAAAACCAAGAAGCTCCTCAAAATAACCCTAGACACCGGAATTGATCAAAGAACAGTGGTTTCCGGAATTGCTGAACATTTTAGCCCTGAAGAAATCATAGGACAACAAGTAAGTATCGTAGCCAATTTGGCTCCTCGAAACATCAAAGGAATCGAATCTCAAGGCATGATTCTGATGGCTGAAGACGAGCATGGAGAACTCCGATTTGTAGAAGTTAAAGATCCGATTGCTCCAGGTAGCAGTATAAAATAATTAATCCCATTTTAAATGAGGCAAAATTAATTTTGCCTCATTTTTTTTATCAATTTTTCATAGGCCTGAGCGTGCTTTTTCATGCCTAAATCATTTGGATGAGCCCCATCAACTGTCGATTCTAAATCCAATCCAATTTCCTTGCTGGTCATTAAATAGAGCTGTGGAATTTTTAATGCCCTTAATTGTTTATAGGCAATATCGAGTAAATCACTCGTTCGACTAAACTCCAGATCTTTATCAATTTGATATACTTGAGCTACCCGAGCCCCGCTATGATGAGATAAAATAATAGGGGCTGATTTATCTTTAGTTCTTATTTGTTTAACTGCATTCTTTATCGTCTCTACTAAAGTGTTATCTGGAAATAAGGTCGCAGAACCCATATTTGGCAAGCAGTCTAAAATATAAACTGAAGGCTGTTGTCTAATCATTAATTTAATAATAGGAGCCTCTAAACGCCCATTACCTGAAAAGCCTAAATTAATCACCTCTTGATTTAAAGATCTACCTAGGATTGATGGCCAGGCTAAACCAGGTCTAGAAGCGCAACCTCCTTGCGCAATAGAAGTCCCATAGACCACAATTGGTCCCTTTTGACGGCTAGGTTGAATAAAAGTTAATGTCTTTCCTTCTGCTATACCAATATGCAAAAATTTAAGCCCATTAACAATGGCAAGTACAATCTATAAATAGTTTCTTCTTCATGAACCAGCTTTTCATATTGATAGCTTATCGTGTCTCTAAAGGCATATTTGGCGGGAACCCACTCCCATGATAGGCCAGGTCTCTTTCTATATAAATCTAATCCACTAACCCCTGTTGCAGGCATGTGTGGCATTTGTAAAGCTCCTGTAGTTTTATAACTAAAGTTCAACTTTGAAGCATTCGTTTTAAACTCCAAATAAAGTCCTGCAGTATGTTGCGCTAAATTCCATACAGCCGCCCTAAAGCTATCCTTCTGAGAAATAGGCAAACGCCCAACACCTAAACGCTCAGCATCTACCTGCAATTGACCTTGAAAGGGCAATTTAGGCAACTCTTCTAAACGAATCCATTTCAAAGAGTTGGATTCTTTTTCTTGTGCCGATACCTTTGAAAAGCTGCAGAAAAAAATGAAAGTCCAAAGTATGCAATAATATGTTTTGCGGTAATTCATTAATTATTCTATTTTTATGTTTTATTACGCTAAAATATGAAAATTTTAATTCGACTATTCTTATTGGCTTCAGTTCTTGGCTTTAGTTCTTGTGCAAAAGAAACTAAAGATGAGCAAAAAAAATTAATCCTATTGACCAATCCTAAAGGTTGGTTAACAACAAAAATAGAAAGACAAGATGGAAATGGATGGGTTGATGTAACTAATCAATTAACCCCATTACAGGAAGATAATTTATCCTTTTATAAACCTGATTTAGTTTGGTGGGATGATGAAGGTCCGGTTAAGTTCCCTGGCGACCCCCAAATAATCGACTATGGTAATTATGCTTTAATTCAGGATTTATCACAAATTCAAAAAGATAACGGAGATTTATTAGAAATTGTTGAGCTTACCAAAGAAAGCATGATATTGGTTAGAACAAAAAATAATATAACCACGCGTACTACTTATAAAATCCCTAATTAAATTAGGGCAAAATATACTATTCTTGCAGCAATTTGTGCATAAATTGCACAAACTTTTTATCCGCATAATTTGCTGCACCAATTCCTTTATAAACTAATTTTCCAGACTTATTGAAAACTAGCGTAGTGGGCAATGAGCCATCATATAACTGACTAGGAAAATTTTGATTTGCCTTATAAACAGGCAAATTATATTGCTTCTTATTTAAATAAGCCGTGGACTTGTCAAAATTGGCATCGGCATCAACAAATAAAAAAACAAGATCTTTTCGATCCTTAAACTGATTATACAGCTTATTTAATGACGGCATTTCAGCTAAGCAGGGTGGACACCAAGTAGCCCAAAAATTAATAAACACAACTTTTCCTTTTTGCTGAGGTAGATATACTTGAAAATAATCAGGAGCCGTCAATTCCACAGCTGGCAAATCATTTCGCAAAGAATCATTTGAATGCCCAATAACCAGTTCCTGATCAACATTCGGTTTCATAATACCCACTTGCATTAAACCCTGAATCAGCGTAGCTTTAACCGAAGGCACAAACATTACAACTAGGAATAAAATTAGAAAAATTATATTCCCTACATTCTTTTTGATAAATTGTTGAAGATCTTTCAATATTGGTGGAGATTAAATTAGAAGCCCACTTTGATACGCACCCCGGTACCCACCATTCTCAAATTGTCTTGCGTTACTTCACGAACAGGAAGTTTAAAGAAAGGTTCAATTGCAATCGTATTTTGTTTATAAATTCTGTGGGTATAACCTATCGAGAAATTATAGAACCCTAGGAAGTTAATATTATCCAAGGCTTGAGAAGAAACTCGCTCCGTCACGCGTTGACGCATAATAAAAGCATTGGCAAACTGACCTTGTGGACCCGAAGGATCGGATAAATTAATTGGAGAAGGACCTCCTAAGACAGGCGAACCGCTACCATTAGGCAAAGACGTATTCGGACGATTAACTACTACATCTTGTATAAAGGTATTGCTTCTTTGTTGATTTATAACAGCAAAGCCAGATAAACCAAAATTCGCATAAATTTTAGGACTAAACTGATATTTCAATTCAATAGGAATATCAATCCCACTAACCTCTTCACTAATTACAGCTAACTTTTTATTGTTACTAATAACAATAGAAGATGCACCTAAATTAGTTGGTAAGTTTTTAGAAGCATTCATTTTATTAAAAGCTAATCCTGAATTAATGGACAACTTTTTCGACAAAGTATAGCTTACGCTTAAACCATAACCTAAATTAAGGTCATTAGCGTTTTGACTCAAAGAAGGGGCAATCATAAAACCTAAAGCCCATCTATTGTTATTGAAAACCTTTAAACGTTTTGGTTTTGAAATAGGATCCATTTTAGATTCATCCAACACAGCCTTCTGTACGGATTCTGGCTTAATCTCTACTTTTTCTTCAGGAACAACTTGTGCAACAGCTTCATTCAAACTTTGTTCAACTACTGCTGCTGCTTGCGATTTCTCTGTTAAAGGTGCTTCTGAAGCGAGCAAAATTTCTTCTTCCTTATCTACATTAATTTCTGAAGTTATGGTTAATTTCTCTGCACTCAGCTTTTTTAAAGTTGGAGCCGGAGAATTTATAGGCGAAGGGTCAGCAGCAGATTTAGCTACAGCATTAGACACGGTAGATACTGATTTTTCCACGGTCTTTTTAGAAAGCAATAAAAATACAGACAAACATACAACTACAGCCGCAGCTACAGAGGCCCACCTCCAAATAGGAAGCTCCAAGCCGGCCGGCTTAACTTCTCTTTTCTTGAAGTTTTCCCATGCCCCAGGCTTATACGCTTCTGAATAATTCGAAAGCGTCTCCTGAATGTGCTCTATGAGTTCTATGTTTTCCTTTTTCTTATGTTCCATAGGTCGCATAAGTATTTTCTATTCTACTTAAATACATTGCCCTTAGTTTATTCTTAGCTCGAGTTAAATAAACTCGGCTCGAACTCTCTGGGATATTCAATGTTTTAGCTATCTCATCGTGAGAATAACCCTCTATTTCATATAAATTAAAAATCACTCTTTGCATTTCAGGCAAGCTGTCTAGCAGCTTTAAAATATCCTTTACTTGGAGAGCTTCAACTACATTCACTTCTGAAACTGGCTCTTCGTTTGCGGGGACATCTTCCATCGAAACAAAATCCTTTTTAGCTCTTAAAAAGTCTATTGCTGTTCTAGAAGTAATCTTAGCCACCCAAGCCTTAAACGCGCGAAGTTGGTGTTCTTTATCTGCGGGCAAAACAAATTGATGTATCGCTCCAAAAACTTTAATAAACACATCGTTTACCAACTCCTCAGCATCGTCTCTTTCTTTTACATAACGCAATACAACAGCCATAATATAGCCATAGTAAGCCTTATACAAGCTTTCTTTGCTCTTATCCTTCTGCTGTGCACAACCGGCTATAATTTCCTCAAATTGAAGCATATATAGCCCGTTTAAATGGTTCTGTAAATCATAAAAATATGACCTTCGGTTAGGTTAATTTTAAGCAAACAATCCAAAAAGACTCTTACTTATGCGTATAAATGGCCGAACTAATTTTTGTATTATCCGTTGCGTCCATTAATCCTTTAACATAAATAGTATAAATCTTTCCTTCTTCCAATCTCAATCCTGCTAAACTCAAAACCAATCCCCCAGTTCGATGACTTCTAATTTGAAATTCAACGAAATCATTTGCTTTAATCAACATCGGACTAGAATAATTTTTATACGCAATATTCGTAATCAAATAATCTAAGCCGCCAGCAACTGACAGAGTTAAGGGTTCAGAATCCGGACTTAAATTGGCAAACCGAACAGATGCCATGCCTTTTTCTGGTTTTGTTAGGTTATCTGGTAACATCATCATATCCACTTCAGATAGTTTACCAATAACGAACAAGGTATAGCCAAATTGAGGCGCTAGAATAAATGACTGTTGGCGCAAAGGCTGATTAGAGCCCTTTTTAGTCAAAGTAATTAATCTAGTGCCAGAATAAGCCGACAAATAATCTATTTTACTTCCAAAAGTAAAATCCGTCATATCTGTCACCTTGGTTTGATCTACATAAACATCTAATAGTTCGAAACTAGGCGATGCATTTACGATACTCAAACCCGATAAATTGGAAATCACATTATCTTCCTTTTTAGAGCATGCGCTCATAAAAAGAATCATAACCAGAAGACCCACAATACCTTTCCAGTGTGCTTTCATAATTTATCTCGTTCTACTAACAAAATTTGCAAAAGTACAAGAACTTATTTACGCTAATACGAGTTCAAACACTTAAACGCTACAATTAATTCTTAAAATATTCGAAATTACTAATATTTCTTCTGAATTGATGGCTATGAGCTCAAATAAAACAAAAGCCTCTTTTTCCAAATGGAAAAAGAGGCTAGATCGTATATTAACACTAAGATTAATTATATTAACTCTACGCTTCGTTTAACGAAGGCCGTTAATTCTGCGCCACTCAATAAACCTTGAGACAATAAAGCTAGATCAAAAGCTTGTTTTGCCATTTGATTACGAACTTCTCCTTCGGCTTTTAACAGCTTATTTACCAATTTATGATTCCCATTGATAGACACTTTATAACTATCAGGTAGGTTGCCATAAAAACTCATTCCTCCACCCATTTTAGCCATATCTTTCATTCGACGCGTGAACTCATCCATTGTAATCGTTACAGGAGCATCTTCAGGATGTAAAGAAACCACCTCAACCGCATATCCTTCTTTTTGAATAGACGACTCAAACACCGCCTTCACTTCTTTAATCTGATCTTCATTAAGCACCGATTCTAATGCTTCATCTTTTTCAATTAAAGCATTAACTACCGAAGCATCAACGCGTTTCCATACCGTGTTTTCTAGTTTATATTCCATCGCGCTCACAAAATGACTATCAATTGGACTATCCAATTTCAACACATCATAGCCTTTTTGTTGGGCTGCTTGAATAAACCCATCTTGCTTATCCGCATCCGTGCTGTATAAATAAACCACTTTACCATTTTTATCGGTTTGTAAAGCGCTTACCTTATTTTTATACTCCTCAAAAGTATGCTTTGATCCATCCACACTGTTTAGTAAACAAAAATCCTTTGCTTTTTCATAGAATTTTTCTTCGCTGATCATTCCATATTTCACAAAAAGCCCAATATCTTGCCATTTCTCTTGATAAGCCTCGCGATCCGACTTAAATAATTCAGCTAATTTATCCGCTACTTTCTTCGTGATGTAGGTGTTAATTTTCTTTACATTCCCATCCGCCTGCAAGAAACTTCTAGATACATTTAATGGTATGTCTGGTGAATCAATTACCCCATGTAAGAGCATCAAAAACTCTGGCACAATTTCCTTTACCTCGTCGGTAATGAACACCTGACGGCTAAACAATTTGATCTTATTTCTTTGCAAATCAAAATCCTCTTTCAATTTTGGGAAATATAAAACACCCGTTAAATTAAAAGGATAATCCACATTTAAATGAATCCAGAATAATGGATCTTCCGAAAACGGATACAACTCTTTATAAAAATCAAGATAATCTTGATCCTTTAAATCTGTTGGTGATTTTGCCCAAATCGGACTCGTTGTATTTACAATATTAGGAACTTCTACGTCTTTAAATTTAGGTTTTCCTTCCTCGTCTTGACCATCCTCTTCCTGCGTTGTTTTAGTGCCAAACTGAATCGGAACTGGCAAAAACTTAGCGTATTTATCCAAAATCTCTTGAATCTTAAACTCATTCAAGAACTCTGACGAATCTTCGTTAACATGTAAAATAATGTCTGTGCCTCGGTTCTTTCGGCTACCCGCTTCTATTTCAAAGCTAGTACTACCGTCACAAGTCCATCTGGCTGCCTCAGCCCCATCTTGGTAAGATAAAGTTTGAATTTCAACTAAATCTGCTACCATAAAAGCGGAATAAAAGCCCAAACCAAACTTTCCAATAATTTCATTGGCATCTTTAGCGTCTTTGAACTTTTCTACAAACTCACTAGCTCCTGAAAAAGCAACTTGATTAATATATTTCTTAATCTCTTCAGCGGTCATACCAATTCCATTGTCAGAAATGGTAATCGTTTTCGCCTCTTTGTTCAACACTACCTGCACCAAAGGCTCCCCTAATTCACCATTAAATTGGCCTAAAGCAGCTAAGCGCTTAATTTTTTGAACCGCGTCAACAGCGTTTGAAACTAATTCTCTTAAAAAGATTTCATTATCAGAGTATAAAAACTTCTTGATAATCGGGAAAATGTTTTCCGTGTGAATTGATATATTTCCTTTTTCAGCAATCATATGAATAAATTTTATAGGAAATAATCTATCAAGCTTTGTTCCAATCTAATAATCTTGTCAAAATGACAGTTTCCAAATATTAAAGTCAACAATTCGGCTACAATTCCTTTATCTTTGCAAAATTAATGGAACACTACATACATACCTTGTCCAATGGAATTCGTATTTTATTTGTACCTGCGAAGGCACAAGTAAGTCATTCCTGCTTTTTAATTAACGCGGGTTCCCGTGACGAGGCCGATGACAAAATGGGCTTAGCTCATTTTATTGAGCACTTAATTTTTAAGCGCACGCAAAAAAGAAACACCTATCAAATTCTAAATCGATTAGAAAGTGTTGGCGCAGATTTAAATGCCTATACAACCAAAGAGTGCACTTGCATCCATGCTTCTTTTTTAAACCCTTATCTTGACCGAAGCACCGAACTTTTCCAAGATATTATTTTTCACTCTGTTTTTCCAGAAGATGAACTCCTCAAAGAAAAAAGTGTAATCCTAGATGAAATTGCTTCTTATGAAGACCAACCTGAAGAATCTATTAACGACGATTTTGAAGATCTCGTTTTCAAAACTCATCCATTAGGAAGGAATATTTTAGGCAAAACGGAGACCGTTGCTCAAATCACACGACAAGACGTCCTAAACTTTATAGAGCAACATTATTGCACCGACCAAATGGTGTTTGCTGTGTTAGGTGATTATAATTGGCCAAAAGTAAAACGTATTGCTGAAAAATACTTCTCAGAAATTACTGCAAATACCAATAGTTTTAAAAGAGAAAGCCCTACAAAAGTAAGCGCAGAGCATATTGAAGTTTATAAACCCATTAATCAAGCACATTATATTTTAGGCGCAAAGGCTTACTCCTTTCATCACCCACTCAAAACAGGTTTAATGCTTTTAAATCATTACATCGGGGCCGGTGGCATGAGTTCATTATTGAATTTAGAAATTCGAGAAAAGCATGGTATCGCTTATACAATAGAATCCAATTATACGGCTTTAAGTGATACGGGTATATTTAGTATTTACTTGGGGACTGATGAAGAAAAACTAGCTAAAGCCAAACAATTAATACAAAAAGAATTAAATAAGGTACAACAAACTGATTGGACAGAGATTAAACTAAATAAGATTAAACAACGTCTAATTGGACATATCGCTTTAGCCGAGGAAAACAGAATAGGTCTGATTATATCCTTAGCTAAAAGCCTATTAGATTTTAATTATATAGACTCTTTACCAAAAGTATTTGAAAAAATAAATGCGGTAAAGCCAAATCAAATGAATGAAATTAGTCGGGAAATGCTAAGTCCAATTCAACTGAGTTCCTTGAGCTTCATCCCCTCAGCAGAATAATGCCTGCGTCTAATTTCTATAAATTATTCTTATTTTTGCAGTATGAAATTACCAATTGTTGCCTACGGAGACCCAGTTCTAAAAAAAGTATGTACAGATATCGACTCCAGTTATCCTAACCTAAAGGGATTAATTGAGGATATGTTTGATACCATGTACCATGCTAATGGAGTAGGGTTGGCAGCACCTCAAATCGGTTTACCCATTCGATTATTCGTGGTTGACACTCGAGCTGACGAGGACGAACCTCCATTCAAAAAAGTATTCATCAACGCCCAAATATTAGAAGAAAGTGGTGAACCTTGGGCATTCAACGAAGGTTGTTTAAGCATTCCTGATATTCGTGAAGATGTTATGCGTAAACCCAAAGTTCTAATTCGTTATTACGATGAGAATTGGAATTTAATAGAAGAGGAATATGATGGATTCACCGCACGCGTTATTCAACACGAATACGATCATATTGAAGGCAAACTCTTTACGGATAAGCTGAGTCTATTACGCAAACAATTAATCAAAGGAAGATTAGACGCTATTACAAAAGGACGTGTACAAACGGACTATAAAATGCGCTTCCCTAAATTGAATAAGAAAAGATAATCGATTATTTTTCGGCTCGGGATTTATCCCCGTTCATAATTTGTTGCATCAGCCTGCCCCAAGCAAAAGGATTTAATAATGGATTTGTTTGACGCATATTGGCATTCACCATAAGATCAAAATTATAGCGATAATTGCTATTACTGATTTCACTGGAATTACGTGGTAAGGTGAGCACCAAATTTTGAATACTTCGTTTCGACAAATTCTTTTGAGCTAAAGCTAAATTATCGTCGGCTACCTGCATAGCCAAAAACTCTTTATTAAACTCCTCAACGGTAGCCCAAGGATAAATTCTAACAGCCTTTAAATACACTACTTCTGGCTTCATTTTTAACATGAGGGTGTATTTATGATCCACTACTTCCATCGGAATATTTACTTCTTGTTCATAAAAACCAATAGCGGTAAATACGATTGCATCTCCAGGTCGCACAACAAAAGAAAAATAACCTTGATAATTAGCCGCATACATTTGCCCGGTAGTTCTGTTCTTTATCGAAACGTAAGGCACTACCTGATTACTATCCGTATCTGTAATAATACCAGAAAACTGCACTAAATCACTCTTCGACACCTTCTCTTGAGAAAATGCAAAGCCTGTAGTAAGACACAAAACTAGAATTAATATATACTTCATCCTCCAAAAGTAAAGCTAATCTGTATGGAAAAGCGTTAAATTTTGTTAAAGAAACTCTGTTCTTTTAAACGGCAACATCTACCGACTCAACGGCTTTAATTTCAGGTACAGCTTTCAAAATAGCTTGTTCAATTCCTGCTTTCATGGTCATAAAACTCATTTTACAAGAACTGCAATTACCCAACAATCTCAACCGAACCACTTTATCTTCTGTAATTTCTTCAATAGCTACATTACCCCCATCTGCAATCAGATAAGGCCTAATCGTTTCTAATGCTTGCTCAACTTGTTCTCTTAAATTCATTTTCAATTATTCAAAATCTAAAGATAATAAATTTTTAGGAGTTTAGACCTGACTATTTCTAATCGAAACCTGTTGCGCAATCTTACCAACCAATTCATCAAATAACATTTCCCGCTTATCAGAAGCATTCCAAACTAAAGGAATTCCAGTATCCCCTGAATCTGCAATAGATTGAATAATAGGAATTTCACCTAAAAAAGGAACCTTATTTTTAGCAGCCAATTCCTGTCCTCCATCTCGTCCAAAAATATAATATTTATGATCCGGCAGCTCTTTAGCTACGAAATAAGCCATGTTCTCAATTACGCCTAACACGGGAATATCAATACCAGGCATCGTAAACATATTTAAACCTTTTGTCGTATCAGCCACCGCCAATTTTTGAGGAGTTGTAATAATCAAAGCTCCGGTAATCGGAAAACTTTGGCTTATCGTAATATGAATATCCCCTGTTCCAGGCGGCATGTCCACAAACAAATAGTCTAATTCACCCCAATCCGCATCATTGAACAGTTGCTTGATCGCATTTGAAGCCATTGGTCCTCTCCATGGCAAGGCTTGCTCCGGATCAGCAAAAAATCCCAAGGATAATATTTTAATGCCATGTTTTTCAATAGGCTCAATTAATGTCTTGCCCTGCTCGCCTTCTTTCGCAGAGGGCTTAGCATAAACTAAATCAAATAAAGTAGGGATAGAAGGGCCGTAAATATCCGCATCAATCAAACCAACTGAAGCCCCTTTTTGTGCCATAGCGATAGCTAAATTACTCGCTATAGTAGATTTTCCAACGCCTCCCTTTCCAGAACTCACTAAAATAATATTCTTTATTCCCGCTAAACCTGAAATATCCATAGGCTTCATTACCTTAGACGTTGCTTTAATATCAACCTCCAAATTCGGATTAACAAAATGCTTAACCGCGTTAAGACAAGCATTAGTCAACATATCTTTCATTGGACAAGCAGGAGTCGTTAACTCTAAAGTAAAGCTTACCTTATTTCCTGCTATTTGCAAGTCTTTAATCATATTTAAAGTAACCAAATCTTTTTTTAGATCGGGATCCTCAACATGACTTAGCGCTTTGAGAATATTTTCTGCCGTAATTTCCATAGTTCAAATTTAACAAAAGGCCCTTATATTAAATTCATACTTATGCCTTTTTATTGTAATTTTATCGGCGAAATCGAAAAATGAAAGCAGGTATTCAAAAATTTATAAGCAACAAGAAAGTCCATCGTATCGCCATCTGGACAGGAAGCATCTTTTTAGTCGTGCTTTTAGGCTTAGGTATAATAGTCTTTGCCTTGCGTGAATCCTTTTTTCAAAAAGTCTTGACCAAGGTAATTTCAAAGGCAAAAACCGAATACCAAGTTGATATTCAGGTAAAAAAATCTGGATTTTCAGGCTTAAACACCGTTTATTTACAAAACTTAAGTGTAGTCCCTGAACAAAGAGACACGCTTTTAAGCTTATCCGAAATCCGTGTATCGGTAAGCATTTTCCCGATGTTATTCGGGAATATCAAGCTCTCGGAAATCATCCTAAAAGACGGGCAATTTCAAGTCGTAAAAAATGATAGTCTATCTAATTTGGACTTTATTTTTAAACGAAAACCCCAAACTAACCGTGACGATTCCAATCAAAAAACAGCTTTTTCAGAAATTGCAGATAACCTCTTGAATGAAATCCTGTATAAAATTCCAAATGATATGAGGGTTCAGAACTTTAGTGTTGAACTGATCATAAACCATCAAAAGCAAATGAGCTTTTACACCGCATTATCGGAAATTCAAAGTGGAAATTTAAACGCAGAAATACAGGTTGACTCTAATTTTGCCACTTGGAATATTACAGGTAAGCTTAATCCCAATCGCAAACATCTTTCTTTAGAATGGACAGCTAAACGTCAAGACGTAGAGCTTCCAAAATATTTACAAGAAAAATATAAAACCCAAATCAGTTTCCAGAAAGTAAAAACAGAATTAAAAGATGCTTACTTTAGAAAAGGGAACTTTGAAATGTTAGGCGCTTGGGCTATTGAAAACCTCAAGTTAAATCAAGAAAGAATTGCACAAAATGATATCTTCATTAAAAATTCTAAAATCGAAGCACAAGTAATAGTCGGAGACGACTTTATAGCTTTAGGGGAAGAAACTCAAGTATTTATTAAAAACGCAGTACTTAAGCCTTATATCAAATACACGATACGTCCATATAAAATTTATGAGTTAAAACTAGCTGTTGACAAGCAAAAAGCTCAAGACTTAGTAGAAGCATTCCCTGAAGGTCTTTTTGATTCCATGGACGGCATGCGTGTTGCTGGCGAAATTCAATACAATCTCAGCTTTAAACTAGATAGTCGGGAACCAGATAGCCTTCACTTTGAATCTCGAATAAGCCCACGTCAATTTAAAATAAATCAATGGGGGAAAACCGATTTATCCAAAATAAACAGCGACTTTATTTATACGCCTTATGAGTATGGGAAACCCATGCGAAATATTGTGGTAGGCCCAGCTAACCCCAACTTTACCCCACTAGATCAAGTTTCTGAAAACTTTAAACAAGCGATATTAACTTCCGAAGATCCCTCTTTTTTTAGTCATAAAGGCTTCGTTGAACAGTCTATCCGAAACTCTATAGCTGTAAACTTTAAAGAAAAAAGATTTAAACGTGGCGGTAGTACCATATCCATGCAGCTTGTTAAAAATGTATTCTTAAACCGGAATAAAACCATTTCCAGAAAGCTAGAAGAAATTTTAATTGTATGGCTCATCGAAAATAATGGCATTGTAAGCAAAAACCGCATGCTAGAAGTGTATTTCAACATCATTGAGATGGGGAATAACATTTATGGAATTGGGGAGGCTTCTCATTACTACTTTGGTAAAAGTCCAAGCGAACTAAGCGTAGGAGAAGGTATATTTTTAGCCAATATTGTTCCTCGACCAAAAATAGCACTTTTCAAATTCCAAAGCGATGGACATTTAAAGCCCTATTTACAAAACTATTTTAATTTCATCGGTAACACGATGGCTAGAAGGGGTAAAATTGCCGCCGACAGTAGTTCTTATGGCTTTCATCAAGTCCGTATCCGAGAAAACCTTCGTATGTTACTTCTTCCAGATTCTGTTCAAATTGATACCAACACGACAGATGAAGATATTGAACCCGAGGTCATCAATCAAAACCCCTTGAATCTAAAGCTATGAAACATATCGAAATAGAAGGTAAGCTATTTGACTTATTCTTAGAAAATGAAACTATCAATCGCAGAAATGCGCTCTTAGGCCTCCAAATTTCCCTAGATTACGAAGGCAAGAAACCCATTCTGATCGGCGTTTTAAGTGGCAGCTTCATGTTTATGGCGGATTTAATCAAAGAGGTCAATTTAGCTTGCGAGCTACGCTTTATTCAAGTCTCCTCTTATACTGGTGATCAAAGCACTGGGGAGATTAAAGAACTTATCGGCTTAAGCAAAAGCCTCAAAGGAAGAGATATACTCTTAATAGAGGACATTGTGGATAGTGGACAAACTTTAAAATACTTGGTTGAAAAAATTCAAGCTCAAGAACCCGCTTCCTTAAAAACCTGCGCCTTATTATACAAACCCAAAGCTGTTCGAGTACAAATCCCAGAGATTGACTATATAGGTTTTGAGATTAGCAATGAGTTTGTCGTAGGCTACGGCTTAGATTACAATGGTTACGGACGTAATTTAGTTGATATCTATAGAGCCATTTAAAATTTAATTAAGATTCTGACATTTTTTTACCAATTTTGCCAAATTAAAGAACCCCACATGACTATACATAAAGAAGGATATACCAGTATTGCATTAAGTGTTTTATTCATTTTTGTACTAAACGCTTTTGTTGATTATAAATTTCAAGATCTAACCTGGTTACGCTGGATCGTTTATATATTTTCAGCCTTTCTATTTATAACCATTTTACAGTTTTTCAGAAACCCTAAAAGAACTTTTACGCAAGGTCAAAACTTGATTATTTGTCCAGCTGATGGCAAAGTCGTAGTTATTGAAGAAACTTATGAGGGCGAATATTTTAAAGACCAACGTTTACAGGTATCGATATTTATGTCCCCAGTAAATGTACATATCAATCGTAACCCCGTTTCTGGCGTGGTAAAATTTTTTAAATACCATCCTGGAAAATATCTAGCGGCTTGGAATCCTAAATCCAGCACAGAGAACGAGAGAACGACAGTTGTTGTAGAACATCAGAATGGTAGCCCAATTCTATTTAGACAAATCGCAGGAGCCTTAGCGCGTCGAATTGTATGGTATGTTAAAGAAGGAGATCAAGTAGAACAAAACCAAGAGTTTGGTTTTATTAAGTTTGGTTCTCGAGTTGACTTATTTTTACCCTTGGGCACAAAAATCAATTTAGAGCTTAATCAAGTTGTAAAAGGTGGAATCACCGTTTTAGGAGAATTAAAATAAATACCGCCAATTTATACATTGACGGTATTTATCAAATTATATTAATTGCTTTAATGCAATTTCAAAGGCCGTAGAAGAAACTTTAGTTTTAGCTGAAGATGTCTTGTACACATGCTCTAAAGCTTTGTAGATAACTTCAGAGGCATCTCTAAAGATGGCGTCATCGCTCATTTCAATATTTTTTTCCATGAGATAAGCAAAAACTCTAGCCATACCACAGTTAGCAATAAAATCAGGAATAACCGAAATTTGATTATCGGCATGCTCCATAATATCTCCAAAGAATATTTCTTTATCGGCAAAAGGTACATTTGCTCCACAAGCAATCACCTCTAGTCCCGATTGAATCATCGCGTCAACTTCTTCTTTTTTCACTAAGCGGGAAGCCGCTGCTGGCACAAAAATTTGAGCTCCAACACTCCAAATTTTTGCATACACTTCTTCATAACTCAACATATTAGGAGCTGACAAAGTGTTTCCAACACGATTATTAAACAAATCCTTAATTTCCTCTTTCGAGAAACCCGCTGGATTTATTAAACCCCCAACACGATCAATTATACCAACAATCTTTACGCCTTGACTAGCTAAATAATAACCTGCCGCCGCAGCTACATTACCCCAACCTTGAATAATTGCTTTTTTACCCACTAAATCACCTCCCCAAATTTTATAAAAATGAGCAATCGACTCGGATACACCATAACCAGTGATCATATCGGCCACTTTGTATTTACGTTTAATATCTGGCGTATAAGCAAGGTCTTCTAAAACTTTTGACACCCCATAACGCAGTTGCCCAATTTGGTGAATACGCTCGTTTTCACGTGCATTATAGTGACCATTGATTACCCCTTCTTGTGGGTGCCACAATCCATATCCCTCGGTAATTGGAATTACCTCATGTATTTCATCTATATTTAAATCCCCACCTGTTCCATAGTAACTTTTTAACAAAGGCATAACGGCTTTATACCAACGCTCTAAAACTTCCTTTTTACGAGGATCTGCAGGGTCAAAATTAATTCCAGATTTTGCGCCACCAATTGGAGGGCCTGAAACGGTAAACTTAACCTCCATCGTTTTGGCTAAGGACTCCACTTCTCTTTTATCTAGTCCCTTACGCATTCTAGTGCCACCTCCCGCAGCTCCACCTCTCAAAGAATTAATTACTACCCAACCTTCAGCTTCAGACTCTCTATCTTTCCACTCGAATACAA
>CAZQFF010000024.1:0-17666 GCA_964592575.1 uncultured Pedobacter sp.
ACGAGGTACTGAACCTAAAGCAGCTTGATGTAAAACATAATCAACACCATTTACCACCTTATTACAATCCCCCATCTCACGTATATCACCTTCTATCAATTCAAAGTTTGAATTTCCTTGATGCATCGCTAGATTATGTCGATGCCCTGTTGCAAAATTATCCAACACACGCACAAAATAACCCTTAGCTAAAAAATGTGCCGTTAAATTTGAACCAATAAAACCTGCCCCTCCTGTAATCAGAATTCGTTTATTCATTTTATAATTTTAAATTCTTTTATATTTATAATCTTACATCGATTAATTCCTTGGGAAGCATACCTTTTACATCATAGATTACGCGAGTTGAGTTACATAGTTTTTCTAAATTTAAACCTTCAAACTCCTTATGTGCTACCGTTAAAATAACAGCATCATATTTTTGTGTACCATCCAATTCATTTACACATGGCCATCCATATTCATGCTCGCATTCTTCCGTTTTAGCCCATGGATCAAATACCGTAATATTGGTATCATAGTCTTTTAAAGTATTTAAAATATCTACAACTTTTGTATTTCTAACATCTGGGCAATTCTCTTTAAAAGTGATACCCAACACCAGAATATTGGCATTTTTAACAGCAATTTCTTTTTTCACCATCAATTTTACTAGCTCATGTGCTATATATTCACCCATGCCATCATTTAATCGTCTACCAGCTAAAATAATTTCTGGATGATAACCGGCTTCTTGGGCTTTTTGCGCTAGATAATATGGATCTACCCCTATACAATGTCCACCCACTAAACCTGGTTTAAACTTTAAGAAATTCCATTTAGTTCCAGCGGCTTCTAGGACTTCGTGAGTATCGATTCCTAAACGATTAAATATTTTTGCAAGCTCATTTACAAAGGCAATATTAATATCTCTTTGCGAGTTCTCAATAACTTTTGCAGCTTCTGCTACTTTAATACTGCTGGCTTTATGGGTTCCGGCAGTAATAATACTTTTATATAATTGATCTACAAATTCAGCAATTTCAGGGTTACTACCTGAGGTAATTTTCAAAATTTTAGTAACGGTATGCTCCTTATCCCCAGGGTTAATGCGTTCTGGTGAATAACCTGCAAAGAAATCAACATTATATTTTAAACCTGATACTTCTTCTAAAACTGGCACACATTCATCTTCCGTAACTCCAGGGTAAACAGTTGATTCATAAATAACCACATCACCATTTTTTAAAGCCCTTGCAACAGTTTCACTGGCCTTATAAAGAGGGGTTAAATTTGGCCTGTTATTTTTATCTGTTGGCGTTGGTACGGTGACAATAAAAACATTACAAGATTTTAATAAATCTAATTGATTTGAACAAACGAGACCATTTTGATCTAAAGAAGTTGTTAAAACCGATTTTAACTCTTCATTACTAACTTCTAAAGTAGCATCATGCCCTGCATTGAGCGCATTTATTCTAGATTGGTTAATATCAAAGCCTAAAACTGGGTATTTTTTAGCAAAGGCTGCAGCTAATGGTAAACCTACATATCCTAAACCTATTACGGCTATCTTTGCATTGTTTATATTTATGCTCATCGTTTAATTAAAATCTTTTTAAAATATCTTTAATAATTGATTTACTGTTTTTCTTGCTTCGCTTATTATCGTCTGAATAATAACCATAGCCGTAGCCATAGCCGTAACCGTAGCCATAGCCATAACCATAACCAGGACCAAATTGCACCCCATTTAATATTACATTCATCTTAGGCATTTTTTTGCTTAGATACAGCTCATTTAAATTCTTGATTTGATGCTTGAAGGTAACTTCTTGTCTTACTAAATAAATAGTAGCATCCGCTAAACGAGCTAAAATTTGCGCATCAGTTACTAAACCGATTGGTGGCGAGTCAATAATTATTTCATCGAAATGCTGTCGTAAACTAGCCATTAATTGATCCATTTCATTTAGTAATAATAACTCTGAAGGATTTGGAGGTATAGGGCCAGAACTTATAACAAATAAATTATTATGAATATTTGTTCTTTGCACAATTTCTTCTAATGAAGCTCGGCCGATAAGAAAGTTACTTAAACCTACTTTGTTAGATAAATTAAGGTACTTGCTTACTTTAGGTTTTCTTAAGTCAAGTTCTAATAAAATTGTTTTTTTTCCCGAAATAGCTAAAGCAGCTGCCAAATTTGTAGCTACAAACGATTTTCCTTCCCCAGACATACTGGATGTAAATAAGGTAACATTACCTTGGCCATTTACACCTTTACCATGTAAATAGCCCATATTGGTACGAATTGCTCTAAATTGCTCGGCAATTCCTTTACGACTATTCTCTTGAACTACAATAGGCGAATTTCCATCTTCAAAAATTATTTCTCCTAGAATTGGGATATTAGTGTTCTTCGTGATATCTCTAATGCCTTCAACTTTGTTTTTTAAGGCCGCTTTTATAAACACGTAACCTACTGGCAATAACAATCCAATTACAAAACTCCCTAATAAAATTAAGGACCTTTTAGGCTTAACTGGAATTTTTGTTATTTGAGCCGGATCTACAATTCTAGTATTAGCTACTGAAGCTGCATAAGATAATTGGGCCTCTTCTTTTTTCTGTAAAAGAAACAAATAAATGGTTTCTTTAATGGATTTTTGACGCTCTAAACTGATTAATTGTCTTTCTTGCCCAGGAACTTGACGAATATTTCCTTGAATCCTACTTTCATTACTTAATAAGCCTTTACGTTGGGTATTCAAGGAAGAAGACATATTTTCAACGGCTGACTTTATACCCGCTTTTGTTGTTTCAATTTGAGACTTCAAAGATTCAACAATTGGATTTTTTGCTCCCGTGGTAGCTAATTGCTTATCTCTTTGCGCTTGTAATTCTCCCAATTGATTAATTTGTGCAGATAGAATAGGATCATTAATTCCTAAAGTACTTGGTAATTTATCGCTGGTAGCCTCCGTATTAACATATCGTTTAATATCATCTATTACTGAAATTTTTAAGTTTATTTCACTTAACTGAGCATCATTTGCCTTTACATTTTCCAAAAACATATTAGCATCATTACTCATATTAGTAATTCCTCTAGAACTCTTGAAGTCTTCAACCTTCTTTTCTTCTTCTTTTAACTCCCCATTGATTAATTTTATCCTTACATCGATAAAATCCATCGTATTTTGAATAGTCCGGTTTTTATCTGCTAATGCAGCTTCATTATATATTTGAACTAAAGTGTTTAATACATCTACTGCCCTAGCGGCTACAGTATTCTCTAAAGTAAGATTTAGAACAGATGACTGTTTATTTACCAATGCAA
Source organism: uncultured Pedobacter sp. (assembly GCA_964592575.1). Classification (GTDB taxonomy): domain Bacteria; phylum Bacteroidota; class Bacteroidia; order Sphingobacteriales; family Sphingobacteriaceae; genus Pedobacter. The sequence goes on from CAZQFF010000024.1 coordinate 3,323, forward strand.
TATTTAAAGCTTTTAAGTGTTCAGATACTACACTTTTAGGATCTCGAATCGTAACATGGATTGGTTCGTCTTTCGACTTAACCCATGCATCAAAGTTTTTGTTTTTCTCAACTTTATAAATACCTAAAGAATTTCTTTGAAGTTTATTAAATACTCCTTTAATAACTTTCCCAGAACTCTTGTCAGTTAATGTATAGGTTTCAGTATTTGGAAATTTTAGGTCTAAAACTTTTCCATACCATGTACTATCTAATTCAACAACGGAAATATTTACAGGTTTTGATACATAAATATCATTTTTAATTACGCGTCCTTCGATTTCATAATTTAACATTAAACTCAAGCGATTTACCACCCGAGTCATTAATGTTTTTGATTTTAATATCTCTATTTCATTATCAACAACTTTAGAAGAACCAAATAAATCTAGATCGCTTAATAAGTCACCTTCAATCCCAGATCCACCTTTTTTATCATCCTTAATCAATAAAGTAGTATTAACTGAATATACATCTGGAGTGTATCTTAGGTATAAATATGCCCCAAGCATTAGTAAAATTACACTCACAATAAAAACTGGCCAATGATATAAATATTTGTGCAGTACTTCTTGTAAGTTTATTGAACTCTCTTCTTGTTCAACTTCAAAATTCTCCATATGTTATTATAAAAGTCTTGATAATGCTAAAACTACAACTGTAATTGTAGATAAAACGATACTTGTATTTCGATAACTAGCATCTACACTAGCATATTTGTTTTTTCCTGGTTGTACGTAAATTACGTCGTTGGTTTTAAGGTAAAAATAAGGGGAGTTAAACAAATCTTTGTTTTGTAAATTAATTCTGATTTGTTCACGTTTGCCTTCGTTTTCGCGCACTAATAATACATTATCACGCATAGCGGTAATATTCAAGTCACCAGCTAAACTTAAGGCATCTAAAATGGATACTCTCTCATTCTGAACGGGATATACGCCTGGTCTTAAAACATCTCCTAAAACTGAAACCTTAAAGTTCGCAAGACGCAAACTCACTACTGCATTTTTAAGATATTGCCCTTCATTAACGGCTTTTTCAATTAAAACTCTAGCTTCAGAGGTGGTTAAGCCTTCTACTTTTACAGGGCCTACATAAGGTAAATTTACTTTCCCTTCGTGGTCGACTAAAAAGCCATTTATGCTGGCCTGCCCACCAGAGGTAACCGCATTGGTGTTAGCGGCATTAAATATAGCATTAGCTTCTGCACTCGGGCTTGAAACGATGATACTCAAAATGTCATCTTTTTGAATTTTGATGACGGATTTATTCATTATATTTTCTTCTACATCTTCTCCTGCTGGTAAATCCGTAAAGTATGGAACGGTTTCGTATTTAACTCCACATGAGCTAATTAGCGCCACGAATAGGAGTAGGTAGATATTTTTAAGCATATGGTTAAAATTTTGTCAAATATATGAATTTTACACTATTTATATTTTCCGGAAAACCGGTTTCCGATATTCTTAAATCGAATTCTGCCTTAATTTGCAAATAATGTGCCTTTAATGCCTATAAGTAGAAGTTAATTTATAAGCAACTTTAAATCAAATATTTAAAAATAAATAGAATCGAGCAAAAACGGAAGGATGAAACTTAGATTGTTTAATTAAAAGTACAACCTTAAAATAGGAGAATTGTTTGAAATGAATGCACTTTTTATACCGATTAATGATCTGGACTAAGGGCATGGAGGAAGCCCTTTAAAAATTCGTATAATGCAAAGCCTATGAAGAGGATGGCCGCTGCCAATACAATCCAATAATACCATCTGGGTTTATCTTTAGCGGATTCTTTTAAATAGTTTCGTTTAGCCCTACCAACTTGCACACGATAAAGTTTAGGTCGATCTTCAGTAAGCAAAAAATTTAAAGGCACATTAAAACACTTGGCGAGAGCTTCCAACTGCTCCATTTGAATGACAGGTTCAGCATCTTGCTCCCAGCGAGAATAAGTAGGCTGAGAAACACCTATTCGGTTGGCCACATACTCTTGACTAAGTTCTTGACTTAATCTGATTTGCCTAAGATTGGTTCCAAAATGAAATCTTTTCATTCTTATGCTAAGTTAGGTGTATCAAATGCAATCAAATTCTAAGTTATTAATTATAAATTAACAATACAAAAAAAGCACTTTTCAGTGCTTCTCTACTTATTCTACTAATTTTACTTCTAGTCTTCCGTTTTCTCCGGAAACTACAATTTTGTCATGTACATTGAAACCTAAATTCCTTATCCATTCTCCTTGTAAGAGAATTACGGGAACCTTATTAGACATTCCAAGTTTATAATAAACTTTTAATCTCCTTAAATTACTTTTAATTTTAACTTTAGGCTCTCTTGCGATAAAAGGAAAATTATTAAAATCCTCCCCACAGCCTTTTCCTCTTTGATAGCTCAAAGCTTCACCTCCTTTTAATTGCTGATTCATAATAAAAAAATTTAAAATTAGCTCAGGTCACTGAATCAACATACGGAGGTTTCCGAAATAAAACCAGACTTACACTGGCCTGCCTGAGCTTAAATATTATAAGCCAGAAACCTCATTGATTCATTATAAAATTAAGCTTAAAACATGCGGAAGAGAAATTTTAAGGGGGTCAAAATTCCATATTTAAACGTTTATAAACGTTTAAATACTTTTTTAGCACATAATTTAGCACAGCACAAAAAATGGTCTTTTTAACCTCATTAAGGCAGTATTTTATACTCGTGAATAATTTATTCACGAATATGAATAATTTATTCACGGGTTTTTTCGCTTATTTTTTGATCGTTCTGCACATTTGAATATTCTCAACTAAAAAGTTATGGATAATCAATCGGCACAACTTCTCATTCAAGAACTCCGAGCGGCGAATCTTAAGCTAAGCCAACAGCTTCAAGATATCCATTCCTTATTGTCTAATTATTTTGATCATAAAAAAACGGCCTCCAATAATCACCCCTATCCCTATGAAAGTTTGGAAGATTTAATAGATGAATTTGATGTGCGCGCTATCTTGAATATCAGCCGGGCCACCATGTTTAGACTTAAAACAAAAGGGGAACTTCACAATGTTAAAATTGGCAATAAATCTTATTTCTATAAAAGCCAAGTTGAAGGCCTCCGAAATAAATTTTTGAAGTAAGATTTATAATTTCTTCCTAACAGATTCGGGAAAGCTTCTCCTCTGCTTCGCAGTTTGTTCTCCTATTGTTCTCCTCTTGTTCGCAGTTTGTTCTCCTCTGTTCGGTAAATAGGTAAACAACCTTCGGTAGTTGTTCGGTATATAGGTATAGAATCTGCGAAGATTGTGCGAATCTGAGACGAATCTTTTACGATTCCATATAAAAAATTAAGCCCCACTAAAAGCATGTTTTACTCTCTTTTTTTGAATGATTTGAGACTCCAGTCTCAAATATTGAGACTTTGAGCTCAATTTGATTCATTTTTTCAATTTTTTTTCAAGTCTTCCCATGTTTGAATCGGCAAGCAGATATACCGGTTAAAGCTAGCCACTAATTCATTTATTTATTAACCCCTTAAAAATTTAAAAAAATGGGAATTATTAGAAAAGGCGCCAATGGCGGCTACTCCGGCAAAGTCGGATCAACAATTGGAAGTAGTTGGAAAGGTATCGACTACATAAAAGGTTTACCTAAAAAAAGTAGTAAACCTGCAACACAAGCTCAATTAGAGCAGCAAGCGAAATTTAAAATCGCGCTTAATTTTTTAAAATCTTTGGCGAGTTTGTTACATCTGACTTTCTCTTCAATAGGAAAGAAAAAATTAACAGGTTTTAATTGTGCTATCCAGTTGCTATTAAAGAACAGTGTAATAGGCACATATCCTACCTATGAGATAGATTTTCCGAGTGTTAAACTTTCGGATGGTCGATTAAACGTGCCAAAAGGCCAAGCAGCCGGAGCAGATCCAGCCAAAGTTTTATTAACCTGGTCACCAAAAACAAGTGAGTTCAACGCTTTTGCAGATGATAAAATTACGGTGTTACTGTACGACCCAAGTGAAAATTACTTTGACAGTTTCTCATCTGGTGTATTACGTTCCGCTGGTGAGTTAGAAATAGAATTGGAATCTTCTATGGTCGGACAAACAGTACATGTTTATTACTTCTTCACTTCCCGTGATGGCAAAATGTACTCGCCAAGTATGTATGCTGGATCGGTAAACATCAGATAATGATCTAGGCCTAGCTCTCCATTTCTTTTATAAATTAATCAACAAATTATGGCACGTTTAGTAAAAAAAATCAAAAGAAAATTTTCTGAAGCTCAAATAGCTCAGCAGGCTAAGTTTAAATTTGTGACCAAGTTTTTAAAACCCTGTTTCCCTTATATTAATACATCTTTCGAGCTCAGCAAGAAATCTGTACAAAAAGGCATGAATCTAGCGATTCAATATTTATTAAAATATGGCTTAATTGGAAACTACCCTTATTTTTCTATTGATTATAACAATGTTAAATTTTCATCTGGTAGGCTTAAAGCTACATCATGTAAAATTACCCTGTTAGGGGATCAAGCACTTCATTTTACATGGCCCTATCAAAGTAGAACCTTAAATAAAAGGGGTACAGATCAATTAACGATTATTTGTTATGAACCAATGAACAATTACCATAATATATTTTATAAAACTGCATGGAGGGCTGAAGGCCAAACTATCATTAATTTAATGAACTGTAAAAAGGGTGATATTTTGCACCTATACTATTATTTTTCTTCCTTCAACGGCAAAAAACATTCAGATAGCTTTTACGCTGGAGAAGTAGAAATTAAATAGGATAAACTGCATCACCTCTTGCCCCCGCCTGCCGGCGGGGGCTTGATTTACCTCATTTCTACCAATCAAATTAACTTACCATAAAACTCACAGTTACCTCTCTCAACAATCAATTTATTAATTAATATAAAGTTATTATCATGGAATATATTAAAAAACTTTTCTTTACCGGTTTGAGCGTTCCCAAGGAGTTTCGCTTTTTATCGGTGTGGCTCACAGCCTTTTTCAGCTTTCCCTATTTAATTCGGCAAGTTGATCCGACCGCAGCAGCCATTGATCCGGGAGCCTTAAGTGCGGTGGTGATGAGCATATTCACTCTCCTACTTTTTAAGGCTTGTACTTGGTGGCTTATTCGCAATATCTGGCCTTTGTTCGCTGTATTTGCGAAATATCATTTAGAATCGGTTTACAAACAATTACTGGTATGGCAAAAAATCACACTTTTCTTGGGCTTTTATGTATTGCTTTTATATGCATTCATTTTTATCCTGCATGCTATCGTGTAAGGCCTGAAGCTTATCGCGAACCAGGTTCAGAGATCGAGCAAATAGACAATAATAATTCAGCTAGTTCCGATAACTCCTCGCAGGGAGGACACGGGGCTTCGGGAGGTCACGGGGCATCGGGAACTTCGTCGAATAGAGCCATCAAAGGAGGACACGGGGCATCGGCCGCCCGCCAAACTCCTATTAGCAAAGCAACTATCAAAAAAGCTCCTATTAGCAAAGCAACAGCCGCCAAAATTAAACGGGTTAAAAGTATTTATGATAGGCAGGTAGGTGTGCGAGAACAAGGAAACAATGCCGGCCTGCACGTAGAAAGATATTTGGCTTATGTAAATTTAGGCAAGGGGCATCCCTGGTGTGCTGCTTTTATATGTTGGGTATATGGGCAAGCAAATATTCCCAACCCCCAAACCGCCTGGTCGCCTAGTTTATTTCCTACTGCACGAGTGATTTGGAGAAACAGTGAGCTTGGGAACGCTCGCCGGGCTACTTTACAAAGCCGCCGACAAGCCCCGCGGCAAAGTAGGCTACAAGACAACCAGCAAAAAGGCCAACAAGGCAATCAATCCAAAACTCCTCGTACCGGAGATGTATTTGGAATTTACTTCGCCGATAAAAAGCGAATTGCGCACGCGGGTTTTGTAGATGATTGGCAAGAAAAATGGGTGACCACCGTAGAAGGGAATACCAATCCTGAAGGTTATCGGGATGGGGATGGGGTATATCGTAAAAAAAGATTAACGCAAAGCATATACGCGGTGGCTCGCTATATCCATTAATTGAAGCTTTTTTTTGATTTTTAGTTTATATAAAATGTTAATTCCGGCGCCCATGAATTTTCATGAGGCGCTTTTTTTAGGACGGCGCTTTACTTATTTTAAGCTTTTAAAACTTATATATTTTTAGTATATTTGTAATACTATAATGTTACTTATATATAAAAATATCATTTAACTACCATTATGATATCACTTATCTCTGTTACAAAAGCGCAAGATATAATTACTCAAAATGTAGTTAAACGACGCCTTATATTAGAATTAACCCAATCTCAATTAGCTGTTCAATCGGGCGTGCCTTTATCCACTTTAAGAAAATTTGAACAAACGGGATTGATTTCACTGGAAGCTTTATTAAAATTACTTTTCGTTTTAGGCGGTTTAGAGGAAATTACTCAAGCTCTAAAACCACCTGCTCCGGTTTTTAAATCGATGGATGATGTATTAAAAAGTGACCAGCCACCATTACGTAAAAGAGGGAGAAGGAAATGATTCAATCATTGCAAACCATAAAAGTTGGAATTGATTTTGGAGCGGGTATTTTGCCCGTTGGGAGGTTAGGTATAAATAATCGAAAAATCTATTTTGAGTTTGACCCCCGTTATAAAGAATATGGATTTGAAATATCCCCCATTAGATTAGCCTTTCAGCCAGGTATTATAGAGCTTCCGAGCCAACCTTTTGAAGGTTTGGCAGGAGTTTTTAATGATAGCTTGCCCGATGGATGGGGAAGATTATTATTTGATAGAATGCTTCGCGAAAAAGGTATGTCAATGCATCAAGTTTCTCCACTGGATCGTTTGGCTAATGTAGGCTTATATGGCATGGGAGCCTTAGTATATGAACCTGATTATAGCGGTGACACTGTTCCACAGCATATTGATTTAGATGAATTATCTGACCAATCGCAAGAAGTTTTAAAAGGGCAAGCAGATGAGGTTATTGAAGACCTATTAGTATTAAATGGTTCCTCTGCAGGGGCTCGGCCGAAAGCGCTTATCGGGGTAAGTAAAGATCGCCAGCATATTATTTTTGGCGCAAAAACCTTAGCGCCTGAATTTGAACCCTGGTTAGTTAAATTTTATAATACGCAGGATGGTTCGGAAGCTGGTGTGATAGAATATATTTATGCTCAAATGGCTAAGCTTGCGGGTTTAGTAGTTCCTGACATTCATTTATTTCCTTCTCAAAAAAATAATGGTAAAGGCTATTTTGCAGTAAAGCGCTTTGATAGAGATCAAAATAAACGTTTACATATGCATACCGCTGCGGGTTTATTAAATGCCGACTTTAGAGTTCCTACATTAGATTATCAAGATTTAATGGAACTTACGGGCGCTTTAACAAAAGATATCAGGGAAGTAGAAAAGATGTTTAGGCTGGCTGTATTTAATGTGTTGGTTCATAATAGGGATGACCATGCCAAAAACTTTAGCTTCTTAATGGATGAAAAAGGCAAATGGAGCCTCTCTCCAGCCTATGATTTGACGCTATCCAATGGCCCACATGGGGAGCAAAGCACCTTAGTGATGGGTGAAGGCCGAAATCCTACTAAAGCTCATTTACTCAAACTGGGCCAAATTTTTAAATTACCCGACCCCTTAATAAAGGCGATTTTTGAACAAACGACAGAAGCCATTCAAAGTTTTTCATCTTTAGCTAAAGACTTGGATTTAAGCGCTTCCGCAATAAAAAACATTCTTAAAACGATTAACTATTAAGGGCTTATAGTTATAATTAGCCATGCCATTGATTCGTAACTTTATAAATATTTGATTAGTTTCGCTTTAGAATTCAGCAAACATGATTTTTTTCCGTAAAAAACGCCTCAAGTACTCTGACTTTTCGGCTTTAGAATTAGACATGCATTCTCATCTGCTTCCGGCAATTGATGATGGTTCTCAATCTGTGGAAGAAAGTGTCATCCTGATTAAAGAACTTCAAAATCTAGGGTTTAGCGAATTAATTACCACCCCGCATACCATGCAGGAAATTCATCCGAATACAGCGGATTCGATCCAAGCTGGACATGCAGAGCTACAAAATTCCTTACCCGAAGGGATTACCTTAAGTGCTTCATCAGAGTATTATTTAGACGAACATTTTTACAAACAATTGGGTGCTAATACCCTGTTACCGATGCCAGGTAATCGGATTTTAGTGGAGTTTTCGCAAGTTACCCGCCCTAATGAATTAGAGCAACAGTTTTTTAATATTGCCTTACAAGGTTACCAAATAGTTTTAGCTCATCCCGAGCGCTATATGTTTTTACATCGGGATTTTAATTTCTTTAAGCGCTTGAAAGATATGGACGTGGAGCTCCAATTGAACGCCCTTTCCTTGACTAATTACTACGGGGAAAAAGTGAAAGCCTTGGCCGAGAAATTAGTGGATGCGGATATGATTGATTTTTTGGGCACCGATACCCATCATTTGCGCCATATTGAGTTTTTAAAAACGGTTCCAACGACCAAGCGTTTTCAGCGTTTGATGGATAGTGGTTTATTGAAGAACGCTCAACTAAAAGCATAAAAAAAGCCACTTTGCAGTGGCTTTTCGACTTAATTGTTTTTTTTTAGTTTAGGTTAAATTAAGTTCTTAGCTGCTCATCGTCTTGGACGGATGAGTTTGTAGTCCTGAGGGTGAAGACTCCATTTTACCATATGATGCCCACATTTGTGGCACCAATACTTTTCGAATCCAATAAATTTGAAAAACAAATTTGTTGGAATTTGATAAAAGAAGTGATCGTTCCCACAAGACTTGCAGCATTGTGGATTTAATTTCATCTTGAGTTGTTGGGTATATTGTGTGTATGTTAACTAATTACTTGCTTATGGTTAACTAAATTTAGAAACCTTTCCCATCAATAGCAAGAAAAATTAAAAAATTATTCGAAATAGTTATTCGTCTTATAGCCTTCTTTTTTAAGGTATTCATCCTTTTTCATTAAGTCTAAATCGGCATGCGCCATATCCTTTACTAAGGCGGCTAAATCATATTTAGGTTCCCAGCCTAATTGGGTTTTAGCTTTGGTCGGATCACCTAATAATAAATCTACTTCGGTTGGGCGGAAATATTTAGCATCTACCTTCACCACCGTTTGGCCCAGTTTGATAGCATCTGGATTTAAACCTAAGGCTTTCACTTTTTCTTCATCGAAGTCTATAATAACCCCAATTTCTTTTTCATCCTTTCCTGAAAAGCCTAATTCTACACCAAATTCGGCAAAGGTCATGCGCACAAAATCTCTAACAGTAGTGGTTATGCCCGTGGCAATTACAAAGTCTTCAGCTTTTTCTTGTTGTAAAATTAAGTACATGGCCTCTACATAATCTTTTGCATGGCCCCAATCGCGCTGGGCGGATAGGTTACCTAAATACAAGCAATTTTGTAAGCCTAATACAATTTTAGCTGCAGCTCTTGTAATTTTACGGGTTACGAAAGTTTCTCCCCTTAAGGGACTTTCATGATTAAATAAAATCCCATTGCTGGCAAATATGTTATATGCTTCGCGATAGTTGACCGTGATCCAATAGCCGTAAAGCTTGGCCACCGCGTATGGTGATCTGGGATAAAAGGGTGTAGTTTCACTTTGTGGAACGGCCTGCACTAATCCGTATAATTCTGAAGTAGAGGCTTGGTATATTTTGGTTTTCTTTTCTAAACCCAAAATACGGATAGCTTCTAATAAGCGTAAAGTTCCGATGCCATCGGCGTTGGCGGTATATTCGGGCATTTCAAAGCTCACTTGCACGTGGCTCATCGCTGCCAGATTATAAATTTCATCGGGTTGCGTTTCCTGAATAATCCGGATAAGGTTAGTGGAATCGGTTAAATCGCCATAATGCAATTTAAATCGAAGGTTTTTTTCATGTGGATCTTGATATAAGTGATCTATTCTATCGGTATTGAACAAAGAGCTTCTACGTTTGATACCATGTACGAAATATCCCTTTTTCAATAAAAATTCGGCTAAATAGGCTCCATCCTGTCCGGTAACCCCGGTTATTAAGGCAACTTTCATGCTTATCTATTTTTTATTAAGATGTAAACTTAGCGAATTATTCAAATATTGAATAGGGGGAAGTGTAATTAAAATTATTTTTAGCTACCTTGTTTTGTAATTAAACTGCATTATTTCAAATAATGATGCAGGTGTGGATAGTAGATTTAGTGATATTGACATAACAATATACTGCTCAAAATCTTGCAGACCAATATGTTGCATTCCATTATCATGCTGAATTTGTAGTAGCTCATCCAGCAAGAAAAGGAACATCTAGATGTGACTAAACTTATATTATGAGAAAACTTTTTATACTCTTACTATTTTTTTCCTATTTGAATGTAAATGCTCAAGGATTAAAAGATTATAAATATATTTTAAAACCATTAGATAGCGCGTTATTAAAAGCCACAGATACCGTATTAATTTTAGAAATAATAGGCTATTATACACACAATCTACCTATAGCCTACCTTACCAAAAAAGGTGATACTACAAATATTTTTAAATACGGTAGCGGTTATGCTGTTGGGACTAGAATACCGACTGGCTTAAGATCATTCTTTGGGGGTGAAAGGTATACAAATTTTACGCTAGCAAAACCTAATCGTAAACTTGACATGTATTTTAATATAATAGGTATTCCGAATCGTGAGTCGCTTGAAACTTGGAATGAAATAATGTCGAAGAAACTGTTTGAAATGAAAGATGATAACGATTTAGGAGAAGGTTGTGATATTTTCAATAATGATAAAAATTACTATGATGAAAAACTGGAGAGGTATTCATTGCATCGGCGCGGCGTAATTTTAACCATATTAACTTCTAAAATAAATAAGTCATTAGTTTATAATTCCCCTGAAATATTTGAAGAAGTATGCCCTGGAAGAAAGGGAAGGCAAAATATATTAGCGATTCGAAAAATAATAGAAAAATATATTGATTTTAGAGATTAAATATGCTTTTTCAGCAGGATAAATTATCACATCCTAATAGCCGCTATGACTGGATTTATCGGATTTGCTCACCCATACAATACGCTCTTTTGTGCATCGTGGACACCAATAAATACGGAGTGGAAGAAAACCTAAGACATTTTTTAGAAAAAAACCTCGCGGAACTTGGTAGTGAAAATCGCCCTTACATACCTTACATTTATAGTCTTGGTAACTCATTTTATCTATTGTTTTTCATATGGATGAAAGGTATAAATAGCAGCAGAGCGATGACTACGTATTAATACCTAATTACCAAACATATAGAAATTATATATTGTTTACAAATAACTTGTAAGATGTTACTTTTATTTTGCAGGGAATTATATTATTCTTTAATAATATTAACTATTTTTTAATAATCGGAGTAAATATTCCCCGTATCCTGATTTTAACAGGGGTTGAGCGATGACGCTTAATTGCTCGGCGGTGATGAATCCCATTCTATACGCAACTTCCTCTATACAACCAATTTTCAAGCCTTGACGCTCTTCTATAATTTGTACAAATTGACCGGCTTGCATCAGCGAGGCAAAGGTACCAGTGTCTAGCCAGGCAGTGCCACGGGATAAAACGCCTACACTTAACTTACCTTGTTGAAGGTATGCTTTATTTACGTCAGTAATTTCATATTCGCCCCGAGCGGAAGGTTGGATATTTTTGGCTATTTCTACCACAGCATTATCGTAAAAGTACAGACCGGGTACTGCATAATTGGATTTAGGTTGCGCTGGTTTTTCTTCAATACTGATTACTTTTTTATCCTCCCCAAATTCTACCACCCCATAGCGTTCTGGATCGGAAACGGGATAGGCAAACACAAACCCTCCTTGCGGGTTAGCACACCCTTGCAGGGCTTTGGCCATCCCATCCCCATAAAAGATATTATCACCTAATACTAAGGCTACACTGTCATTCCCGATAAATTCTTCGCCAATAACAAAGGCTTGGGCTAATCCGTTAGGTTCATGCTGCACAGCGTAACTAAATTTACAGCCTATTTGACTCCCATCGCCTAATAACTTTTCGAAGTTCGGCAGGTCGTGGGGGGTTGAAATGATGAGGATTTCTTGAATACCGGCTAGCATTAAAGTTGATAAGGGATAATAAATCATCGGCTTATCGTAAACCGGCATCATTTGCTTAGAACACGCGAGGGTTAATGGATGTAAACGGGTACCACTGCCTCCCGCTAGTATAATTCCTTTCATAGTATGAGTATAAATTCGAATATACTACTTTTCTATCATTTCTAAATATTCAGGAGCGGCTTCTTCTAAGGCAGCATACCAGGCTTCGCCATATTGACGGATCAAAGGATCTTTTAAAAATTGATAGACAGCCACTTTTAATTCGGCGCCGAAATGACAAGCATCGCGACAGATATGCCAACGATCGTAGTTCAGCACGTCGAATTCGGGATAGGCCGTGATGCGAATCGGATATAAATGACAGGAAATAGGTTTTTTCCAGCTTACCGCCCCATCTTCGTAGGCTTTTTCAATTCCGCATTTGGTGATGCCATTTTCGAAAGTAACATAGGCGCATTCTTTATTGCCGCCTACGCAGGTAGTGGTTAAATCGCCATCTACATCGGTTACCGAAGTGCCCTGCTGTTCAATGGCCGCAATACCTGTGGGCGTTAAATAGGGCTTGACTAAGGGATAAATATCAGCTAATATTTGAGCTTCGTTGGCTAGTAAAGGGGCCCCTGCATCACCTTCTACACAACAAATTCCTTTGCATTTATTTAAATTACAAACAAATTGTTCTTTAATTATATCCCCATGCACCAGGGTTCCGTCGATTTCTATCATGTTCTTTTAGGCTAATCTATGGCGACGAGGCTTTAGCTGCCCGAACCGATGGGGTATCGAAGCCCTTCGGCTGATATCATATCCATGGTTACGGCGCCCACTAAAATTTCAACCTGCGCCTTTACGGGCACGCGGTTTCCATCATCGGTTATCCAAAGGTACAATTTACTATCTTTTTTAAAAATTCTTCCCGGTTTTATAGAAGGGCTAAATTTTAGACAGCGAATATTACCCAATTTGGTTTTAATGACTTCTTTGCCCACATATTCAATTTCTAGGTCGGTGATTTCATCTTGTAGAAAATAGTTCAGCTTGAAGGAATCTCCAATTTTTAGTTTGGACATATCGAGGCTTCGGGCAAAATAATAGGCTGACACCAAATCAAAGGTTTGTGAAGTGGGGCCCATAAAAGTGCCTTGGGAGGCGACTACTTTTTTATTATCCTGATAAAAGCGGGCTTTATCTTGACGGCGATAATTGGCCTCTCGAATATTTTCCTGATAAAAATAAGGGGTTAAAGTTTTTTTATCGATATAGGAATCGTAACGATCTCTCACTTTATAAAGCAGGTCGAAAGAGTTCGAAGTACGCGCATTTACGTGTAATCGGTAGGTGGGTTTGCCATCAAACTTCAAATCACTTGGCAATACTTTAATGGTAGCATCTGCAGCGGTGATAAATCCATAGCGAAGCTTATACTTCAGCACCTCGCCTTCTTTAAAGGCAGGTACGGGTTTTAAAGGTAAATTTTGTGTGTATGCGGTTAGACTGTGTGTGAGCAGTACTAATCCTAAAATCCAGCGTTTCATAGAGAGATACATACAAAAAGTAAACCAAAAAGAGCGGGCCCTTTTGGCTTAAACTTTTTTCTTATAGATTGGCACGGTTGAACATGGTTCCCCATACATGATGCTTTTCACTACCGGGCTCAGGAGTTTGGTGAGTTCCACATAAGCGGCCACTGGCACTTCTAAATTGGCGCAACCCTTGATCACCACACGTTGATCAGCATATTCTTGTATCGGAATTTGTTTAATGGCCTGGTGAAATAAAAGGGATTCTAAATGTGTGGCATCCCCAAAAACCACCTCTTTGGCATAGGGCGCCAGCTTATTCGCTAATAACATATAGGCCCAAGTAGGCACAATGGCATCAACCGAACAGGTAATCGCTACATATTTATCTTGATATTGACTCCAATCATGTTCTTTGATGAACTCTCTAAAATCTTTTTCTCGTAGCATCAATCCCTGAAACAAATTGTCTTTTATATCATACACAACCCGTTCCCCTTGTGGATAATAATCCTCTAAATTTAAGGTAATCAGACCCGAACTCGCTACTTTATTGACGATGTTTTCTTGAACTTCCATGGGTATTTTTCTTACAAAATTAGTGTTTTTATTTAAGTAGCT
>CAZQFF010000024.1:17676-22954 GCA_964592575.1 uncultured Pedobacter sp.
AATCAGCAATATGTTTAACGGGTGCTAATGGATTAAATAAATAGATTTTCCCGGTTTTTAGGCAGGTGCAACGATAGCGTTTGCGAAGTTTTTCGCCTTTGATGAAGAGGCGCCCATCTTTATAGACAAAACGGCTGCCTGCGGGGATTTCTTCGACACTATGTTGTTTAACGATGGCCTCTCCATTAGAATTTTGGGGCACTTCATCATATTGTTTGAGGGCTTTGGCTAAGCTTAAATCGCTACAACTGGCGGCGGCTGGATTGAGTAAATAGCGCTGTATGGCTTTTTCGATATCAACGGGGAAGACGGCCTCTTTAAAAAAGGGCTGCATCATGCGCTTGAAATTTTGCTTCCATTCGCTGCCATGGGGCTTCACCTTGTTTTGATGTTCATTATAGGTGAGTAGATGGGCAAATTCGTGGACCGTCGTGACTAAAAAGGCATAAGGGTTTAAATCGCCATTGACAGAGATTTTGTGGCCAGCTCCTTGAAAGGGATGGCGATAATCGCCCAATTTACTGTGACGCTTTTTGGCAATTTTAAATTCGCATTGAAAATAGTCGATCCACCGGGCTATATGAGGTGCCGCGGCAGCAGGCATATATCGTGCTAAGATCGCTACTTTATCCATGTTAATCTGCTATATCCTTTTAATAAGCCAGGAGTTTCTGCATTTGTTCGGCCAGGCGCTTATGGGCTAGGAAATCTTCTTCTAAACTTTTATGCATCGGAATAGCAGTGTCTAAACTCGCACAGCGCATCACCGGCGCATCTAAATCTTGGAAGCAATGTTCGGCTATCCAAGCGGCAATTTCTGCCCCAAAGCCTGAGCTCAAGGTGTCCTCATGTAGGATCATCACACGATGCGTAGCTTTAACCACTTCTTGCACGGCTTCTTTGTCCCAAGGTTGCAAACTGCGTAAATCTAAAATACTAATCGACTGTTCAGGATGTTCTTGTGCATATTGTAAAGCCCAATGTACCCCTAAGCCATAGCTTATGATACAGGCCTGATGCCCTTCTTTTAACAGTTTAGCTTTGCCAATAGGTAAAGTGAAATAGTCCTGAGGCACGGGCTCGGCATAACTACGATAGAGATATTTATGTTCAAAGAATAAAACCGGATTAGGATCTTCAAAGGCGGCTAACAATAAGCCTTTGGCATCGCTCGGAAAAGCGGGATATACCACCTTTAAGCCCGGGGTTTTGGTGAACCAAGCTTCATTACTTTGGGAATGGAAAGGGCCTGCTCCGGTGCCTGCTCCCGTAGGCATACGCACCACGACATCGGCTTTTTCGCCCCAACGATAATGGGTTTTAGCCAGATTATTCACAATTTGATTGAAACCACAGCTCACAAAATCGGCAAACTGCATTTCGACCATCGCTTTATAGCCATTGATAGACAGGCCCAGGGCGGCGCCTACTATAGCGGATTCGCAAATGGGCGTATTCCGCACGCGCTCTTTGCCAAATGCTTGCACAAAGCCATCGGTGATTTTAAAAGCGCCGCCATATTCAGCGATATCTTGACCCATGAGCACCAAATTAGGATGCTTTTGCATAGCCAGTTTAAGGCCCTGACTGATGGCATCTAAATAGCGGGTTTCGACCATAGGCCCTTGAGGCAGGCTTTCTTGTGCTTGATAAGGGGCATACATATCGGCCAATTCTTTTTCGGCATTGGCTTCGGGTTCGGCTTCGGCAAAAGCGGCTTCCACTTCATGTTCGATTGCCTTTTTGAATTCAGCATGGAGGGCCTCCACTTGTGATGTCGTTAAAAGACCGATTTGCAAAAGATAATCTTCAAATTGTTTCAGGGGATCTTTCTCCACCCAGAGATCTAAGAGTTCTTGAGGCACATATTTAACGCCCGAGGCTTCTTCGTGTCCACGCATTCTAAAGGTGAGACATTCCACTAAGACGGGTCTTGGGTTTTGACGAATATCAGCCGCAATTTGGCTAATGGTGTCATAAACCTCGAGAATATTATTACCATCGATTTGATAGCCTTCGATGCCATATCCAATAGCCCGATCGACCAAGTGTTTACAATGGTATTGCTCGGAAGTTGGAGTGGATAAGCCATATCCATTATTCTCGATTAAAAAAATAACGGGTAATTGCCAAACAGAAGCCACATTGATCGCTTCGTGGAAGTCGCCCTCAGAAGTGGCGCCCTCGCCGGTAAAAACCAGGGTAGCTTTTTCTTTTTGGGCAATTTTATCGGCGAGGGCGATCCCATCGGCTAAGGCCATTTGAGGACCTAAATGGGAAATCATGCCGATAATTTTATAGTCTTGGGTGCCAAAATGGAAGGAACGGTCGCGGCCTTTGGTGAATCCGCTGAGTTTACCTTGCCATTGGGCCATGAGTTTTTTTAAAGGAATTTGTCGGGCGGTAAATACGCCTAGGTTTCGGTGCATCGGCAGGATATATTCCTCGGTCTGCATTGCCATTGTACTACCTACAGCAATGGCCTCTTGCCCGATGCCAGAAAACCATTTTCCGATGCGGCCTTGTCTTAATAAGATGAGCATTTTCTCCTCCACCATGCGGGGGTAAAGCAGGTTTTTATACAGCTGCAGGAGTTGGTCGTCGGTTTTGGTTTTTCTGTCGAATTGCATATACGATTCTATTAGTCTAGGTCTTTATTCTTTTGGGCTTCTTCCCATTGCTTCGCAAAGGAGTTTGGCGCCACTTCAGGTAGTTCACGATATTTACCCCAGGCTTTCTTAAAGAATTTTTGGAGCATGAAGTTTTTAAACTTACCCCCAAAAGCATCCATCCAGCTTCGTTTCAGCATAGCTTTTTTCCAAAGCCCCCAGCCTAGGGCTTCGATTTTAGGGTTTTGATGTTCACTAGCCGCATCGCGACGATTGAGCAGGAGCATTTTGGAGATATCTATTTTAACGGGACAAACCTCAGTACATTTACCACATAAACTGGAAGCATAGGAAAGGTGTTTAAACTCTTTCATGCCTTTGAAATGCGGAGTGATGATGGATCCGATAGGGCCAGAATAGGTGGTATTGTAGGTGTGTCCGCCAATATTTTTATAAACGGGGCAAGCGTTTAAGCAAGCCCCACAACGAATGCAGTTGAGCGCAGAACGTTGTTCTTTTTGGGCTAGCAGATTGGTTCTTCCATTATCTAATAAGACCACATACATTTCTTCGGGTCCATCCGTTTCGTGTGGCGCACGAGGGCCAGATAAAAGGGTATTATACACCGTTAGATTTTGTCCGGTGCCATGACTCGCCAGCAGTGGCCAATATAAATCTAAGTCCATCATAGATGGAATGATTTTTTCTATGCCCACAATGGCAATATGTATTTTAGGGAAGGTGGTGCACAAACGGGCATTGCCTTCGTTTTCGGTGAGGGCCACACTTCCAGTATCCGCAATCAGGAAATTGCCGCCAGTGATGCCCACGTCGGCACGTAGATATTTTTCACGCAGAAGTTCTCGGGCTTTTTGCGTGAGCTGCTCCGGCGTAGCATCGATAGGGGTACCAAATTTTTCATGAAAGAGTTTCGCAATTTCTTCTTTGCTTAGATGCATGGCCGGGGTAACGATATGATAAGGCTTTTGCCCTAATAATTGTACAATGTATTCCCCTAAATCGCTTTCTAAAGATTCGATGCCTTGCTTTTCGAGAAATTCATTGAGGTGAATTTCTTCGGTTGTCATGGATTTGGATTTGATGACCGTTTTAGCTTGGGCACGCTCCATAATGGCTAGGATTTCCCTGTGCGCTTCGGCAGCATCATTTGCCCAAATCACTTTACCCCCTCTTTTTTGAAAGTTAGCTTCAAACTCGGGTAAATACTTGTCGAGGTTCTCCATGACTTTCCATTTGATGACATGGGCTTTGCGCTTGGAGCCTTCTAAAAACTCAAATTTGCTGAGTCCTCGGGCTACGGCGGCGTCATATCGACCTATATTGAAAGAAATGGTTTTGCGATGGGCTAAATCAAAGGCTTTTTCATCGGCCTGTACCAAAAAATCTGCTGCTACCTTAGTCATACCCAAAGATAGTAGAAATTAATTTACTTCAATAATTGATAGGCAATTAAAGCGGCTACATAAGCTAAGGCGGTCATATAGGCTAATTGAATGATCGGCCATTTCCAGCTTTTGGTTTCGCGGTAAACAATGGCTACGGTACTCATACATTGCATCGCAAAGGCGTAAAATAGCATGAGGGATAGTCCTGTCGCAAAAGTGAAGATAGGCAGACCAGTTTCGGGATGTTTAGCCTGAGCTAGTTTTTCGCGAATGGTACTGATATCATCATCATCGGCCTGTACACTATAAATAGTGGACATGGTCCCTACAAAGGCTTCACGTGCGGCGAAAGAGGTGATTAAAGCAATACCTATTTTCCAATCATAACCCAAAGGTTTGATTAAGGGTTCGATACCTTTTCCTAAAATACCCGCATAAGAGTTTTCTAATAGTTCAGCGGCATGATGACTATCTAAATCGGCCAATTGGGCTTCATCTTGTACATTGGCTTTTAAGCTCTCGTATTTTTGATCGACCTGTTGGAAACGATCGCCCGGACCATAAGAGGCCATGACCCATAAGACTATGGAAATAGCAATGATGATTTTTCCGGCTTCCACGACGAAAGTTTTAGATTTTTCGTACATGGTTAGGAACACGTTTTTCCATCTTGGGGAACGATACACTGGGAGTTCCATCACAAAATAAGATTTCTCTTTAGTTTTGATGAGGGCTTTCATCACCCAAGCCACTAATACAGCAGCTAGAATACTAATCACATACATGGCCATCATGGTGAGGCCTTGTAAATTGAAAATACCCCATACATTTTGATCGGGCACTACTAAGGAAATGATTAAGGTATAAACGGGCAGACGAGCGGAACAGCTTACCAAAGGGGTTACCATAATCGTAATGATACGGTCTCTCCAGTTTTCGATATTACGCGCACTCATAATAGAAGGTACGGCGCAGGCAATTCCACCAATCATCGGTACCACCGATTTTCCGGATAAGCCAAAGCGACGCATAATTTTATCCATCATGAAGGTTACGCGCGACATATAACCGGTGTCTTCGAGAATGGAAATTAATCCAAAGAGTATAGCGATTTGCGGAATGAAGATAACCACCCCTCCTAAACCGGCAATAACTCCATCGATTAATAAATTGGTGAGTACGCCAGCAGGTAATACTTGATGCAGCCACTCGGTGAGGGAGGCAAAACTGGTTTCAATGAAATCCATGGGCATAGATGACCAA
>CAZQFF010000025.1:0-9820 GCA_964592575.1 uncultured Pedobacter sp.
TATGTAGGGATTGCGTGCCCCCTAACACCGCTGCCATCGCTTGGTTTGTCACCCGTATAATATTATTCAAAGGCTGTTGTGCTGTTAAAGTACTTCCTCCTGTTTGGGTATGGAAACGTAACATCTGCGCTTTAGGATCCTTAGCTCCCAAATCTTGGGTAATTTTAGCCCACATCCTACGCGCCGCTCTAAATTTTGCAATTTCTTCAAAAAAGTTATTATGGCAATTGAAGAAGAAAGACAAACGTTTAGCAAAAACGTCTATGTTTAAGCCTTTTTCTAAAGCCGCATTCAAATAAGCCTTACCATTAGCTAAGGTAAAGGCCAATTCTTGTACAGCGGTTGAACCAGCTTCACGTATATGATAGCCTGATATAGAGATGGTGTTCCATTTAGGCACTTCCGTACTGCAGTACTCAAAAATATCAGTAATTAAGCGCATCGAAGGCTTAGGCGGATAAATATAAGTACCACGAGCAGCATATTCCTTCAGAATATCATTTTGAATGGTACCTGAGATTTGTTTAATATCTGCTCCTTGCTTTTTGGCTAAAGCAATATACATCGCCAACAAGATAGAGGCGGTGGCATTTATAGTCATAGAAGTCGTTATCTTCTGTAATTCAATGCCATCAAACAAAATCTCCATATCTTTTAAGGAGTCAATAGCCACTCCAACTTTACCCACTTCTCCATCAGCCATTTCATGGTCAGAGTCATATCCAATTTGAGTTGGCAAATCAAAAGCTACCGATAAACCCATCGTTCCTTGAGAAAGCAAATAATGATAGCGCTTATTGGATTCTTCAGCCGTCGAAAAGCCAGCATATTGACGCATGGTCCAAAGTCTTCCCCTATACATATCCTTTTGGATACCTCTAGTAAAAGGAAAAACTCCAGCTTGCTCTACCGGCCTTTCTTTTGGTCCATAAGTCTCTTGAATTAAAATACCCGAACTCGTTTTAAATGTACGCTCTTCCATCTGATTTAAACTATTTTTGAAAATCGTGTTGTAAATAATCGGCTGCAAACTCATAAGGACTCTCCTTAAGATTTGCCATATATAATAAAAGCTCCGTAGCTAAATCCTTAGCACTTGCCATTTCCCCTAACTGAAGGGTTTTAGATTGGATTAATTGAATGGTATCTGCTTGCACTTTACGCATCATTTGCACAGCTCCAGGGCTCAAATATAAAAACTGAGCTACATTATGTTGGTATTCGGCTTGTAAATCCTTTATCAAATTATGCTGATAGGCCAAAGCCGATAATCCTTCAATAGCATTCCTAAATACCAACTGACTAGGGTTAATGCGATCCAAAAGCAATAGCATGCGCTCATAGGCTTGCGCTTTAACTAAGATTAAGCTATGGTCTGGGCACAACTTTTGAATTGGAACAGCTGCTTCGGTATACTTGATAAAGTCATTTTTAAAAATATAATAAAACCCACACAATCCCAGTAAAACACTGATTGAGTATACTATAATTTGAATCAAGTAATTTTCCATATACAATTGTTAGCTTGAGGTAATATTAGCTTTTTAACCAAGGCAAAAATGTGCAATTATATTTATATTTGCATGAGATAAATTTCTAAATCATGTCAACTACAACTGAAACTTCATTTGCTCCAGTATCTTTTAGCCCAAATGCCGTAAAAGAATTAACCAAATTGAAAGACCAACAAGAAATTGCTGATGATTTCGGCTTAAGAGTTGGTGTTGAAGGCGGTGGATGTGCTGGAATGAACTATGTTCTGGGTTTTGATCAAAAGAAAGATGGAGATCAAGAATTCATTATCGATGGCATCAAAGTGTTTATGCACAAAGCACATCAAATGTATTTATTAGGCATGCAAATTGATTGGCAAGATGGATTAAACTCAAGAGGCTTTACTTTTAATAATCCTAATGCTACTAGTTCATGTGGTTGTGGAACTAGCTTTTCGGTTTAAATCATATTAAAAAACCAAAAGCACTGTAACATAGTGGGGGCCATACCTGTCTAAACCTAAGGGAAAAAACACAAAACCCACAAGGATATTAGCAGATGACCTATACAGAAAATGTAAAAATTGCCCTTCAATCCATAAAAAGTAATCGTTTACGTACTTTTTTAACCGCTTTAATTATAGCCATAGGCTTATCTGCCTTAGTAGGGATTTTAACTACCTTAAATGCTGTAGAAAAAAGCATGACTGAAGCTTTTTCTAGCATGGGCGCCAATTCCTTTAATATCCGAAATAGAGGCACTGGGATTCGCGTAGGTGGATCAGGTCAACGCTTCAAACCCTTTCAGCCTATCCGTTATGTGGAGGCTAAAACATTCAAAGAAAGATTTACTGCTCCAGCAAGCGCATCTTTAAGTTTAGTAGCATCACGAGGAGCAACCGCTAAATACAATAGCGAAAAAACGAATCCAAATATTAGCGTACAAGGCATTGACGAAAATGGTATGCTTGCCCTTGGTTTAAAATTAACGGATGGCAGAAATTTCTCTGAGGCAGAAATTGAAAATGGCCAAAATGTAGCTATCATTGGAGGAGAAGTAGCTAAAACCTTATTTAAAGACGAATCCCCATTAGATAAATTATTTACCGTTGGAAATAGTCGATTAAAAGTTATCGGTGTTTTAGAAACCAAAGGTGCCAGTATGGGACCAAGTTCTGATAGAGCGGTTTATATTCCGGTTCAAAAAGCTAAAATAATAAATGGGAATCCAGAAGCTTCCTTTACCATTACCGTTGTTGTACCTAATAACGATCAAATGGATGCGGTTATTGGGGAAGCTACAGCCGAACTCAGAAATATTCGTAAAGTTAAAGTAAAGGATCCTAACAACTTCGAAATTACCAAGAGTGATGCCATTGCTCAACAGTTATTTGAGAATCTTGCATTTATCGCTGTTGGTGGTATTGTTATAGGTGCCATAACCCTTATTGGTGCATCCATTGGCTTAATGAACATCATGTTAGTTTCCGTAACGGAAAGAACACGTGAAATTGGCGTGCGTAAAGCTATTGGAGCAAACCCATCTACCATTAGAAAGCAATTCCTAATCGAAGCTATCGTTATCTGTTTAATTGGTGGGGGATTAGGAATCTTATTGGGTATAGGCATCGGAAACCTCATTTCCTTCTCAATGGGTGGAACCTTCATTATTCCTTGGTTTGCTATCATCACCGGACTCATCCTTTGTGTAGGCGTAGGTATAATATCTGGGTATTATCCAGCAAGAAAAGCCTCAAGATTAGATCCTGTAGAAGCTTTACGTTACGAATAAGAATTGATTATAAGCTTGAGTTTTTAAGATTAGCCGCTATAACTTTTTGCATGCTTTCTAAATAAAGGGCTTCTTTTAGCGCATCCGCATGCTTTAAATGGTGCATATCTGAGCCGATAAAATCAACCAAACTATTATCGATCATTTCTTCTGCTAAACTTTTTGGACCTGCTCCATAATAACCCGTTAAAGCAATAGAATTAATTTGTAAAGCACAGCCTTGTTCCCGAATTCTATAGTAGTTATCCACCGTGCCATGAAAATAAGGATAACGTTCGGGGTGAGCTAAAATAGGTTTGTAACCACTATCTAACATCAACTTAATCATATCGTTAATATTAGCTGGATAATTAATAAAAGAAAGCTCAAATAAAACGTAATTCTCCCCAATGGTTAAAACTCTTTTCTCACGTACTTTACGTTCAAAAGTCTCATCCATATAATACTCCGCCGCCGCATCCACTTCCAAATCAATTTGTGCTTCAGCTAAGCCTGCTCTCAAGGTATCTAAACCCCTTTGGATAGTTTCTGGCGTATTTCTAAAGTAATCGGCCATCACATGCGGCGTAGCAATTAATTTTCTATAACCCAATTCTTTGAAACGATGAGCTAAAGCCAATGAATCTGCCAAGGTACGAGCGCCATCATCAATTCCCGGAATGATATGTGAATGCATATCTACACCGATTCCTGAAAAATTAAAATCAGGCTCTTTCCGCTTCTTCTTAAATAATCCGAACAAAACTATCTACCTTGATATTGAGTTTCATAATAAGATTGGTAATTACCTGAAGTCACTTGGTTCAACCATGCTTCATTCTTTAAATACCAATCCACTGTTTTTTCTAATCCCTCTTCAAATTGTAAACTAGGCATCCATCCTAATTCCCTTTGCAATTTAGTAGAATCTATGGCATATCGCAAATCATGTCCAGCTCTATCTTTTACAAAGGTAATTAACTGCGCCGAAGTACCCGCAGTTCTACCTAATTTTTTATCCATAATCTGACATAATAATTGAATTAGGTCAATATTCTTCCATTCATTATGTCCACCAATATTATATGTTGTACCCGTCTTGGCTTGATGAAAAATTAAATCGATGGCTCGAGCATGATCCTCAACCCATAACCAATCCCTTACATTTTCACCCTTTCCATACACTGGAATAGGCTTTAAGTTTTTAATATGATGAATAGCTAAAGGAATTAATTTCTCTGGAAAATGATGAGAACCATAGTTATTGGAACAATTTGAAATGACACAATTCATGCCATAAGTATCATGATAAGCTCTTACAAAATGATCCGAACTAGCTTTTGAGGCCGAATAAGGTGAATGTGGATCATAAGGCGTAGTCTCCGTAAACATACCCTCCTCGCCTAAACTACCATAAACCTCATCCGTACTGATATGATAAAAACGCTTTTGACTATAATCGGCCTTCCATATTTCTCGCGCGGCATTTAATAAATTCACGGTTCCAATCACATTAGTCATCACAAATGCCGAAGGATTCGTAATAGAACGATCCACATGCGATTCTGCTGCTAAATGAATGACACCGTCAAAGTTTTCTTCTTGAAAAATCTTATGCATATGCGCGGCATCAGTTATATCTGCTTTGATAAATTTATAATTTGGAGCATTTTCTATATCTACCAAATTTTCTAGATTTCCTGCATAAGTTAAACTATCCAAATTCACGATTTCGTAATCTGGATATTGCCTAACCATCCTTCTTACTACATGCGAACCTATAAAGCCCGCTCCACCTGTAATTAATATCTTTTTATTCATTTCCAAATCTTAATTAAACCTAGTCCCTCCTGTATTTCAGAAGGAGCCGTTTTATGTAAATGAGCTAACCATTTTTCAGCCTCCAAAACTAAATCATATTGTAAATCCTCATGCAGGCTCCGTGTGGCTTTAAAAATACTCAAAGTACTTTTAATCAAGTATTTAAACAATAAATCCTGCTTCAAACGTGATTTTAAAAATCCTGATTTTAAAGCACTTAAATCATATAAATTTAAAAAATATAGCTTTAATTCCAAGGTCTCGAATTTACTTTTTGTGACTTTATTAAAATGATTAATCACTTTCATCCCTTGGCGAATACTTTGTAAGAGTTGGCTAGCCTCGAGTTCTCCCGCTTTGGGCTTTAATTTGGATAAACTCGCTAACTCTTCCTTTAAAATAGAAACCCGAGTAGCCAAAGCCTCCTCTCCTTCAATCAGTAAAAAATGTAGCCTCTCGGTCAACACTTTATCCCTAGCCACTAATCTTAATAAAAGCTTATCCCTTTCCTTAACCGGTAAAGCTAAAATTTCGGCTTTCAAATTAGGATAATCACTCAATTTCATGAAAAAGGATTTGACTTTAAATACTTCTCCCAATTCCAAGCGGAAAGCATCATATCTTGAATATCCCTCTCCGCCTTCCAAGCTAAATGCTCCTGAGCTAAAGTTACCTCCCCAAAAATTTGTTCAATATCACCTGCTCGACGTGGACCAATTTGATAATTTAATTTTTCCCCCGTAGCCGATTCAAAGGCTTCAATAACCTCTAACACCGAAGTCCCCTTGCCCGTTCCTATATTATAAATTTCTACGTCTTTAACTTTATTCGCTATCAATCTATCTATAGCCGAAACATGGGCTTTTGCTAAATCCACCACATGTATATAATCCCTAACGGCAGAACCATCAGGTGTATTATAATCATTTCCGAAAACCGTAATTGGCCCACGCTTTCCAATAGCTGACTGCGTAATAAAAGGCACTAAATTTTGAGGAACGCCAATCGGAAGTTCGCCAATTAAAGCCGATTCGTGCGCCCCTACTGGGTTAAAATAACGCAGCACGACCACTTTTAAATCTTCGCTAACGGAAGCTTGTTCCTGCAACATTTCTTCCGCCACCTGTTTGGTATTTCCATAAGGTGATTCCGCTTTTTTAACTGGCGCCTTTTCGGTAACGGGTAAAACATCAGGTTGCCCATAAACGGTACATGAAGAAGAAAAAACTAATTTCAAATTCATGTGAAAGGCCCCTAATACGTTAATTAAGCTATAGAAATTATTTCTGTAATATTTAATGGGATGAGCTACCGACTCGCCTACAGCTTTATAGGCTGCAAAATGAATAAGGCCATCAATATCTTGATGACGGTTTACAAAATCAAAAACAGCCTGCTCATCACATAAATCAATCTGTTCAAAAGCTGGACGAAAACCAATAATCTTCTCTAATTGATCTAAAATGCGAATATCAGAATTCGACAAATCATCTACTAAAAGTACTTCATAACCTGCTTCGTGTAGCTCTACAACGGTATGAGAGCCTATATAACCGGTTCCGCCTGTTACTAAAATTTTAGCCATTTCAGATTTTTATTTATTGTAGGTCTCGAAATTCTTATGTTCTAAATTCTGCAGCATTTCCGGAGATAAGGTTTTAAAGTAAGCATAAGTAATTTTCAAACCTTCTGCACGACTCACTTTAGGCTCCCAGTTCAGTAGCTCTCTAGCTTTAGTTATGTCAGGGCGACGCTGCTTTGGATCATCCACAGGTAGGTCTTTAAATACCATTTTCTGTTTTGTCCCCGTTAACTTAATGATTTCTTCCCCAAATTGTTTAATGGTAATTTCATCAGGATTTCCAATGTTTACAGGATAAGCATAATCCGAAAACAATAAGCGGTAAATACCCTCAATTAAATCATCAACATAGCAAAAGGAACGGGTCTGAGAGCCATCCCCAAACACCGTTAAGTCTTCACCACGAAGGGCTTGCCCAATAAATGCGGGTAATACACGTCCATCATTCAAACGCATTCTTGGTCCATAAGTATTAAAAATACGGACTATTCTCGTCTCCAAACCATGAAAAGTATGGTAAGCCATAGTAATAGCTTCTTGAAAACGTTTAGCCTCGTCATATACTCCACGAGGACCAACTGGATTCACATTTCCCCAATAACTTTCAGGTTGAGGATTTATATTAGGATCCCCATATACTTCTGAGGTCGAAGCAATCAACATGCGTGCTTTCTTTGCCCTAGCTAAGCCTAATAAATTATGCGTACCCAATGAACCAACTTTTAAGGTTTGGATGGGAATTTTTAAATAATCAATCGGACTTGCTGGTGAGGCAAAATGCAATATATAATCTAATTCACCAGGAACATGTACAAATTTGGACACATCATGATGATAGAATTCAAAATTATCCAGCTTAAATAAATGTTCAATATTGCGTAAGTCGCCCGTTATTAAATTATCCATACCAATAACATGGAAATCTTCAGCGATAAAACGATCACATAGATGTGAACCTAAAAAACCAGCGGCTCCTGTAATTAAAACTCTTTTTCTGGACATATTAAGAAACTAATTTTCTACCAATACTATTGTAGTAATAGCCTAAATCAATCATTTTTTGAAGATCGAATAAGTTACGACCATCAAAAATTACTTTATGTTTTAGACCTTCTTCCATTTTTTCAAAATTTGGATTTCTAAACACCGACCACTCGGTAGCAATCAATAAAGCATCGGCATTCGATAAAGCCTCATACTGATCTTTGGCATACTGTATTTTATCACCAATTAAAGCTTTTACATTGGCCATAGCTTCTGGATCAAAGGCGGTAACCGTTGCCCCGGCTTTGATTAATTCATCAATAATATACAAAGCTGGAGCTTCCCGGATATCATCGGTTTCTGGTTTAAAAGCTAAACCCCATAAGGCAAAATGCTTGCCTTTTAAATCCCCTTTATAATATTGGCGAACTTTCTCAACCATCACGACCTTTTGCTTCTCATTCACCTCCATAACGGCCTTTAGTATTTGGAAATCATAAGCATGGCTTTGTGCCGCAATAGCTAAAGCTTGCACATCTTTAGGGAAACAACTTCCTCCATATCCTATTCCAGGGAATAAAAACCTTTTTCCAATTCGATCATCCGAACCAATTCCTTTTCGAACAGCATCCACATCAGCCCCAACTAACTCACATAAATTAGCGATTTCATTCATGAAAGTAATTTTAGTGGCTAAAAATGAATTAGCTGCGTACTTCGTTAACTCCGAAGAGCGCTCATCCATAAACAAAATAGGATTACCTTGTCTTACATAAGGCGCATATAATTCGCCCATCAATTTTTGAGCTTTCTCACTTCGAGTACCCACAACTACCCGATCAGGCTTCATAAAATCATCTACCGCTACGCCTTCTCTTAAAAACTCCGGATTAGAAACCACATCGACCTCAATCGAGGTATTCGCTTCAAATACAGCTTTCACTTTATCAGCAGTACCTACCGGAACCGTAGATTTATTCACAATAACTTTGTATTCCGTAATGATTTTTGAAATATCCTGAGCAGCGCCCAAGATATAAGATAAATCGGCTGCTCCATCTCCACCCGGAGGGGTTGGAAGGGCCATGAATATAATTTGAGCAGCATCAACTGCTTCTTTTAAATTGGTGGTGAAGGATAGCCTACCTTGCGCAATATTTCTATGAAATAAGACATCTAAGCCGGGCTCATAAATGGGTACAATCCCATTCTTCATTTTTTCAACTTTCTGGTTATCGATGTCAACACAAATCACATCATTTCCAGTTTCGGCTAAACAGGTGCCTGTAACTAAACCTACATATCCTGTTCCAATTACCGCAATCTTCATATCTTTATAGCTTTTATAAGAATCTTTTAAATATCTTCGTTACGAAGATAATAAATATACAATCAAAATGGCTTGGATTTATGCATTTGGCATTAACATCTTTCAATTTCTAATATGGATAGCTTCAAGCTTCAATCCCAAGGCAAAATTGTTTTATCAAGGGCGTAAAAAGCTCCTTGAAAAAATAGCCCGTGAATGGACGCCTAAAGAAAAGTCCATCTGGTTTCACTTTGCTTCTTTAGGCGAATTCGAACAAGGCAGACCCGTGCTAGAAGAAATTCGAAAGAACTATCCAAATGAAAAAATAATCATTACCTTTTTCTCACCATCTGGTTACGAAATACGCAAAAATTATTCCTTAGCTGACGCGGTTTTCTACCTGCCATTAGACAGCCCTAAAAACGCTGAAAAATTCGTAGAGTTGATTCGACCTAAAATGGCTATTTTCACCAAATATGAATTTTGGCCAAATTATTTTAAAGCACTCCAGGCCAAACAAATCCCCCTATTCTTAATTTCCGCTATATTCAGAAAAGAGCAAGCCTTTTTCAAGTTTTACGGAGGATTTTACAGAGAGGTTTTAAAGGCTGTAAATCACTTTTTTGTACAAAATAAGGAAAGTAAATTATTGCTCGAAAGCATAGGTTTTAATCAGATTGACATCAATGGAGATACCCGCTTGGACAGTGTTTATAATACGGTTAAAAATGCACGTCGATTTGAATTCGTAGATCAATTCTGCACAAAAGCCCCTATTTTAATTGCGGGAAGCACTTGGATGGCAGATGAAAAAATATTAGCCACTTATGAAGATAAACAATCACAAAGTTCTAAATTAT
>CAZQFF010000025.1:9830-19088 GCA_964592575.1 uncultured Pedobacter sp.
ATTAGCCACTTTTTTAAATCAACATCCCGAATGGAAGTGCATCATCGCGCCACATGAGGTAAATGCTGCCCATATTCAGGAATTAATGACGCTTTTTCCTCAAGCCCTCCGCTACGCACATATTAGTGAATATAGCGCAGAAACCATTAATAGGGCACAAATTTTAATTATCGACACCATAGGCATGCTGTCCAGTTTATATGCCTATGGTCAAATAGCCTACATAGGTGGCGGTTTTGGAGCGGGTATACATAATACTCTAGAAGCCGCCGCATTTGGAATTCCAGTTGTCTTTGGTCCTAAATACCAAAAGTTTCAGGAAGCTAAAGATTTAATTGCCATTGGTGCAGCAAGATCTATACAAGACAGTGTCGAGTTCGATTTAGCCATACAGGCTTTTTACAGCGAAAATTATGAAGCTGGGCAAGCCGCAGCGGATTACGTAAAAAACAATCGCGGAGCTACCCAAATGATTATGGAAAAAATAAAGCCTTATCTAGACGCCTCGATGCACTAAATCCTCTAAAACCTCGATGAATTTAGGGTCATCATTTAGGCTCTCCACCAATTGCAAGGTGTCGCCACCTTCGTGTTGAAACTCCTCTAAATACTCCACCGAAATTTCATGAACTGTCTCTATACAGTCAGCTACAAAAGCAGGAGAAAAAACTAATAAACGTTTTTTACCCGCTTGCGCTAATTGTTTTAAAACATCCGAAGCGTAAGGTTGCACCCATGCATCTTTTCCTAGTCTAGATTGAAAACAAACCGTATATTTTTCCTTTGGAAGATGTAGTCTTTCTGCAATTAATTTCGCAGTATGATAGGATTGGGCACCATAACAGAACTTGTTATTTTCTGAATAAACCTGACAGCATGAATCCGTTTTTAAACAATGACTTTTACTATCATCCGATTTCACTAATTGACGCTCAGGCAAACCATGAAAAGAAAACAAGACATGATCAAACCCAG
Source organism: uncultured Pedobacter sp. (assembly GCA_964592575.1). Lineage (GTDB taxonomy): Bacteria > Bacteroidota > Bacteroidia > Sphingobacteriales > Sphingobacteriaceae > Pedobacter. The sequence goes on from CAZQFF010000025.1 coordinate 10,806, forward strand.
AAATATCATATTTTAAAGCATTGTTCGCAAAAACTTCAATGATGCCCGGATGATCGTGGAAACTATTAATAAAAGAAATGGGAGGAATAGTGAACCATTTAGATACGATATCCATAACTTCCTGAATAACCGATCCAGTTGTCGCAGAAGCATATTGAGGAAATAAAGGAATGACCTTAATCTGATCAACGTTAGCCGCTTTTAATTTAGCCAATGCCGACTCAATAGAAGGGTTTTGATAACGCATAGCTAATTCTACCCTATAATCCGCCCCCAATTTAGCTTGCAGTTTACGCGCTTGTATTTCACTATAATAGAGAAGTGGTGAGCCATTTGGTTCCCAAATTTCTTTATACGTTGCCGCAGATTTAGGCCCTCTAAATGGTACAATAATACCTTTTACTAAAAGCGTCCTAGGAAACTTAGGAATGTCAATTACCCGGCCATCCATTAAAAATTGATCCAAATAACGTCTAACATCCTTCACCTTTGGACTATCAGGCGTACCCAAATTCACCAATAAAACACCCTTCTTACTCATATTTACTTTTATATCCCTTTAACTAGCTTTAACTAATATTTTTCTAATTCTGATTTAACATTTTCCATTAACCACATCGGTGTGGAAGTGGCACCACAAATTCCAACTTTATCCTGTTCTGAAAACCAATTTTTGTCTAATTCTTCAATATTTGAAATGAAATAAGAGGCCGGATTATACTTTTTACACACATCATACAGCACTTTTCCATTCGAAGATTTCTTACCCGACACAAAAATTATTTTATCATAGTTGGAAACAAATCGTTCTAATTCTTCATATCGATTAGAAACTTGTCGACAAATCGTGTCATTTGCTTTCACTTCATAACCTCTACGCAAAAGCTCATCCTTGATGGCATAAAACTTATCCATACTTTTTGTGGTTTGACTATAAAGCGTAAACTTTGCCGGTAAGTTTACATTATCTAGCTCAGCGATATCTTGAAAAACAATCGCATTGCCATCCGTTTGTCCCTGCAAACCAATCACTTCAGCATGTCCGTGCTTTCCAAAAATTAAAATCTGCTCTTGCTCATCATAAGAACTTTTTATTCGATTCTGCAACTTTAAAACAACAGGGCAAGAGGCATCTATTAATGTTAAATTATTATTTAAAGCTAACTCATAAGTACTTGGAGCTTCCCCATGTGCTCGAATAAGCACCTTTTCATTGCGCAAATCAGCCAATTGTTCGTGATCAATAATTCTTAGGCCTTTACTCTTTAAGCGTAAAACTTCCTCGTCATTATGAACGATATCACCTAAGCAATATAAATACTCATCCTGATCTAAAATATCCTCTGCCATGTCAATGGCATAAACCACTCCAAAACAGAAGCCTGAAGATTTATCGATTTGAACGTCTAGGTTTAGTCCCATAGGTTGAATTGCTTTTTAGGTAAGATATACACTATCTGGTTCACCTGGCACATCAAGCACCACATGTACATGTTCTTTTAAAATAGTCGCTAATTGAAATCCCACAAAATCGGTAGCAATAGGAAAACTCTTATGACTTCTATCCACCAGAACTACCGTCCTAATTTTTTTATGTGGTGTATTTAAAAACACGCCCAGGCCATAAGCCAAAGTTTTACCCGAATTCAAAACATCATCCACTAAAACCACAGCTTTGCCTTTCCAAGCACTCTCAGGCAAATCGGTTGAAGCTATTAATTTACTTTGTTGCTTTTCTAAGCTTATCTGCAACAAAACTACCTTGAAATCAGCAATCTTTTCTAAAATCACTTTCAATCGCTCGGCTAACTTATACCCTCTTTCATAAATCCCTGCCAAAACAATTTCCTTTTCGTCCAAATTATCTTCTAAAATTTGATACGCAATTCGATTTATTTTCTGAGCAATTTGTGCTGCATTTAATATTTGTACGCGCGAGTTAGGCATATAATTAAAATTAACTGTCCTTTTGAGCAGTATATGGATAATAAACAAAATTAGCCCCTTCAGGAACAATCACTAAAATACACATATATTGCTCAGGCTTCTTATAGGACTTTAAAAAATGTTCTTTTTTATTTGGATGAATAATCCCCTTTTCCACAAACTCCTCTAAAGTAGAGGCCTGAATCGACCACTGGGTATTCAATTCATGGTGGTTTAATATTAATTCTCCGATGGACACCTCATGTTGGTGAGCAATAAAAATAGGGTAGGCTGAAATGCCTTCCACCATAATTTCAACAGCTACTTCTTTGATTGAATCTGCATAAAATTTTAAATCCTTTTCTAAACTTAATAAAGGACTCTTTTTGGGTGCAAGCTCTACACCTTCACCTGGTCTGGGTTGTAATAAATCTTCTGAATTCATTTATTGCGCTTTAAAGCCCCTTAATTATTTTTAAAACCTAATAACACCACATTTTCAACGTGCTGCGTATGTGGAAACATATCGACAGGCTTAATTCTAAGCACTTCATATTTCTCACTTAACAAAGCCAAGTCACGAGCTTGAGTAGCTACATTACAGCTCACATACACAATCTTTTCCGCCTCCATCTCCAACAAACGAGCCACCACATCAGCATGCATGCCCGCACGAGGAGGATCGGTAATCACGACATCAGGCTTTCCATGCTGAGCAATAAAATCCTGTGTCAAAATATCTTTCATATCCCCTGCATAAAAACGGGTATTCTCAATCCCATTCATTTGCGCATTATATTTCGCATCTTCAATGGCACTAGGCACATATTCTATGCCCACAACTTGCGCTACTGATTTAGCTACAAAATTGGCTATAGTACCCGCCCCAGTATATAAATCATAAACCAATTCATCACCTTTAAATCCGGCAAACTCTTTGGTGATTTTATACAAGGCATAGGCCTGCTCAGAATTCGTTTGATAAAAGGATTTAGCCCCTATTTTAAATCGTACTTTTTCTAAGCCTTGTTCATCCAGTGGCATTTCTTCAAAGATATGATCTCTTCCAGAAAAGACTTTCACATCTTGGTCAAAAATGGTATCATTTTTCTTTTGATTTTCAATATAGAGTAAAGCGGTAATCTCCGGGAAACGAGCTTGCACAAATTGCATTAAATCTTGAATTCGTTCAGGGCCAGCATAAGCAAATACCACAACCACCATTAATTCACCCGTCGAGGAGGTGCGAATAATTAAATTCCTTAGCTCTCCCTCATGCTGCCTTAAATCGTAAAAAGAATAGCTATTTTGTTTAGCGAAATCACGAATGCTTAAACGAATATCATTACTTGGATCCGCTTGCAAATAACAATGCTGAATATCTAATATTTTATCAAAGCGCAAAGGCACATGAAAGCCTAAAGCATCTCTATTTACTATTTCGTCAGACTGCAAAGCTTCCGCGTCTAACCATTTCTTATTCGAGAAAGTATATTCTAATTTATTTCTGTAGTATCGATTTTCTGGTGCGCCTAAAATTGGCTCCATATGCTGCACATCAACTTTTCCTAAGCGCTGTAAAGCCGAAGAAACCATATTTTGCTTAAACTGCAATTGTGCTGCATAATCCATGTGCTGCCATTTGCAGCCACCACAAGTACCAAAGTGCTCGCAAAAAGGAAGCGTCCTAGATGGAGAAGCTATTTTTAGCTGCTCGATTACGGCCTCTGCAAAATTCTTTTTCTTGCGAACAAGTTTTACATCAACTACATCTCCGGGCACGGCTTTATCTACAAAAACCACCATTTCCTCTGCTTTACCCAAGCCTCTACCCTCTTCAGCGATATCGATAATATGAAGATCAGCTATTCGAATAGCTTCTGTGTTTTTTCTCTTTCTACTCATTACTGCAAATATACGCAAATTGCCTATTGTTTACAGTCTAGTTTGAAGCGATGAGCGCTTCTTATGAAGTTCATATTGTATTCACTTCTTGTTCGCTCTCAAGCAAAGTCACAGCAAATCTGTAACGAAGCAAACAAGAAACAATAATGAACCTAAGCAGAATGACTATTTTGAAAATATTTTTCTGAATATTTCGCCAATACTCTTCACCCAATCAAACTCAATATCGAAACTCTCTTCCACATTTACGCTGATTTCTAAAATTTCTATACTCATAAAACCTTCATTTTTATCAAATATAAACAATATATATACCAAAAACCAAATCAGTATAAAATCTTAATAGAGATTTAACAATTTTTTAATATTTTAGGGGATGATAAAAAAACTAATTTTAACACTATGCTTGTTTAGCGCTGGATGGTCCGTTCAAGCTCAAGAAAAGAAATCAGGTGCTCAACTATTTTGGGACAAATTAAAATCACATGCCGGGAAAGCCTATGCAGGTCAGTTAGTAGCGGGTCAAAATGCCGATTTAAAAAACGGCGCACTTGTTATGCATGTCAAATCAGTGAGTGATTCTGTGATTAAAATTCCATTTTTTGTGGGAGAGAACAAATCCAGAACTTGGGTATTAACTTTTAAAAATGGTCTTATCCAATTAAAACACGACCATCGTCATGAGGATGGTAATCCAGATAAGGTGACTATGTATGGTGGTTTAAGTGCAAACACGGGAACAGCGAATCTACAAATATTCCCTGCCGACCAAGAAACTTTAAATTTAATTCCATATGCTGTAAGTAATACTTGGTGGATTACTTTAACAGACGCCAGTTTTACCTATAACCTACGTCGAATTGAATCGAATAATCCGATATCTGTTAAATTTGATTTAACTCAAATCATAGAAAGCCCTGGAGATCCATGGGGCTGGAAGAAATAAAGCTATTAAAGTGCTGCTCTGACTAAAAAGGGCAGCATTTCTTTTTGAAAAGACACAAAGTTTTTGCGTACATCAGCCTCCGACACCGAAGTAAAGGCAAATGAGAAAACTATACTTTTACTAGCTTTTAGTAAAAAAGCTAATCCTTCACGTTTGGCGGGGTTATTGCGAAAATGATCTAATTTTAGATAGGCCGCCAACAATAAAGACTCTAATTGATCCGATAAGTGCTTTAAAAATTCTTGAGAATTAGCATTTTCCCGAACAAAATCCCAGCCAATAAATTCATTGCAAACGGTATAACTCAAACGGCTAGTCTTCATAACCAAAGCCGTTAAATGCTCTTCTTCATTGGAATAGCTCAGTTTATTTTGAATAATTTCACTGAGGTTTACATCTAAATACTCCATTAGAATAGCATCTAGAACCTGTTCTTTACTATCAAAATACTTATATATCGTAGCTTTAGCAATGCGCGCTTTTTTAGCAATTTCGTTAACACTGGTTTTATGGTAACCATACTTACGAAACAATTCTTGAGCCGATCGGGTAATACTTTCTTTTATTTTTTCTGGTTCCATTAGTTCGTCACTTGTAAGGTTTGACCGGCAATAATAACTTGATATGTCTTTAAAGCTCTTTTTGCGGGAGCCTTTACCGGACTTCCGTCATAAAGCAAAAATTTAGCTCCTGTAGCCGGATCCGTAGCTGTTAAACTCGGATCGTCAATTTGAACTGCATTTTTTTGTGTAGGATTCACTGTACTACAGCGATCATAAGCTACATAAGCATTATCTGCTCTTCTATAAATGATAATTCCAACAACACCATGGTTAGCAATAGCCACAGCTCCACCAGCACTACTTAAACGATTCAAGCGAGGATCATTTAAAGGGGCCACAAAATTTACGGGCACATAGGGTATTAATTCATCCTCTTTTGCACAAGCACTGCACAAAAAAAACAAGGCTAACACTCCAATGATTTTAAATTTCATGTAGCAATAATCGAATTCTTTTAAATTTTACAAAAAATTAAAAAGCGCTTTTATATTGTTTTAAAAATCTAACGTCGTTTTCAGAAAACAAACGCAAATCTTTAATCTCGTATTTTAAATTGGCAATACGTTCAATCCCCATTCCAAAGGCAAAGCCTGAATATTTTTTGGAATCGATTCCACAATTTTCCAAAACATTTGGATCTACCATTCCACAACCTAAAATTTCCACCCAACCACTTTGTTTACACATTTGACAGCCATCACCTTTACAGATACTGCATGAAATATCCATTTCTGCAGAAGGCTCAGTAAAAGGGAAATAGCTTGGTCTGAAACGTACTTTTGTGCCTTCCCCGTATAACTCTTGGACAAAGTAAAATAAGGTTTGTTTCAAGTCAGCAAAGGAAACATTTTCATCGACATAAAGTCCTTCTATCTGATGAAAAAAACAATGTGCACGAGCAGAAATCGCTTCATTTCTATAAACCCTTCCTGGCATCAAAGCACGGAAAGGAGGTTGACCAGCTTCCATCATTCGAACTTGTACAGAAGAGGTATGTGTTCTCAAGGCAATATCTCCTTTTTCACCGCCCTTGCGAATAAAAAAAGTATCCTGCATATCACGAGCCGGATGTTCCTCTGGGAAATTTAATGCGGAGAAATTATGCCAGTCATCTTCAATCTCTGGACCTTCTGCTACGGTAAATCCTAATTTGGCAAATATGCCGATGATCTCACGACGCACAATGGCCAAAGGGTGACGTGCGCCAACTTCATAGCCCTCACCAGGTAAAGTTAAATCTATATCTACAGCTTCACTTTGCCCTGACTGAGATTCGATTTCTGATTTCAGTTGATAATACTTCTCTTCAGCCAATTGTTTAAAGCTATTCAAAACCTTACCTAAAACTCTTTTTTCTTCAGGTGAAACCGCTTTAAATTGATCGAATATATCCTTAATAATTCCTTTAGTCCCTAGGAATTTAATTCTAAATTGCTCTAATTGCTCAGCATCGCTAGTTGCAAATGCATGAATCTCTTCGGTATGTTGGGAGATTTGCTCTTGTATCATGAGGCAAATATACTCCAATTAATAGAAAAAAACTAAGTTCAATCGAATTGGATTTTAAGGTATTCTAGGGTTTCTTTGAGCACCAAATCAAAATATCCAAAAAACTCATGATTGGCCTTTGGAATAACAACAAATTTATGGGGTACGTTTTGTTGTTGTAAGGCTTGAGTAAAGGCATCAAAGACTGCCCGATTTTGTTTAGGCAAACCCATTACATCATTATTTTCTGGAAAAATAGTGAGTGTAGGAATTTTCTTGTTGCCATTAACCTGATAAAGTGGTGATATTTCTTTAAAATAATTAATATTCTCTGGTATTACCGGGTAGCCCGTAAAGCGATAAGCAGCTTCTAAAACAAAAGCTGGAAGAACTTGGGTATAATTAGGAATGTCAGTAAAGGTTTGATCTAAGGATCCCGCTAAATTGACAACGGTTTTAATTTTATCTGAATTCTGATCGCTATAAGCATAAAGCAAACTCAAAGTGGCTCCAGCACTATGCCCCACTAAGGCTACCTTTTGTGTTGAAATTTTCCATTCAGCAGCTTTTTGACGCACAAAATCAATAGCCTGAGCCAAATCTTGAACTTGATCTTTTACTTTAACCGCACTTTCAACTCGTCTTACAGGATTTTCATATAAGCCCCTATCATCAACCAAACGATAGTTTACATTAACTACAGCTAATTGTGCTCGATAAAGCTCTTGTACTACGCCTGCGTAATCTTGCTTATCACCCATGATAAAACTGCCGCCATGCACAAAGATCACCAGCACGGTTTTATCACTCCGATTGGCAGGTAAATACACATCCATGGTTTTTCTTGAATCTGCCCCATAAGAAAGATCTTTAATTTCCTGCGCAGCGACCGTAATGGTAGGGTTTTGAGGAATAGAATCTTCCTTTTTACAGGATAAATTCAATAGCAGGACACTCCAGAGTAATCCTGCTATGAAACCCTTGTGCGATATAGTCAATTTAAATCCCATTAAATAACGCCCAATTCTTTACCCACCTTAGTAAAAGCTGCAATGGCTTTGTCTAAATGGGTTTGCTCATGTGCAGCAGAAAGTTGTACGCGAATTCTAGCTTTACCCTGAGCGACTACTGGGTAGAAAAATCCAATCACATAGATGCCTTCTTCTAACATTTTAGCCGCAAATTCTTGAGCCACCTTAGCATCGTATAGCATAACCGGTACGATGGGATGGAAACCAGGCTTAATATCAAAACCCGCAGCGGTCATCTTTTCCCTAAAATAAGCTGTATTTTTCTCTAATTTATCTCTTAAAGCAGTCGTTTCAGAAAGCATATCTAAAACGGCCACTGAAGCACCTGCAATCGCTGGAGCTAAAGTATTAGAGAACAAATAAGGACGGGAACGTTGGCGTAACATTTCAATAATTTCCTTTTTACCTGTTGTAAAACCACCAA
>CAZQFF010000026.1:0-15376 GCA_964592575.1 uncultured Pedobacter sp.
CGCGACCTTCGGAACCACAATCCGACGCTCTAACCAACTGAGCTACAACCACCGTGTTTTGAGCTTACAAAGGTAAGTTTTTTATCATTTCTTGCAAATATTTTTATAGCTTTTCCTATTTTTTTTATAATAATCTCATAATCAATTTATTGATTTTAGACTCCATTAAAACTTAGGATTAATTTGTATTTTAGACATGTAAAAAACTAACCTATAACATGAAGAAATCACTTTTAAGCTTAGCGTCCTGTCTCTATGGTTTTGTAGCTATGGCTCAATCAGAAGCCAGTTGGATGAGGTATCCATCTATTTCACCTGATGGGAAAGAAATTGCATTTACCTACAAAGGCGATTTATACAAAGTGTCCAGTGAAGGTGGACAAGCAGTCCAACTTACTTTTCACGAGGCGCACGACTATATGCCTGTATGGAGTAAAGATGGATCACAAATAGCCTTTGCTTCTGATCGTTATGGTAATTTCGATGTGTTCATCATGGCTTCCAAAGGAGGTCAAGCCAAGCGCCTCACCTACCATTCAGGAAATGAATATCCCTATAGCTTTAGTGCCAATAATCAACAAATCTTATTTGGAGGATTAAGACAAGATGATGTAGCCCATCGTCAGTACCCTACAGGTTCTCAACCAGAATTATATACGGTTCCTATAAACGGCGGCCGCGTGGGGCAGTTATTCACTTTACCAGCAGAGTTAGCGCAAAGCAATAAAGATGGTTCGTTGATTTTATATCAAGATAAAAAAGGTGGAGAAAATGAATGGCGAAAACATCATCAATCTTCAATCGCCAGAGATATTTGGTTATATGATAAAAAACAAAATACACATACCCAATTAACGAGCTTTTATGGAGAAAACAGAAATCCAGTATTCTCGCCTACGGGTGATGAGATGTATTATCTAAGTGAAGAAAAAGGCAATTTCAATGTGTTTAAAATGCCTTTAAAAGCTAAAGCGTCGAGCACTCAGTTGACACAATTTAAAACTTTTCCGGTTAGATTTTTAAGTATTGCTACCCAAACAGGTAAACTAAGCTTTGGCTATGATGGTCAAATTTATACGATGACCCCAGGTTCTGCGCCTAATAAATTGAACATCCAGATTTTAACCCAAGAAAAGTCTAATTCGGATGCCTACATCAGTATTAATGGCGGAGTGCGTGAAATGTCGATTTCACCAGATGGAAAAGAAATTGCCTTTATTGCTAGAGGCGAAGTGTTTGTAACATCAGTGGATGGAAAATATACTAAGCGTATTACCAATAGCCCACAACAAGAGCGTTTTGTATCTTTTGCACCAGATGGCAAGTCTTTAATATATTCAAGTGAGCGTAATGGCAAATGGCGTGTATATCAAACGCACAAAATTAGGATAGAGGAACCTTATTTCTTCGCTTCTACCGTGTTGAAAGAAACAGAATTAATTTCTAATGATAAAGATAATTACTTAGCTCAGTATTCGCCGGATGGCAAGAAAATAGCTTTTGTAGAAGATCGCAGAAGTATTAAAGTGATGGACTTGGCGACTAAAAAGACGCAAACTTTATTGAGTCCTCAAGAGCTTTTCCATATGCAAGATGGTGATCAGTATTTTACCTGGAGCCCAGACAGCAAGTGGTTATTAGCGAATTACCGTCCTACGATGTCAAATGGCGAGGTTGTTTTATTAGATGCATCTGGGGCTAAACCTATGGTTAATTTAACGCAAAGTGGCTATAGTGATGGGTCGGCTAAATGGGTAAATGATGGCAAGCAAATGATTTGGTTTTCAAATCGTGATGGTTTAAAATCACATGCCAATAGCGGCTCTTCTCAACGCGACGTATATTCCATGTTCTTCACTAAAGAAGCTTGGGAGCGCTTTAAGTTAAACAAAGATGACTATGCTTTATTGAAAGAGGTAGAGTCAGCAGAGAAAAAAGCAAAAGAGGAAGAAGCTAAAAAGACTCCTGGCTCTAAACCTGCAACGGAGAAAAAAGATTCTACAATTATTTTTGATTGGAACGGAATTGAACAGCGCAAAGCTCGCTTAACCATCCATTCTTCAAATTTAGGTGATGCTCTATTATCAAAAGATGGAGAAAAATTATATTACCTAGCCAGTTTTGAAAAAGGAGCCAATTTATGGAGTACCAATTTGAGAACCCAAGAAACCAAAATGGAAATTCCATTAGAGGCAAGCGGAGGCAGTTTAAGATGGGATAAGGCTCAAAAATTCATGTACTTATTAAGTGGAGGACGAATTACTAAAATCACCCCAGAGAGTAATAAGCGCGAAATGATTAGCATTGAAGGTGAAATGACTTTAGATAGTGATGCGGAGAGAGCCGAAATGTTTGAACATGTGTGGTTGAGAAATCAAGCGATGTTTTATACGCCTGATATGCATGGCATAGATTGGAAAGCCTTAAAGCCAGCTTATCAAAAATATGTGCCGCATATTGGCAATAGCTATGAGTTTGCAGAAATGTTATCAGAGATGTTAGGGGAACTGAATGTTTCGCACTCGGGTGCTCGTTATTCGAGATCTATTCCGGATGCCGATGCAACCGCATCTTTAGGTATCTTCCAAAACTACAAACACACTGGAAATGGTATTTTAATTGATGAAATCATCGAAGGTGGTCCTTTAGATAAATCTAATTTGAAGGTTAAAGCTGGTATGATTATCGAAAAAATTGATGGTCAAATAATTGATGCGAATACAGACATAGCTCGCTTTTTAAATCGCAAGGCTGATAAATTTACTTTATTAGAAGTTGTTGACCCGAAAACCAAAGAGCGCATGGAAATCACTATTAAGCCTATTTCGATTGGAGCAGAAAATCAATTGCTATATAGACGCTGGGTAAAATTAAATGCCGAAGAGGTAAAAAAACAAAGTGGTGGCAAACTGGGATACGTACATATTCCAGGTATGAGCGATGGTCCTTACAGAAGTGTATATGAAGAAATGATGGGTAAATACGCCAATAGCGAAGCTGTAATTGTCGATACGCGTTTTAATAGTGGTGGCGATTTAGTGGCTGATTTGGCTATGTTCTTTACGGGTGAGAAGTTTTTAGAATATGCTACGGCATTACGCTCTGTGGGTTCAGAGCCTACATTCCGCTGGACAAAACCTACCCTAGCTCTTTTTAATGAAGCCAATTATAGTGACGGCCATTGTTTTTCAAGTGGCTATACGGATTTAGGCATTGGTAAAACAGTGGGTATGCCAGTACCGGGTACTTGCAGCTTTGCTGGATGGGAAACCTTACCTGACGGAACAACCTGGGGTTCTGTTCCAATTTCAGCTAAAAACAAAGCTGGTCAATGGTTAGAGAACAATGAAACTAAACCTACATTCCAAGTTAAAAATATGCCTGGAATTATTGATCAAGGCAGAGATCAACAATTAGAAACAGCGATTAAAGAATTAATGAAGGATATAAAATAATGATCGAAATTTATACAGATGGAGCTTCTAGTGGTAATCCTGGGCCGGGTGGATATGGCGTTATATTAAGATCCGGAAAACACTATAAGGAATTGAGCGGGGGATTTCGATTAACAACAAATAATAGAATGGAGTTACTAGCCGTAATCGAAGGTCTTAAAGCTTTGAAAAGCCCAGGGCAACAAGTTATGGTGTTTTCAGACTCTAAATATGTTGTAGATGCCGTAGAAAAGGGCTGGGTGTTTTCTTGGCACCAAAAGGGTTATAAAGACAAGAAAAACAAAGATTTATGGCAAAAATACTTACACTACCATAAATTACATCAAGTTCGATTTACATGGATCAAAGGACATAATCAACATCCAGAAAATGAGCGCTGTGATCAATTGGCAGTAGCCGCCGCACAGCGCTCAAATGAATGGGCTATAGACCAAATCTTTGAATTGGAACAAGCCCAAAATTAATTATGTATTTAATGGTTTTACAGGAGAATGTTCGAGCATTAATTGTTCGGCCATTCTCACCATTTTAGGAGAACCAATGAATAAAGAGGTTCTTTGATGTAAAGTTTTAGGTTCTATATCTAAAATTCTATTTAGACCATCAGAAGCAATTCCTCCAGCTTGCTCAATAATAAAAGCCATAGGGTTACATTCATAAAGCAATCTCAATTTACCAGCTGGACTTGCTGCAGTTGTTGGATAAATAAAAATGCCGCCTTTAATCAAATTTCTATGAATATCGGCAACCATTGAACCTATATATCTTGAAGTATAAGGCCTATTAGTTGCCTTATCTTCCACCTGCGCATACTTTAGATATTTTTTAACTCCTTCTGGAAAGTGCACATAATTACCTTCATTTATAGAATAAATAGTACCATCCTCAGGAATTTTCATATCAGGATGGGATAAGCAAAACTCTCCAATTGATGGATCTAACGTGAAACCATTTACACCTTTACCTGTTGTGTACACCAACATCGTTGAAGAACCATAAATGACATAACCAGCTGCCACTTGTTCGGTGCCTTTTTGAAGCACATCACTCAATACAGCTAAACCTTCCGTAGATTTTCTACGATAAATAGAGAAAATTGTACCTACAGCTACATTAACATCAATATTAGAAGAGCCATCTAAGGGGTCAATACAAACTATATATTTTGCGTTTTTTGAGACTGGCGAATCAATAGGCACAAAGTCATCTTCTTCTTCAGTTGCAACAATACAACACTCTCCCCCACTAGTTAAAGCTGATATAAATTGCTCATTAGCAAACACATCTAACTTCTTTTGACCTTCCCCTTGAATGTTTATTGTACCCGCATCGCCCAAAATATCTACTAAACCCGCCTTATTAACCTCGCGATTAACTATTTTAGCCGCTATACCAATATCGCGGAGTAAACGCGAAAGCTCTCCTTTTGCATAGCTAAAGTCAGCTTGCTTTTCAATTATAAATTGTCCCAAAGTTTTTATTCCAGACATATACTTAGTGTACTTATTACGTTATCTTGACCCTAATTCAATGAGCGCTAAGGTATGTATTTTTTCTTCCGAAACACAAAATCTCATTAAAGTTCTTTGCAAATGCCAACCTTGTTTACCAGCCGCTCCAGGATTTAAATGAATTAAATTTAATTTTTTATCTGGAATTACCTTTACGATATGTGAATGCCCACTAATAAACAAGCCCGGAGGCTTAGTGTAAATTTCACTTTTTATACGTGGAGCATATTTGCCAGGGTAGCCACCTATATGTGTCATCCACACCTCTAGCTCCTCACATTTAAACTTTAAATCTTCTGGAAACTGATTTCTAATCTCATTTCCATCAATGTTTCCATAAACTCCCCGAAGAGGTTTAAATTGAATTAATTTCTCGGCAACATGAGGGCCAAAATCACCTGCATGCCATATTTCATCACAGCTGTCAAAATATTTAAATACAGCTGGATCTAAATAGCCATGTGTATCAGAAATTAATCCTATGGTTTTCAATTTTTAAAATTTATTCTTATTGATATAAATATAATTTTGATCTAGTAAGCTAGAAAAAAATCCTTTAACAAATTTTGATATTCTTGTGTATGCACCTTTTCTGATTCATAAATATAAAAATCAGATTGACGCATCAATTTTTCATCTTTGGACAAAGCTATAACCATTCTAATCACTTCTTTATTTTGGTCGGAATATATATTAGTTATCCCAGCTAAATGCAAAGAAGCCTTCTCCCCTAACTTTATAACCTCCAAGGCTTGCTTAACAGGCAATATCAACCAGCACTCTCCATAAGCACTCAACCAATGTTCTAGTTTTTGTATCAAATTTTGAAAAAAATGAGGATCAGCATGCCTGGCAATTCCCTTATTCTTTTCTGAGTTTTTCAAATCATTTATAAAAAATGGAGGATTACTCACCACTAAGTCATAATGAAATGAGGGAGACCAATTTTCCATTGACTCATGAAAGGCTTGTAAGCGCTCACTAAATGGAGAGGACAAAAAGTTTTGAGAAGCCCGCTGACTTGCCGTATACTCTATATCTATGGCATCAATTTGTGCCAATGGAAATCTTTGCGCAAGCATTAAAGCAATAACACCAGTACCTGTTCCAATATCCAAAATTCGATTTGGTTTAGAATAATTAACCATTGCTGCTAATAAAACTCCATCAGTATTAATCTTCATGGCACAGCCCTGCTGATCAACATCAAATTGTTTAAATCGAAAAACTGACATCAAATTTGGAGAATTTGGTAGAAATTAGTTCAAAACTAAACAATTTACCATGGATGTAAAATTTCATCGCCAATAATCTTCTTTATTAAACCAAATTATTGCATATTTTAACTTAAATTTGCGATAATAATTTTTGAGCATGATTCACTTTTTTTCCGGTCAATCCGAGCAGCTATATGTGCTGCAAGCAACACAGCCTCTTTCAAATGAAGATATCACTAAATTAAACTGGTTATTTGGAGAAACTACACTCCTAAATGAACAAGTTTTAACTGGTAATTTTGTTGGTCCAAGAGCAAGCATGGTAACTCCTTGGAGTACCAACGCAGTGGAAATAACCCAAAACATGGGTATTCAAGGTATTTTAAGAATTGAAGAATTTAAAAAAGTTCCAGCTGTTGCTAATGCTACGGATTTCGACCCCATGTTATTTCAACATTATCAAAAACTAGATCAGGAAATTTTCAATATTCAAATAAACCCTGAGCCTATTCTTGAAATTGATGACATTGGAGCCTATAATCAACAAGAAGGATTAGCTTTAAGTGAGGAAGAAGTAAACTACTTAAACGAATTAGCTCAACGATTAGGCAGAAAACTTACAGACTCAGAAGTGTTCGGATTTTCCCAGGTAAACTCTGAACATTGTCGACATAAAATATTTAATGGCACTTTTGTAATTGATGGTCAAGAGCAAGAAAGTTCTTTATTTAAATTAATCAAGAAAACCTCAGAAACTAATCCTAATGATATAGTTTCAGCTTACAAAGACAACGTTGCTTTCATAAAAGGACCTATTGTTGAACAATTCGCTCCAAAAAGAGCTGACTTGCCGGACTTCTACAAAAAACAAGATTTCGAATCTGTTCTTTCTTTAAAAGCAGAAACACATAACTTCCCTACAACTGTAGAACCCTTTAACGGAGCAGCAACTGGATCAGGAGGTGAAATCAGAGATCGATTAGCCGGTGGACAAGGCTCCTTGCCACTTGCAGGAACAGCGGTATATATGACTGCACTTTCTCGTTTAACCGATGACAGACCGTGGGAAAATGGAATGACGGAAAGAAAATGGCTATATCAAAAACCAATTGACATTTTAATTAAAGCTTCAAATGGAGCAAGTGACTTTGGAAATAAATTTGGCCAACCTTTAATTTCTGGTTCACTTTTAACATTTGAACATAGTGAGGTTAATCCTTCAAGCCCATCAAAAACCTATAAATTAGGTTACGATAAAGTCATAATGCTGGCTGGCGGAATTGGCTATGGTAAAGCTAATCAAGCTAAGAAACAAGCCCCAAAAATTGGTGATGAAATTGTTATTCTCGGTGGAGAAAACTATCGTATTGGTATGGGTGGAGCCGCTGTTTCATCCGCTGACACAGGCGCGTTTGGCTCAGGCATAGAATTAAATGCTATCCAAAGATCTAATCCAGAAATGCAAAAAAGAGCCGCTAATGCTGTAAGAGGCATGGTAGAAAGCGATCATAATGCCATTGTTTCTATCCATGACCATGGTGCTGGCGGTCACTTAAATTGCTTATCAGAATTGGTTGAAGGCATCGGTGGAAAAATCGATTTAGATGCCCTTCCAGTTGGCGATCCTACATTATCTGCTAAAGAAATCATTGGGAATGAATCTCAAGAAAGAATGGGATTGGTCATCAGTGAAAAAGATGCTTCAACTTTAAAAGCAATTGCCGACAGAGAACGTGCACCTATGTATCAAGTAGGTAAAGTAACTGGAGACCATCGCTTTACTTTTGAATCAAAAAGCACTGGTGCAAAGCCAATGGACCTAGCATTATCAGACATGTTTGGCAGTTCACCTAAATTCATCATGCGTGATGCAAAAGTGGACTTTAAGTACAGTGAAATTTCTTATGATAAAGAAAAATTAAGCACTTATCTAAATCAAGTTTTACAATTAGAATCTGTAGCTTGTAAAGACTGGTTAACCAATAAAGTAGATCGATGCGTGGGTGGCCGAGTAGCTAAACAACAATGCGCTGGCCCGCTTCAATTACCTCTAAATAATTGTGGAGTTAGTGCCTTAGACTTTAAAGGTAAAGAAGGAATTGCCACCTCCATTGGACATGCTCCAATCGCTGCCTTAATTAATCCAGCAGCCGGAAGCAGATTAGCTATTGCTGAATCTCTTTCTAATATTGTGTGGGCGCCTTTAAAAGATGGATTAAAAAGTGTATCACTTTCCGCCAATTGGATGTGGCCTTGCAAAAACGAAGGAGAAGATGCACGTTTATATGAAGCTGTAAAAGCTTGTTCAGAATTCGCGATTAGCTTAGGTATTAATATTCCAACAGGCAAAGATTCATTATCCATGAAACAAAAATACCCTGAAGGAGATGTTATTGCTCCTGGTACGGTTATTATTTCAGCTATGGGTAATTGTAGCCAAATTTCTCAAGTTGTTGAACCTGTTTTAAAATCTAAAGACGCTCCTATTTTTTATTTAAACTTATCGCAGTCTGAATTTGCTTTAGGAGGTTCAGCGTTTGCACAAATTTTAAATAAAATTGGCACGAAAGCACCAGACATAAACAACCCTGAATACTTTAAGACCGCATTTAACACTTTACAAGATGTTATCAAGTCTGGACGAGTATATGCTGGACATGATATTGGTTCCGGAGGCTTATTAGTAAGTTTATTGGAAATGTGTTTTGCCGATCCAAATATTGGCGCCCAAATAGACTTAAGCGCTCTTGCTGAATCCGACACGATTAAATTGTGTTTTTCGGAAAATATAGGTTTAATTTTCCAAGCAGATAAAAGCGTAATTAATGATTTTGCAAGCGCGGGTATTACCATTCATCAAATAGGACATACTTTAAACAAACACCAACTAAACTTAATTAATCACGAAGATAGCTTTGAATTCGATATTGCGACTTTAAGAGATACTTGGTACAAAACATCCTATTTATTAGATCAAAAACAAAGTGGGCTTATTAAAGCTAAAGAGCGTTTTGAAAACTATAAAAATCAAGCCTTAAACTTTAAATTCCCTAATCATTTTACTGGAAAATTACCTGAATTTCCTGCAAACCAAACTAAACCGGTAGCAGCCATTATCAGAGAAAAAGGAAGTAATTCTGAACGCGAAATGGCTCATGCGATGTACTTAGCTGGATTTGAAGTAAAAGATGTACACATGACAGATTTAATATCAGGACGTGAAGATCTTTCTGGTGTACAAATGATTGGAGCCGTAGGAGGTTTTTCTAATTCCGACGTTCTAGGTTCCGCAAAAGGATGGGCGGGCGCATTTTTATATAATAAAAAAGCAAAAGAAGCATTAGAAAACTTCTTTAAAAGAGAGGATACTTTATCTGTTGGTATTTGTAATGGCTGTCAATTATTTATTGAATTAGGATTAATAAATTCTAATCATCAGCAAAAGCCTAAAATGAAACATAACCAAAGTCATAAACACGAGTCTGCATTTACATCATTAACTATACAAGATAATTCCTCGGTAATGCTGTCTAGTTTGGCTGGATCAACTTTAGGGGTATGGATTTCACATGGAGAAGGACGTTTTGAATTCCCTTATGCAGAATCTGAGTATAAAATAGTTGCAAAATACGCCTACGAAAATTATCCAGCAAACCCTAATGGTTCTGATTTCAACACGGCAATGCTTTGCGATGAATCAGGCAGACATTTAGTTATGATGCCACATATCGAACGTTCTATTTTTCAATGGAACTGGGCGCATTATGCAGCAGACAGAAATGATGAAGTATCACCTTGGTTAGAAGCTTTTGTAAATGCTAGAAATTGGATTCTAAATAAAAACAAAGGATAATCCTGATGATTTAATATGGTAGGAATTTCTGGTATTATTGAAAAATTTAATCCCCAAGAGGATTCCGCCAAAAGTAATAGCTCGGAAATTTATTTTGATGCTGATTTTAGTTTTATTGAAAAAAACGAAAGTTATAGCCTGGCACTAAGCCAGGCACATCCCAAAGAGAAACAAACTTTAAATTTAGCACTTCCCTACTTTGAAACAGAAGACAAACAATATTGCTGTGGCTTAGTTGGAGGGGTATATAACCGAAAAGAACTTAGAGATCGACAGATTTCTCTAGGCTATGTATTCAAAGGACTTCAAGATGCAGAGTTAATTATTTACCTCTATAAGCAGTATGGTATTTTAAACTTAGAAAAACTAGAAGGATCCTTTGCCCTATTTTTATTAGATCGAAAAGCAAATAAATTAATCTTAGCAAGAGATACACATGGCTCTAAACCATTGTATTTTTCTTTCGAGGATAATAAGTTTGCTTTCTCCTCCGATGTTAAAACACTAAGCAAATTACCATTCGTAAAAACTAAGCTTGGCGTCAACTGGGAACAAATTTCTAACTTTCTAAGATATGGAGACTTTGCTTTTCAAAAAGAATTTTATGTTGGACTCGAAGCATTTCCAGCTGGAAATTATGCGATAATTGATTTACATAGCCAGCAGTTTTACATTCGAAATTACGGACAGACTAATCCACATGAAATATCAGAAGACACTAATGAAGAGGATAGCCTAAAAACTCAAACCGAAATACTTACTGACGGTTTACTTAAACAACAAGTTAAAGACATACAATCAGGTCTTATTTTAGATGGTTCTGCATCAAGTGTATGTTTAGCGGCTATTATTCAAAAAAATTCTAGCAAAAAATTAAAAACCTATTCTATCCACAATAAAGCATCCAAATATTCTTGGGCAAATAGACATGTGATTAAAAAACATGTCGAAATCTTAAAAACAAAGCACAATCCGATTAACATTGAGGAAATTGATCCAATAGCTTTATTAAATGAGTGGTTTAAATTTTATTCAAACCCTGTAGCTGACCTAACAGGAATAATCCAGTTAGCTATAGCAAAACAAATAAACCAAGATATTTCTGTTCTCTGGAATAGTTTTGGTGTAGAATATATTTATGGCAGTTCAACTAGCCAAAAAATGATGAAAAAACTTATTTGGCTTTTCTCTAGAATTCCAAAATTCTTATTACCTCTAGCCTATAAATGGTATAAATTAAAACCGGAACTCCATTTAGAAAACCATTCAGACGAACAAGAGTCTAAATTATTTTTAGCCATAAATGAAATTTTTAAGCCAAACGAAATTCAACAATTATTTCATCCTTCTTTAGCCAATGGCATTTCTAATTTAGATTTGAACTGGCCAAGTTCAAATTACATTTCTCACTTGGCTCAAGGTTATTTACCTTATCAACAATCAAAAATAGTAGAACCCACTTACCTGCAATTTGGTATGGAAAACCGAAATGCATTTATCACCAATAAACTATGGTATTCTACTTTAAAAAACACTTCAATATTTAATCAAAAAACAAACGCAAGTTTTTTAGATAAGCTTGTAAGCTTTAGTCTTTCTGAAAGAGTAAAGTTTATGGATTACAAAAACTTTTATTCAGGCTTATTAATAGAATGGATGAATAATCAATGGCGTTCAGTAATTGATCAACATTTAAACATAAATAAGATCGAACAACAAAGATTTTTTCAACCATTAGCTATCGAAAATATAAAAAATGCATTTTTTAATAAGCCAAACTACAAGAATGCACAAAAACTTTGGATAATTTTACAACTTCAGGTATGGTTTACTGATTTTTTTACATCAAAAGATTAAATTTTTCCAAAAAAAATTAAAAAAAACATAAAAAATCAAAAAATTTATATAAACTTTTAAAAAAACTAGGAATTTTCATTTCATTCTACTTATTTTTGCTTAAATTTTTATAGCAAATAATGAAAAACCCTAGAACTATTGCCCTAAAAGAAGCTCAAGATCGTGTATCTCCTAAAGTTTCCGCTCCATCAAGCAAAATATCTGATTTTTTTGGCTCTCATGTTTTCGACAAAAAGAAAATGCGAGATTATCTTTCAAAAGAAGTTTATGAAAAATTAATATCAAATATTGGTCAAGGTGAAATTTTAAATCAGGAAGATGCTAATCATATAGCATCCGCTATGAAAACATGGGCAATGAGTAAAGGGGTAACTCATTATACGCATTGGTTCCAACCATTAACCGGATCTACTGCTGAAAAGCATGACTCATTTTTTGAACCAAGTGGTGAAGGAGCTATTGAAAAATTCTCAGGTAGTGCTTTAGTACAACAAGAACCAGATGCTTCAAGCTTTCCAAATGGCGGAATCAGAAATACTTTCGAAGCCAGAGGTTATACGGCTTGGGATCCATCCTCTCCTGCATTTATCATGGAAAGAAAAGCAGGCAAAACACTTTGCATTCCAACCGTTTTTGTAGCTTATACAGGCGAAGCATTAGACTTTAAAGCACCACTTTTAAAAGCTTTGGCTGCAATGGACAAAGCTGCTGTTGAAGTGTGTCAATATTTCGATAAAAACATCACAAAAGTTAATGTCTCATTAGGTATTGAACAAGAATATTTCTTAGTTGACTTAGCTTTATATAATGCACGCCCTGATTTAGCTTTAACAGGTCGTACATTATTTGGCCATATTTCCGCTAAAGGCCAACAACTTGAAGATCATTATTTTGGGTCAATTCCTGATCGAGTTTTCACCTTTATGGTCGATTTCGAAAATGAAGCTTTAAAGTTAGGCATTCCTTTAAAAACAAGACATAATGAGGTTGCCCCTTCACAATTTGAATGCGCGCCAATTTATGAAGAAATCAATTTAGCCATTGACCATAATCAATTATTAATGGATCTTATGGAAAAAGTAGCTTTAAAACATAATTTTAAAGTTTTATTCCATGAAAAACCTTATGCTGGAATCAATGGATCAGGCAAGCACAATAACTGGTCATTAATTACCGATACAGGAAAAAACCTACTTGCACCGGGTAAAACGCCTAAAAACAACTTAATGTTCTTGACATTCTTTGTCAATACAATCAAAGCTGTACATGAACATGCCGATCTATTAAGAGCTAGCATCGCTTCAGTTAGTAATGATCATCGCTTAGGCGCAAACGAAGCCCCTCCTGCTATTATGTCAATTTTCCTAGGAGAACAATTAGATGGTATTTTAGACGAAATAGAGTCTCCTCGTATTATGAAAAAGGTAAAAGAGGAAAGCGCTATGTGGATTGGAATACCTAAAATACCACAAATTTCTTTAGACAATACCGATAGAAACAGAACTTCACCTTTTGCATTCACAGGCAATAAATTTGAATTACGTGCAGTTGGATCATCTGCTAATTCATCTGGTGCGATGACCGTTTTAAACACCATAGTTGCTGATCAATTAACTAAATTTAAAATTGAAGTCGATAAATTGATCAAAAAGGGAGAGAAAAAAGACGTAGCGATTTTAACTATTATCAAAAAATACATCAAAGAATCTAGAAATATAAGATTTGAGGGTAATGGATATGGTAAGGAATGGGAAGAAGAAGCCGCAACACGAGGCCTTAAGAATATCAAAACAACGCCAAAAGCCTTAGACGCATTAGTTTCAGAGAAAACAATCGATTTATTCTCTAAAGTAAATGTATTTAGCAAACGCGAACTACATGCACGTCATGAGATCTTATTAGAAGAGTTTTATAAAAAACTTCAAATTGAATCTCGTGTAATGGGTGAAGTTGTCAATAGTCAAATTATCCCAGCTGCTATTGCTTATCAAAATGAAATCATCAAAAATGCACAAGGCCTTAAAGAGTTAGGATTTGACCATACAGCATTAGCCATACCAATGGCATTAATTAAAGAAATTTCTGATCACTTACATGCCGTTAAAACCAATGTTGACGCTATGTTAGAAGCTAGAAAAACGTCAAATGTGATTGAAGACTCTCGTGAAAAAGCGATAGCTTATGACGAAAAAGTGAAGGTTTACTTTGACACCATCCGTTATCATACCGATAAATTGGAGCAATTAGTTGACGACCAAATCTGGCCATTACCTAAGTTCAGAGAGTTATTATTTTTAAACAAGTAATCTAATTTTTACGCTATAGTAATTTGATTTAGAACGTCTGCCCAAAAGGCAGGCGTTTTTTTTCGTATTTTTCCTGCTTTGCCTTTAAAACTTTATCTTTGCGCAAATGAGCGACAACAGGTATAATCAACGCGGAGTATCCGCTTCAAAAGAAGATGTTCATGCTGCTATCCAGCATATTGATAAAGGTTTATTTCCAAAAGCATTCTGTAAAATTATCCCAGATATTTTAGGCAATGACCCCGAATACTGCAATATCATGCACGCAGATGGCGCTGGTACAAAATCTTCATTAGCTTATACCTATTGGAAAGAAACGGGAGACCTATCCGTTTGGAAAGGGATTGCCCAAGATGCCATTATCATGAATTTAGATGATTTAATTTGCGTTGGTGCAACGGACCAAATTCTATTATCTTCTACCATTGGACGTAATAAAAATCTAATTCCTGGTGAAGTCATTGCCGCCATTATCAATGGCACAGAAGAAATATTAGCAGAACTTAGAAACCTAGGTATTAGTATATACTCCACAGGTGGAGAAACTGCAGATGTAGGCGATTTAGTAAGAACAATTATCGTAGATTCGACCGTCACTTGCAGAATGCCAAGAAAAGATGTGATTTCAAATCATACTATTCAAGCCGGAGATGTCATAGTTGGCTTAGCCTCTTATGGCAAAGCATCTTATGAAAAGGAATACAATGGTGGTATGGGATCCAATGGCTTAACATCTGCACGCCACGATGTCTTTGAAAAATCTATAGCTAAACAATATCCAGAGAGCTTTGATCCTGCAGTTCCACTAGATCTCGTATTTTCAGGTTCAAAAAAATTAACTGATCCTATAACCATTAATGAGGAAACAGGAGAAACTGTTACAGCAGGTAAATTGGTATTATCCCCTACTCGCACTTACGCTCCAGTAATGAAGCAAATATTGGATAAATATCGTGCTCAAATACATGGATTAGTACATTGCAGCGGAGGCGCTCAAACCAAAGTATTGCATTTCATCAATGATGATATTCACGTTATAAAAGACAATTTATTTCCAATTCCTCCACTCTTCAAATTAATACAAGAACAATCTGGCACCGCATGGCCGGAAATGTACAAAGTTTTCAATATGGGACACCGTATGGAAATTTACGTAAACCCATCAATTGCAGAAGAA
>CAZQFF010000027.1:0-14827 GCA_964592575.1 uncultured Pedobacter sp.
AAGAATATTAAATAAAAAAGGCATCTATTAGATGCCTTTTTTATTTTAATGGTAAGTGAATTTCAGCTAACATACATCGAGCTGAACCTCCTCCATTTTTTTCAATCGTATAAATCGGAGCAGTTAGAATTTTGCCATAACTAGTTAAAACTGCCATTTGTTCTGGGTTTAAGGCTTGTTGGGCCTGCTCACTCATGACAATAAAAGTTTCTCCTTTAGTATTTTTTACTTCCAACATATTCCCCGCAAAATGTGCCATTTGTTGAAAATTAATTTCAATAATGTCTTTACCAGTTTGCTTGATCTGATTTAATACATAAGACCTTTCATAGGTGTCAGTAATACTTTCGGCACATATTAAAACAAACTTAGTACCTACGCACATCATGACATTCGTGTGGTAGATTGGGAAATTACTTTGATCAGAAGCGTGAAAGCTAATTGCTTTGTAATTTGTTAAATTACAAAATTGAGCTAATACTTCAGGATCAGTTCTTTCACTGATACAGGCATAAACAATTTTGTTAGTTCGATCAAGTACCATACTGCCCGTACCTTCTAAGTATTGCCCCATATTCTCGTAAAAACTTAAATCGCATTGATGGGATACTTTAAAATATTGCTGCAACTGCTCAATTATATCTTTTCTTCTTTCAGCTCGACGGTTTTCAGAATACATTGGATAAAGATAAACAGAGCCATCTTCATGAAAGGAAATCCAGTTATTAGGAAAAATGGAGTCTGGTGTAACAGGTTCTGGGCTATCTTCAATTACTGTTACTTGTAAGTCGTTTTTTCGTAGTATAGATACGAAGTTATCAAATTCCACTAAAGCCTGAGCATGTACCTGATTATGTTCATCTATTTGCTGGAATTTGTTATTAGAGGCCGTTTGGGTATTAAAATGAAAATTTACTGGCCTTATCATTAGTAAGTTAGACGTAGACTGCATATTTCTTTTTTATATTATTCACTTAAAATACTTGCTCTTTCTAAAGGGAAACTCATACAGTGAAATCCACCTCTGGCTCTTGATAGTTCAGCAGAAGGCATTAAAATTAAGGTATCTTTAACCTCTGACGGTGAAGTTTTACCAGCTTCAAAATCATCCAATAAGTCTTTTACCTTGATGGCTTTGAAACCTTTTTTTTGAAAGGCATCTATGGTTTTGTCATTTCTGTCATAACCTAAAACAACACCTTCTTTTAAGGCTAACAAATTACAGGAGTCGGTCCATTGTTCCCTTGCATCAAATGGAAATTCATTGTGACCCGAGTATATAAACTCAGTAGGCTCTTTGCTACCTAATTCTTTTTCACTTATCTCAGTAAATAAAGCTTCCATTGATGGAAATTTTTTAGGTTGACGACCTTCACGATAAAATTGAATAATTTCTGTTTGTTCTTTTATTTCTGGTTTGATTAAAAAATCAATTGGACTCTGTTGTTTAATATCAGCAACTTGTGAAATACTTTGTAAAAGTACCCACATATTCTTTTTAACCATAGTAAATACGGTGTCTAGATGCATGAAATCTCTTTTAATGGGGATTCTCACTATCGTTACTTTCTCTACAACTTGATGTTGGAATAATAGCTTCATGGCTTCATGAGCACCATATGCAGAAGTTCTTTCACTCACCCCAATTAGTACATGTTGAGGACTTATCATCATTATATCACCACCTTCAATTGTGGTGCGATTTTCAACTTCTTCACCAGGTCTTAGAAAATGAAATTCTGAATCAGGAATTTCCAGAATTTGATTTTCATAAGCTTTAAAATAAGGGTGATTGAAAACAATATAACGCATTAATAAGCTTTCTCTTACTCTTGCTTTTTTAGCGGGTTTGTTTAGTAAAATGTAATTATTTATTGTCGTGCCTAAATCTCTCGTGAAGATTAAATTTGGAATAGGAGCAAATATCATACGTCCATCCTTGAGTGATCCACTAATTAAAGATTTAGCTAATTCATCAGGACTGTAACTAATTAGCTCGAGTTGTAAATGATAAGAACAGCCTTCTATAGCGCTTACCGAAGCGGCTAATTTCTTTTTGATAATGTCGTCTTCTAGAATATCCGCTAAAAGTTTTTGAAGTTCAATAACTTTGTCAGATTGATGAAAGTATGGATTGTCGGGTTTATAAAAGTTTCGTTTTTGTTTAGGATCGTCAATCGTTTGGATTTTATGCTGTACTTTATCTGGGTCCAAGAAATAGAGTAGGAGTTTAACATAATAATCGTACTCGTCTTTTCTCATGGTATCTAAGTGCACGATATCTTCAAATAACCAGTCTTGAGCTTTAGACGGAACTACTTTTCCTAATCCAGAATCAGGACTGTGAATTAATAATCTCTTAAGCGTTCCTATCTCGGAATCTACTTGAACTTTAAAGTTTGCTGTCATTTCACGTATAGATTTTATGTTATTTACAAAGCTATAAGATTTTTCTACATCCAGAAATCTATCCAAGAATAATGGATTTTTTGATTATTTTTGTGTTATGAATTTTATCATTAACGAAATTTTAAAAGCCTTTAAAGCGCATTTTCAAGTAGATTTAGATCCTCAAGTTATTAGTCTTCAAGAAACTCGAAAAGAGTTTGAGGGACAGGTTACTATCGTAGTTTTTCCATTAACTCGATTTACAAAATTAGGACCTGAGCAAACAGCTGAGGTTTTAGGTAAACACTTGCAAAACAATTTAACGGAGATTTCTTCCTTTAATGTGGTAAAGGGGTTTTTGAATTTACGTTTATCCGATGATTTTTGGAAGGCTACATTAAATCAGATGATTCAAAATCCTAAATCTTTAGAATTAGCTGCTAATGGTAAAAAAGTGATGGTGGAATATTCATCCCCAAATACAAATAAGCCTTTACACTTAGGTCACGTTAGAAATAATTTATTAGGCTATTCTGTTTCAGAACTGTTGAAAGCTGTTGGTTATGAAGTGATTAAAGTGAATTTGGTTAATGACCGTGGAATACATATTTGCAAATCAATGTTGGCTTGGCAAAAATGGGGAAATGGAGAGAATCCAGAAAGTTCAGGACTAAAAGGTGATCATTTAGTAGGAAAATACTATGTGATTTTCGATCAACATTATAAAGAAGAAGTTTCGGCTTTAATGCGTGATGGTTTATCGGAAGATGAGGCTAAAAAGAAGGCGCCTTTGATTCTGGAAGCCCAAAATATGTTGCAGCAGTGGGAAGCTGGAAATACAGAAGTTTTAGCTTTGTGGGAGCGCATGAATAATTGGGTTTATGCCGGATTCAATGAAACCTATAAAAAATTAGGTGTTGATTTTGATAAGTATTATTATGAGAGTCAAACCTATCTGTTAGGTAAGGATACTATTCAAGAAGGTTTAGATAAAGGTGTTTTCTTTAAAAAAGAAGATGGCTCTGTTTGGATTGATTTAACGGATGATGGTTTAGACCAAAAATTAGTTCTAAGAGCAGATGGAACTTCAGTATATATTACGCAAGATTTGGGTACAGCTGAAATGAAATACGATGATTTTCAGATGGAAGAATCGATTTATGTGGTGGGTAATGAACAAGATTATCATTTTAAAGTGCTATTCCTAATTTTAGAAAAGTTAGGTAAGTCTTGGGCGAAAGGTTTGCATCATTTGTCTTATGGGATGGTGGATTTGCCTTCAGGCAAAATGAAAAGTAGAGAAGGCACAGTAGTGGATGCGGATGATTTAATCGCAGAAATGGTTAGTACGGCTAAACAACATACGGAGGAACTAGGGAAAATTGATTCTTTTACGGAATCTGAACGTGAAAAACTTTATGCTCAAATAGGAATGGGGGCATTAAAATACTATCTATTAAAAGTGGAACCTAAAAAACGTTTGTTGTTTAATCCAGCGGAATCTATTGATTTTCAAGGACACACTGGTCCCTTTATTCAGTATACTTATGCCCGTATCAATTCTCTCTTAAATAAATCGGCTTATGAATCAAAGGTAGCTAATTCTGATTCTGCTCTACTGGATACTGAACTAGAAATGATCCGCTTGTTAAGTACATATCCGGAGGTTTTAAAGTCTGCAGCACAAGCTTTCAGTCCGGCATTAGTGGCAAATTATTTATTTGAATTGGCTAAATTATTTAATAAGTTTTACCATGAAGTGCCACCACTAATCAAAGAAGAGAATATGTCGCTTAAGCAAAGTCGTTTAAATCTTTGTGCTACTACAGCATTGGTGTTATCAAAAGGTATGGCTATTTTAGGTATTGAAATGCCAGAAAGAATGTAAGGAATTAAAAAAAATAAATACAGCACATGAACTATTGGTTAGTAAAATCAGAGCCTTTTAAATACAGTTGGGAAAAGTTTTTGGAAGATGGTCGTACATTTTGGGATGGTGTAAGAAATTATCAGGCTAGGAATAATTTAAAAGAGATGAAAGTTGGGGATTTAGTGTTGTTTTATCATAGTAATGAAGGAAAACAAGTGGTAGGTGTGGCAAAAGTTGTTAAAGAATTTTATCAGGATCCTACGACTTCTGATCCGAATTGGGTAGTTGTTGATTTAGAACCTGTAGAGAGTTTAGCAAAGCCAGTTACATTAGCCCAAATTAAAGCCGATGAGAGCCTTAAGGATGTTTCTTTGGTTAGACAAGGTAGGTTATCGGTAATGCCGCTGAAAGTGGCTGAATTTGATCGTATTTTAGCATTAGGTGCTTAATTCCTTTTTGGGTTTATTAAGCATTAAACCAATAGTCATAATAATGCTAGTACCTAGCACAATTAGGAATAAATAAGAAGCATCTATTTCTGCTAGTCTTAATTCATTTGGTATGTTATAGAATAATAATATACTGATTAATCCACGTGGAGTTACAAAACCTTCTGGTTTTAGATTTTCTTTTCTAAAGAAATAGAGATAAATAAATCTTAAAGCAAAAATGCTGAATAAGATAATAGCTCCATTAATGAAAAGATAATTATCATTGAGGTCACTTAAATTGATAGTAAACCCAAATATAACAAAGAAAAAGGTACGTATGATAAATGCACTTTCTGCTGAAAGTTGGTGAAGTTGCACTAAATCTTTTTCAAAAGAATCGTACCAGAATTTAGCTTTGAACCATAAATAGTTAAACTGGTCTGCATTATTTAAGAATAATCCAAATACTAGGATTAGAATTAAAGAGGGAAGATGTAAGGTTTGTCCTACAGCGTAAACTAAAATAAGAATGGATAAAATAAGAAAGAACTTAACATGATGTTTTATCTTTCGCATGATGTACATTAATATTGCGCAAGCTGCTATCGATAAGATGGATATTGATAATAAATCTGTACCTAGACCTAAAAATGAACTAAAGGATATTTGCGAATTTGCAATGGCAAAGTTAAACAAGATAATGCCAATGATGTCAGAAAATGAGCTTTCATAAATTATAAATTCCCGGGTTTTTTGGTTAAATCCTGATACTGAAGGAATGGCAATTGCAGAACTAATGACACTAAATGGGATAGCATTTATAAAGCATATATACCAATCTTTTCCACTGATTTGGTGAATAATAAAGGTAATGAGCAGTACAGTGATTAATAAGATGAAGAATGCTGAAGATAAAGCTCCCTTAATTACTTTATTTTTAGATTTTTCATATTTTAACTCTAAGGCGCCTTCAAACACAATTAAAATAAGGCCGACCGTACCTAAAGTTGGTAGTATTTTAAAGAAATTAAAAGTTTCCCACTTAAAATGGTCAGATAAAAGTCTTAAACCTATACCTAAGGTTAATAACAATAGGATGGAAGGTAATTTTGTTTTCTTTGCAAAGAGATCAAAAAGGTAGGAGAATATAACGAGTAAACTGAGTCCGATAAGAATAGTATACGTCGTCATAGGCTAGTATTAATCTTTAACAAATAAGGCCTTTAATTCGCTAGCATCATTAGGTTTCATTTTACCTGCAAGAATTAAGCGTAATTGTCTTCTTCTTAAAGCACCATTATATAACTCAATTTCTTCATCTGTTTCAGGGGTGATGGAAGGAACTGGAATAGTTCTTCCACTTTGGTCAACTGCAACAAATGTATAATAAGCTTCATTAGATTTCACACGTGACCCAGATGGGATGTTTTCAGCCCATACATCCAATCTTACTTCAACAGAGGTATTGAAGGCACGAGTAACCTTGGCTTCTATAGTAATTACGTCGCCTAATTTGATGGCTTGTTTAAATGAAACATTATCAACAGAAGCGGTTACCACAATTCGATTACAGTGTTTTTGAGCAGAAATGGCGGCTGCGATATCCATCCAATGAAGCAAGCGACCTCCCATTAAATTATTTAAAGTGTTGGTGTCATTAGGTAACACCAATTCATTCATGATTGTAAATGATTCCTTAGGTAGTTTTGATTTACTCATACGCTGCAAAAATAGAAAAATATCCCAAAAAAAATGGCTTTGAGCTTCATTATCTAATTTTTAATTTCTTGTAAAGCCCACAATTCTTCATATCTGGCTCCAGGTTTTTTGTAATAAACAAAGATTTGATAAGTGTTTTGAGTTTCATAAAAACTACTATCTATTACGTCAGCTTGTATACCCTTTTCGGAGTCTACGATTACATATTTATAATCGTATAAGCCTTGTTTGAGTTTGATTTGGGTTTCGTATTGGCTGTTCTGTAAGTTAAAAATTAACTCGTTTTCAGAGCCAAATTGATAAGCGTTAAATGCTCCCAAAACATAAATTTTTGATGTCCTTAACTGTGGAATTTTTAAACTAAAAGTCACATTAGCATAATCACCGTCGATATCACTATTTATACCATCGTTATTTCGAATAAAAAACAATCCATTCTCATCAAATTGATTACTGTATTTAGGACTTGAGCTTTTTTGATCGGTAAATAGTTCTACTTCAAAATTCTTATTTACGGTAATTTGTTTTACCTGAGCTCCATAAGCTCGTAAACTTCTTATATCAAACTTTCTGAATTCATTGGAACCACTGAATTCATTTTGGTCAATAGCATTATAAAATAATTGATTGCCTCTAATTAGATTTGGCTTAGTGTTTTGTTGCAAAGTAAAAGGTATCTGGTTTTGTGAAATCTGTACTTTGATATCCTGTTGAGGGTTGTTTATAGCTTCATTTAAGTTTAGTTGGATTTGAATTTTTTGGTGACTATTTCTTTTTGTCACTTGTGGACTTTGTTCCACTTTTGCTTGAACGCTTATTTTGGAATCAAGTACATAAAATCGACGAGTGATGACGAGCTTATTTTTATCATCATACACTTTTAAAACATAGTTTCCTGAGATTTTGGGTTTCATATTTTGATTAGGAAACACTAGGCGATAATGGGTGTATTTTTGATAGGTCTGAATAGAATATTTATAATCATTTAATAGTTCTTCCTTAAATCCATCTAAATAGAATATAGTGTTTAAGCCAGAGCTTGTCCAATTGGATTGGCAATGTTCAATGCTATATTTGTAAGATTTAAAGCCAGCTTGTAAATCATCAAACTTGAAAATTAATTGATCTGAACTGTTTAAGTGGATTAGTGGCAGGTTTTGTTCTTGCTGTATTGGGCCGAAAACAACAGATTTTACGTGTTCACTAAAAACTTGATTGTGATAAGGCATAGCCTGAGCCCAGCTATTTAGTGGCTTAAGGCATAATGATAAAATGAAAATCAATAAAAAGGCAAAATTCTTTGTTTTACTCTTTATTGACTTTCTATTTCTATAATTTCTTCGGCAATTTTTTCCCATTCTAATTGGTAATCAGCTAGTGCTTTCTTTTCAGTTTGATATTTGATATTAGTTTCTTGTAATCGCATAGCATCGGTGTAAACCTCTTCAGTAGATAAGGCGTATTCAGTTTCCTTAACTATTTTATCGAGCTCCTCAATCTGTTTTTCTAATTTTTGCAATTTTTCATTGAGTTTTTTTAAGCCGCTATTATTTTTTATGGAAACAACCGGTTTCGGTTTATCCTGGCTTTTTTCCTTGGCTTGAAGAGGAATGGGTTTGGCTTCAGGAGCTTTTCTTTTAGCACTCCATTCTTCGAATTCTGCATAGGTGCCCGGATATTCTTTGATTTTATCTTCTTCGATAAACCAAATTTTATTAGCTATATGATCCAAAAAATAACGATCGTGAGACACTGTAATAAATGTTCCCTCGTATTGCTGTAAGGCCTGTATTAAAATATTTACAGATTGTATGTCTAAGTGATTAGTTGGCTCATCTAAAATTAAAAAGTTAGCATCTGATGTGAGAGACTTTGCTAATGCAACCCTTGATTTTTCTCCTCCTGATAAAACTTTAATATATTTAAATACATCATCCCCAGTGAACAAGAAGCAGCCTAATAGTGATCTTAGTTCTGTTTCCGTATGTTTAGGTGCAAATGATTGAAGTTCAGCTAATATGGTGTTATCTAAATGAAGCGACTCTAATTGGTGCTGTGCAAAAAATGTTGTTGTTACATTATGTCCAGTTTCTACTTTGCCTTCATAAGACTCTGTTCCTGCTATAATTCTTAATAGGGTAGATTTACCTTTTCCATTTGCCCCAATTAAAGCAATTTTATCACCACGTTCTATAGTAGCTTCAGCATTTTTTAAAATTTCTACATTTGGATAAGATTTACTTACATTTTCAAGTCTAACCACATGTCTTCCTGATGGCTTTGAAAATTTAAAACTGAAATTTACGGTTGGATTATCATCATCTACATCATCAATTCTTTCCATTCGTTCCAGCATTTTGATTCGCGATTGAGCAAACTTGGCTTTACTTGCTTTAGCTCTAAATTTTTCAATAAGACGCTCTTCTTGTTTAATCTTAGCTTGTTGATTTTTGAACTCTCCACGCTGAATTTCCGATCTTAATTCCTTTTCCTCTACATAAAATGAATAGTTACCTGCATATGTAGTGAGTTTGCCTTTCCGGCATTCGATAGTTTTATTGACAATTTTATCTAAAAAATAACGATCGTGTGATACAATGATGATTGCCCCACCAAAACTGCTTAAATAGTTTTCTAACCATTTAATGGAGGGTAAATCCATATGGTTGGTTGGCTCATCTAGCAAGAGGATATCGGGTTCTTGCAAAAGAATTTTGGCTAGCATAACACGCATTCGCCAGCCTCCCGAAAAGGTATTCAATGGACGATTTTGATCTTTCTCGTTAAAGCCTAAACCTGCCAGGATTTCGTGAGCTTTAAATTCTATGTTGTAACCGTCTAAGGCTTCAAATTCTTGTTGCTTATTACTTAGTTTATTAATTGTTTCCTCACTATAATCAGTTTCAATTTTTTTAAGTAATTTTTCGATTTCTGCATGCAGCTCATTTTGACGAGCAAATGCTTCCATAGCTACATGTAAAATACTATGATGTGATTCATAAGAAAGTAAATCTTGATTTAAATATCCAATTTTTAAATCCTTTGACATGGAAATACTTCCAGAAGTAGGACTGTAATCACCTACAATAAGCTTCAATAAAGTAGATTTACCAGCTCCATTGGCGCCAATAAGGCCAATTCGGTCTCCTGGTTTAATGTGGCAATTTGCTTCGTCATATAATGCACGAGCGCCTATATAAAAACTTAAATCGTTTATAGATATCATAAGCTTGCAAAAATACGATTTTATTGGAGTTTATAGGACATAAACCTACCTTTGCCTTATGTATAGTTTAATAAAGCCTTTATTCTTTAAGTTTGATCCTGAGCAAGTTCATCATTTTGTTGTTAAACGCTTAAATTGGGTGTATCATAAAATGCCCTTTGGAAAGCAATTGCTCAAGAGTTCTTATACTTATACTCAACCCAGTTTAGCGCGAGAATTGTTTGGAATAAAATTCCCTAATCCAGTTGGTTTGGCTGCTGGTTTTGATAAAAATGGACAGTATATTGAGGCTTTAAGTGCTTTGGGTTTTGGTTTTATTGAAGTGGGTACAGTGACACCATTACCTCAGCCAGGAAATGATTTGCCAAGGATGTTTAGATTACCGGCAGATGAAGCCTTGATTAATAGAATGGGTTTTAATAATAAGGGGGTGGATGTTTTAGCGGAACAATTAAGATTGTTGAAAATTAAAGCCCCTCAGATAATTGTAGGTGGGAATATTGGGAAAAACAAGTTAACGCCTAATGAAGATGCTTTTTTAGACTACGAAAAGTGTTTTAATAGATTATTTGATGTAGTAGATTATTTTGTGGTAAACGTGAGTTCACCAAATACACCAGGTCTTAGAGCTTTACAAGAAAAAGAACCACTTTTAGTAATTTTAAATGGATTACAGCAGTTGAATTTAGGAAAGTCAAAGCCTAAGCCAATACTTTTAAAAATAGCGCCGGATTTGAATTTTACGCAATTAGATGATATCGTCGAATTGGTTTTAAGTTCTAAAATTGCTGGCGTGATCGCTACGAATACAACTTTAGATAGAGAAAATTTAAAAAGTGATTCTAGTTTAACTGCTGAGTCTGGTGGTTTAAGTGGTAAGCCTCTGAAAAATAAATCGACAGAGGTAATTCGATATTTAGTGGAAAAGTCTCAGCATGCATTTCCAGTAATTGGAGTAGGAGGTATTCATAGTGCAGAAGATGCCCGTGAAAAACTAGCTGCAGGAGCAAGTTTAATTCAACTTTACACGGGGTTTATTTATGAGGGACCGGCATTAATAAAGCGTATTTGCAAAGCCTTAGAGCAATAACTTGTGAAATAAAAAAGGGAATAAGCATGACTTATTCCCTTAATATTTTTAATCAAACTACTTGAGTTATAATTAGGCTGATAATTCAGCTAAAATAGCGTTGTTTTTAGCTAATTGATCTTTAGTAGATTGTTGCGATCGGCTACCTAATTCAACATTAGTAGCTAATTTTAAACGTTGTACTTCTAAACGAGATACAGTTTTGTTATATCTGTCTTTTCTTTTTAATCTAGTTACTGCCATGATCTTAAATTTTTAATATTTTAAAAAACCTGAGGTCGAGAGCGGATTCGAACCGCTGTACAAGGTTTTGCAGACCTCTGCCTAGCCACTCGGCCACTCGACCTAATAATTTCAAGGACGCAAAAGTATTAAATAGTTATGGCTAATCAAAATTATTTTGCAGATAAAAACTTATTTTATTTAGGCTTAGACAGTTTAAAAAGTGATCTGCTGACTTCACTACAAAAAATTGCTGCTGAAATGGCTACATTTAATGATTCAGATTTTCCAATTCTAGGGATGGTAACAGGCTTTTGTATATGATTAATTAGGTTGGGGTGAATGCCATGTCCTTCATTGCCTAATACGATGATTCCTTCTGATTCAAACTGTGTTTCATAAATGGATTTACCTTCCAATAGCGCTCCATAAATTGGAATATCAACCTGTGAAAAGAAATCTTCTAGGTTAAGGTAATGAATTTGGATACGACTTAATGCTCCCATCGTGGCTTGCACGACTTTAGGATTGTAGATATCAACGGTGTTATTTGAACAGATAATATTTTCAATTCCAAACCAATCTGCTGTACGAATAATGGTGCCTAAATTACCTGGATCTTGAACATCATCTAATACTATTGTAAATTTATTTTTTAAAACTTTAGGCTCAATTGGCTTGTTATTTGGAATATATATTAAGGCCAAGGCACCTTGAGGATGTTGTAAATTACTAATCTTCTTAAAATTTACGCTGTTTGTTTCAATTCGATGTATATTTGTTGGAATAGAAGGTGTTTCAGAAAAGAAATCTACTTCGATATATATACTATGAATTTTGAATGAAGAATTTATAAATTCGGTAATAGATTTTAAACCTTCAACGATAAAAAGGCCTTCCGATTTACGGAATTTTTTTAATTGTAAAGATTTGATAAAACTGATTTGAGATTTTGAAAGCATATATAAGTCCTCTAAAGCAAGCTATACAAACTCTTGCAATATTACTATTATTTATCGTGATTTTTGCCGGTTGTTCTTCAACACGGTACATAGAGGACTATCAATCAATAGTTAAAAAAGTTAAAATTGATAGTGTAGACAAAAACTTAGAAGAGGAGGCGGCTAACTATATTCAAAAGGATATTCGTCCTGCTAGTGGTTTGGGCTTAAATCTTAAAATATACAATCTTTTTAATACTAAAGATGGGAAGTACAAAACTTCGCATATAAAACCTCTTGGTTCTCCACCTCCAATTTTGGATAGTAATTTAGTAGATATTTCTAGGAGTCAAATTGAAAGATTTTTAAAGACAAAGGGTTATTTTAATGCTAAAGTTAACTCAGAAATTATAGTAGAAAAGAAGAAGGCAACTTTAATTTTTACAGCTAAACAAGGGCCAGAGTTTCTAATTAATCAATTTAAGACATATATCCCGGATTCTGCTATTAAAGCTATTTATGAAGAGTATATTAAACCTAGGTCAGCTATTAGTATAGGTATGCGTTATGACGAAGATTCTTTAGTCGTAGAAAGAGATAGAATTCATCAAGTATTGCGAAAAAATGGATATTATGATTTTGTTAAACCTTATATAAGATTTGTACAAGATTCCAATCAAAATAATTCCAGAGTAGCTGTAAATCTTTTCATTGACAATCCTTTAGATACTAATCTGAAACATCGTGTGTATGCTATTGGGGAATCTAACATGATCATTGCGCCAAGTTCAGATGGATTTACAGAGGAAGGTTTATTAGATTCTTTAAAAATTGAACGTCGCGCTTTTAATGGATTGCGCTATTTAGACTTATCAAAACAATTTAGAAGAAATCCAATTACTCGCTATGATTTTTTAAGGCAAGGTGAAGTATATGACGTGGAAAAGGAGACATTGACCTACGATCGCCTTTATCAATTGAATGTTTTTAAAAATGTTAGGATAGACTATAATAAGTCGAAAGATAGTACACAAGTTGAGCCAGTTATTTTATTGATTCCACAGAAGAGAATGAGTAATCGAATAGAAGGAGAAATTCCTTTTAATGATGGAACGGTGGGTTTAACTTTAAGTAATACTTACACCAATAATAACTTTTTTAATGGTGCGGAAAGATTTCAGTTTCAGGTTAAAGGTGGCTTGCAATCTCGTAGATCAGAAGGCAAATCCATATTCTCAGATATTTATCAAAGAGATTTTAGCGTGAGTGCTAGTTTATCTGTGCCCAGGTTGATGGTGCCATTTGTAAACCTGCCTATGATGGGTAAAAATGGTATGCCCTTCACAACATTTTCTACCAGTTATCAATTCACAGAGCAGACTGATGTTATGTTAAGAAGAATTTTTACAAATTCAGTTAGTTATGATTGGATTGAAACGCGTTCTAAATACCATTCCTTAACGCCTTTGAATGTGGAATATAGATCTGGTGAAATACTAATTGATACATTAGATAAAACCAATATCGATAGGTATAATGCGAATAGAGAGCTTTTAATTAATAATTCATATAATATTAAACTTTTAGGTAGAAAAGATTTTACACTTGGAATTAAGTATGCATTTACGCTTAATGCAGATAAATTATTAGAAAATAAAAACTTTATCTATTTAAGAGGAAATATAGATCTGGCTGGAAATTTACTTTATGCGCTGAGTAGTTTGGGCGGACAAGAACAAAGTCCATCAATTGGTCAATTTGGAAAAGTATTTGGTTTACCATTTAATCAATATGTTCGTCCGGAATTGGATGTTAGATTATATAGAAATTTGGGTGGCTATAATCAATTTATAGCACGTATTAATGCAGGTTTAGGTTATGCCTATGGAAACTCTAACTCCATGCCATTCGATAAATTATTTTATGCAGGTGGTTCGAGTGGGGTTAGAGCCTGGCAAGCTAGAACCCTAGGGCCTGGAAATTATAATAGAGATGTGATTGCGAGTGCAATTGCTAGAAATAGAGCTTTTGGTATTGATCAATTAGGCCAAATGCGTATTGAAGGTAATTTAGAATATCGATATTTATTGATAAATAAATTTTTTGGTGGGAGACTAAAAGGAGCTGCATTTCTGGATTTTGGTAATACTTGGAATATTGCACCAGGTAACCCGCAACCTGAAACTTATTTTAAATTTAATGATTTGGATAAGCAAATTGCTTTAGGTACTGGAATAGGGTTTAGAATGGATGTTGATTTTTTTGTTTTCAGATTTGATTTAGGTTTGAAGGTTAAAGATCCGCAGTTCAGAGGAGGGGATCAGTGGGTAATCAATAAGTTTTTTAGTGGAGGTAAGGCTTTTAAAGAGCGTTATGGCATTACAAATAACCCTGATGTCTATAATTTCTTACAATATAATTTTGGTATTGGGTTCCCGTTTTAATCCATTTCAACTAATTTATTTTTCTTGTTTTTTGATTAAGTGTTTGTTTATCAGATCGTTTGCTTTATTTTCTTAATTTATTTTTAAACAATTTTCATTAAAAAGTGCCTTAACTATTTGGAATTAGGGTTTTTATAATATATTTGAATCATAATTAAATCAAATTACAATGGAAAAATTCGAAAAAGTAAAAGAAGTAATTGCAGCTGTTCAAGCTGACGTTGAAAAATTTTATAACGCTGGAAATGCGGCGGCTGGTACGCGTGTTCGTAAAGCTATGCAAGAATTAAAAGGTTTAGCTCAGGATATCCGTACTGAGGTTACTGAGAAAAAAAACGCTAAGTAATTCTTTTTAATTTTGATGATTAAAGATCCTAATTCCTGCTGGTATTAGGATTTTTTGTTTTTAAAATAAAAGCACTTAATCTAGATTTGATTAAGTGCTTTTTATTGTCGTGTTCCCGACGAGATTCGAACTCATATCATCAGAACCGGA
>CAZQFF010000028.1:0-9724 GCA_964592575.1 uncultured Pedobacter sp.
AACTGAAATAATATTTTCTTTTCCACGAACACTCGCATAAAGAAATTTTCCGTCTGGAGATACTTGAATATGCGCGGCATTAAATTCTTTAATATCTCTTGTAGGAAAAATCGTTGAAACCGAATTTTTCAATTTTAACTGATTATTCTCAAAATTGAAAATATGAATATTACCATCTAATTCGCCCAATACAAATAGCGTTTTACCATCATTAGAAAATGTCATGTGTCTAGGTCCTGCACCTTGAGGTGCGTCAAAACTTTGTTTAAAAGTTAATGGCTCATTTCTATTTTCATCATAAGCATAAAGAATAACCTTATCTATCCCTAAATCAGTCACTAAGATATGTTTTCTGTCGGGTGTAAACGCAATCATGTGCGCATGTGGCTTATTTTGTCTAATTGGGTTTAAACTTTTACCTGTATGTTTTACAGTTTGAATAGCTTCTTTTAATCCACCATTTTGGTCAATAGGAAAAACAGAAACATCGCCACTTGAATAATTTGCAGTAATTGCATGCTTTTTATTTACCACAATGTAACATGGATCTAAGCTCAACATTGCAATGCGGTTGATAAGCTTCAATTGAGTTAGGTCATGATCAAATTTAAAAGCAGAAACTCCACTTTTTTCTCCACTTTCATTAACACTGTACACGAAATTTCCATCTTCAGAAATACTGATAAAAGAAGGATTGTCTGTCTGAACAAAATTGTTGGTAGCGATAATACTACCATCTTGGCTGTCAAAAATTAGAGCATGTACCCCTTTATTTTTACCTGGACCTGTATATGTTCCTACAATTAAAGGGTAAATTTGACCTACAACATTATTTGGTAAAACAAATATGAGCAACAATAGAAACTTAAACGAGCGCATTCTATTTTATTAAATGTTTTATCTGAATTAATTCGTGCTCATCTAAGTAACGCCATCTGCCTCTAGGTAAATCTTTTTTAGTAAGATTTCCGTAAACAACCCTATCTAATTTTACCACTTCGTAACCTAAATGTTCGAAAATACGACGTACGATACGATTTTTACCGCTATGAATTTGGATACCAATTTCTTTTTTGCTGCCACCAGTAACATAGGAAACGCTATCTGGCTTAATTAAACCGTCTTCTAACTCTAATCCAAATTGAATTTTATTTAGATCACCTTGAGATAAATTTCTATTTAATTCTACTTGATAAATTTTGGTGATACCATTTTTTGGATGTGATAATTTATCTGCAAGGTCGCCATCATTGGTCATTAACAACAATCCTGTAGTATTTCTATCTAACCTTCCAACAGGATAAATTCTTTCTCTACTTGCTTTTTCAACTAAATGCATCACCGTTTTTCTCTCTTGAGGATCTTCGGTAGTTGTAATATAGTCTTTAGGTTTATTTAATAAGACATAAACTTTTTTCTCTCTTTTTAATAAAGCACCATTATACTTAATTATATCTTTAGCAGGATCTACTTTTAATCCTAATTCAGAAACTACTTCATTATTTACAGAGATAACGCCAGCTTCGATTAGTTCATCAGCCTTTCTTCTCGAACAAATACCAGAATTTGCTATATATCTATTTAACCTTACTTTACCATCATTATTACTTGGTAGAACTGGGTTTTGAGGTTTTGAAGACTTGTAGTTCGGAGATTTGGTTTTATAAGAAGCAGATTCAGTTCTTTTACGAAATGGTCTAACATCTTTGCTTGTAGAAGAAGATTGATCAGATTTCTTTACAAAAGCATCTTTTTTGATATAGCTTCTGCCTTTTGATTCTTTAAAACTATTTTCTTTTTCATTTGAAAAAGATTTTGATTTAAATGGTCGTTCTCCGCCATCTTTAGAAAAAGGTTTTCTATCAGAGTAATTGCCAGATCTTGAATTATCTTTATTGAAACTTGGTTTTCCTGTTTCTTTATTAAACTTACCCGTTGGGCGTGAAGAAGTTTTTCTTGTATTTGAAGATTCAGATCTTGGTGAAAATGTTGAATCTTTCTTTTTATATGATTCAGAAGATTTTTTTTGGTCTTCCTTGGTGGACTTGTCGTCGCGACTTTTCCTTTTAAATTCTCTCATGTATAATGGGATTTAAGAATGCTTATTATGACCTGCAAATTTAAGTAAAATAACGCGTTATATAATATAATTATTACTTTAATATTTGATTAAAAATAAGAGGTTTATCTTGATTGAAAACGTTGACATTTGTGTTTGTTTTTGTAACTATTTGATAATCTGATGAGTAATTTGTATCTTTGTTGCCGTTTTAAAATTGTTAACCAAAAAAAGGAGGAAGATGATCAAGAAACACATAATAACATGTACGGTAATTTTAGGATTACTAGTTATGGCAAAAGTGTTTGCTTACAACTTACCAAAAGCAGAAAAAGATAACGTTAATACCACCCCTATAACACTTAATAAACCTCTAGAGGTAGCTCCAAAATCATTAATGGAGCGATTAAATTTCGCCAATGTTTCACTTCCTTTAGGGGACTTGAAAGTTGAGAAAAAAATGAAAAAAATATTAGCTGAGCATTCACATAAGAAGATTCAGTCTGATAAACTTCATAAGTTAGCAGATAAATGGTTTCCTATTATTGAACCAATTTTAGCTAAATATGGTATTCCTGATGATTTCAAATACGTTCCATTAGTAGAATCCGGAATAAAAGGAGGCGTTTCTCCTAAAGGAGCTGCTGGATTTTGGCAATTTATGCCGGCTACAGCAAGAATGTATGGATTAAAGGTAAATGGTAAGGTAGACGAGAGATACGATCTACATAAATCAACAGTTGCAGCCAGCAAATATTTGCGCGATTTACATAATATATTCGGAAATTGGGCTTTGGCAGCGGCAGCATATAATTTAGGCGACGTAAAACTAAGACGTCAAATTTATGCTCAAAAAGAAGATAATTATTTCAAAATGAAATTAAATAAAGAAACAGGAGGATATGTTTATAAATTAATTTCAATTAAGGAAATAATTGATAGGCCTGCAAGTTATGGATATATTAATTCGTCTGTAGCTTCTAGCACGCATATAGAATAAAAACACACAAAAGGGAAACGTTATTTAGGAGCTCAAACTTGAGCTCCTTTTTTATTGTATTTTAAATCTAAAAATCAATCTATTATTGATAAAATGTCTTCTTTTTTTAGCAATTTTGTTTATTCAGCGTTTTCATAAACATTAAGTTGTAAATGCTGTAATTCTATACTATGAGCAATAAAACTATTGATCTTGGGGAACAAAAAGACGTAGAAGTTTATGGCGCCCGAGTACATAATCTAAAAAATATTGATGTTTCTTTTCCTAGAAATAAGCTGGTTGTTATAACGGGTTTAAGCGGGAGTGGTAAATCGTCGCTTGCATTTGATACCATTTATGCTGAGGGGCAAAGACGCTATATGGAAACTTTTAGTGCTTATAGCCGACAGTTTATGGGCGGTATGGAGCGCCCAGATGTGGATAAAGTTTCTGGGTTAAGTCCAGTTATTGCTATTGAACAAAAAACAACTAGTAAAAATCCAAGATCAACAGTAGGTACTATTACCGAAATTTATGATTTTCTGAGGTTGCTTTATGCGCGTATAGGAGAAGCATTTTCTTACAACACGGGTGAGCGTATGGAGCGGATGAGTGAAGATCAAATTTTGAATAATATTTTTCAAAAATTTGATGGAAAAGCCATTAATATTTTGGCTCCAGTGGTTAAAGGAAGAAAAGGTCATTACAGAGAATTGTTCGAACAAATTAGGAAACAAGGCTATGTAAAGGTTCGTGTAGATGGCGAAATAAAAGATCTGACTCCTAAAATGCAGGTAGATCGTTATAAGATTCATGATATCGAAATTGTAATTGATAGATTGTTGGTAGAAAAAACCGAACAAAAACGCTTAAGAAGTTCGGTAGAAACCGCAATGAAAGTAGGTAAGGGGGTAATTAAAATTACGGATAAGGAAAATATTGTAGCTCATTTTAGTAGATTTTTAATGTGTCCAACTACCGGAATTAGTTATGATGAGCCCCAACCAAATAGTTTCTCATTTAACTCGCCATACGGTGCTTGTGAAGAATGCGATGGATTGGGATATATTTTTGTGGTAGATAAAGATTCTGTAATACCAAATCCAAAGCTGAGCATTTTAAATGGAGGTTTGGCTCCTTTGGGTGAGTATAGAGATACTTGGGTTTTTCAGGTATTAAAAGCTTTAGCTAAGAAGCATAATTTTTCTTTATCTACACCTATTGAAAAATTAGGAGATGAGATAGTTGATATGATACTTAATGGCTCTCCTGATTTGCTTTCTGTAGCCGTAGAGTATAATAAATGGAATGTTCAAAATTATTCGATAAATTTTGATGGTATCATTAAAATTATTGAAGAACAGCAAGAGCGCAGAAGTGGGCAAGGGGCCGAAGACTTAGAAGCATATAGAAGACTTAAAACTTGTCCAGCTTGTAATGGTGCGCGATTAAAAAAGGAAAGCTTGCATTTTCATATAGATGGCAAAAATATTTTTGAATTGGTATCCTTAGATATTAATGAATTGTTAAAATGGTTTACCAATCTAGAAAACCGACTTACTGACAAACAAAATTTTATTGCAAGGGAGGTTTTAAAAGAAATTCGTGCACGTTTAGGCTTTTTAGTTGATGTGGGACTTACTTATTTATCATTAGATAGAACCACCAGAACATTGTCGGGGGGAGAAGCCCAACGCATTAGATTGGCTACGCAAATAGGTTCTCAATTAATGAACGTAATGTACATTTTAGATGAGCCTAGTATCGGTTTACATCAACGAGATAATGATCGATTAATAAATGCTTCAAAAAACTTAAGAGATTTAGGGAATACCGTTTTAGTTGTAGAACATGATAAAGACATGATTCTGGAGGCAGATCATGTGATAGATATGGGGCCAGCTGCGGGTGTTCATGGCGGAGAAATTGTAGCGCAGGGTACACCTAAGCAGATTTTAAAAAGTAATTCTATCACTGCAAAATACTTAAATGGAAAATTGGAAATTGCAGTACCAAAAAAGAGAAGACCAGGAAATGGGCATAAACTTTCTCTAATTAAGGCTTCAGGTCATAATTTAAAGCAGGTTTCAGTAGATTTTCCATTAGGGAAATTTATTGCAGTAACAGGAGTTTCTGGTAGTGGAAAGTCTAGTTTAATAACAGAAACTTTATATCCAATATTAAATCATCATTTCTTTAGGTCAAAGAAACAGCCATTGCCTTATGAAAAGATTAGTGGATTAAAAGAAATTGATAAGGTAATAGAGATAGATCAAGCTCCAATTGGAAGAACACCTAGATCAAATCCATCTACTTATACGGGTGTATTTTCTGATATAAGGAATTTATTTGTACAACTTCCCGAAGCAAAAATAAGAGGATATAAACCGGGAAGATTTTCTTTTAATGTAAAAGGAGGGCGATGTGAAACTTGTCAGGGTGCAGGCATGAAATTAATTGAAATGAATTTTCTCCCTGATGTTCAAGTTCCATGTGAAGAATGTGGAGGAAGAAGATACAATAGAGAAACCTTGGAAGTTCGTTATAGAGGAAAATCTATAAGCGATGTTTTAGATATGAGTATCGAAGAAGCTTGCTTGTTTTTTGATCAAATACCTTCTATTCATCGAAAAATTAAAACCTTAAGTGATGTTGGATTGGGTTATATCAGACTCGGACAATCGTCTGTAACTTTAAGTGGTGGAGAGGCTCAAAGGGTAAAATTAGCCACAGAATTGAGTAAAAAGGATACTGGTAAAACTTTTTATATATTAGATGAGCCAACTACTGGATTGCATTTCGAAGATATAAATGTTTTGCTTGGTGTTTTAAATGAACTGGTAGATAAAGGGAACACCGTATTAGTAATAGAGCATAATTTGGATGTAGTAAAAGTTGCCGACTGGGTAATAGATTTAGGAGAAGAAGGAGGAGCAGGGGGTGGAAGAATTTTATTTGAAGG
The DNA here is from genome assembly GCA_964592575.1 of uncultured Pedobacter sp. Taxonomy (GTDB): domain Bacteria; phylum Bacteroidota; class Bacteroidia; order Sphingobacteriales; family Sphingobacteriaceae; genus Pedobacter. Next base: position 6,001 of record CAZQFF010000028.1, read on the forward strand.
AACACCTGAAGGTTTAATTCAAAATCCAATTAGTTTGACTGGTAAATTTTTAAAAAAGGAAATGAATTCCTGAAAACAGCTCGTAAATTAATCAATAGGTAAAACATGCAAAATTTATCTGATTTAAACCAGGTTCAGTATTTAGCAAAAACCAAGGCTAATAAGTATTTAGAAGCATATATTGATGAATTTATAGAAGCTTTTATTCCTTCGATCGATAAAGCTGAAATAGGAATTTTAATTGGAAATAGTTTTAAAGGGACAGTTGGATTAAAAATCGCTAATAGACTTAAAAAATTAAGATTTAATGTTCGAGTTTATTATGTATTTAATGAGGAAACTGACGACACATCTTTTATAAAAGTTCCAAAATCTGCTTGGTTATCCATAGAAAATATAAAGGGAATTAAAGAAACTGTACTAATAGACGCCATTAATTTTTCAGATAATACGCTGAATAATAATTATGCAACAAATGTTTATCGGGCTATAAACTCCTTAAATGCAAAAATTTACGCTATTGATTATCCATCGGGTTTCCCAACAGAAGGTGCAATTACATATGAATTGGAAGCTATAAAATGTATAACCGCATTTGCTTGTTTTGCTCCAAAAATTAATTTTTTCTTCCCAGAAAGTGCGTTATTTATAAATGACTTCAAGGTAATTTTACCCAATCATAAGCTTATTTTACAAAACAATTGGCAAATTTCTTCAGAAAATTTAATCTCAAGATTATTAAAGCCAAGATATAAATTTTCTCATAAAGGTAACTACGGCCATACTTTAATAATTGGAGGCTCAACATATACCATGGGAGCTGCTTTACTTTCTTGTTTAGGAAGTTTGTATAGCGGTGCGGGTTTAACAACTGCATGCATACCTGAATCGGGTTTAACATCATTAAACACAGCTTTGCCAGAGGTAATGTTTCTCTCGAGAATTGATTTGGGAAAAGATTTAAGTAAATACTCAGCCATAGCATTTGGTTGCGGAATTGGGGTTTCAGATGAAGTGATATCTTGGTTAAATTTTGCAATCGACCAACCTTTAATTATAGATGCTGATGGAATAAATGTTTTATCGGCCCATAAAAGCTTTTTAAATAAACTAAAGCCTGGGAGTATCTTAACACCACATTTAAAAGAATTTGATAGATTATTTGGCGATCATAATAATTGGTGGGAAAGAGTAGAAACTGCAGCTAAGAAGGCAAAGGAATTACATATTTTTATAGTTTTAAAAAACCAATATTCATTTATTATTACGCCATCTGGTGATATTTATATCAATCAAAGTGGTAGTCCAGCTATGTCTAGCGGTGGAATGGGTGATGTGTTAACTGGAATAATTACAGGGCTTTTGGCGCAAGGATATTCTAGAGACGAAGCTTGTATAATAGGTTGTTTTATTCATGGTAAGGGGGCCGATGAGTTATCTAAAACACAAAACAACGTCATTGCATCGGCTGTTGCCAAAGAAATTCCGAAAGTGATAAAAAACTTAATGAAGGGAAATTAAAACAAATGTTTTTCGGCATGGTAAGAAGATCTTACCAATGGTCCACTTTCTACGTATTTAAGTCCTTTAGCTAAACCAAGCTCTTTATATTTTGCAAATTGATCGGGATGAATCCAGTCGACCACCGGGTGATGATTTTTAGTGGGTTGCAAATATTGGCCTAATGTAAGGATATGTACTCCATTTTCTACTAAATCGTCCATTGCTTCTAGAACATCAGCCTCAGTTTCTCCTAAGCCTAACATGATTCCTGTTTTAGTGCGTAACCCTTCTTTACTGATTCTATTTAAGCATTCTAAACTTCTATCATATTTGGCTTGAATTCTTACCTGACGAGTTAATCTTTTAACAGTCTCCATGTTGTGACTTACTACTTCTGGTCGTTCTACCAAAACGCGATATAAATTATCCCATTGACCTTTGAAGTCGGGAATTAATGTTTCTAAAGTAGTTGTAGGACTTTCGCGACGAATGGCTTGTAAAGTTTCGGCCCAGATAATAGAACCGCCATCTTTTAAATCATCTCTATCAACAGAAGTGATAACACAGTGTTTTACTTGCATTAATTTTACTGAATTGGCAACTCGGTTGGGTTCATCAGTATCCACAGCAAGTGGTCGGCCTGTAGCAACTGCACAAAAAGAACAAGAACGCGTGCATATATTTCCCAGAATCATAAAAGTAGCAGTTCCGGCACCCCAACATTCGCCCATATTGGGACAATTCCCACTTTCGCAAATGGTATGCAACTTATGAGTATCTACTAAATTTCTAACTTGCGCATACTCTTTACCTACCGGTAATTTTACGCGCAGCCAATCTGGTTTTCTTTTTACTTCTTGTTCTGTTACAACAGGCAGTGATATCATAATACAAAGGTAAGTAAAGTCAATTAAGTTTAGGACTACTTCAATAAGTTTTACAAAATTTGGGCATATTATGATAAATCAAGTACCTTTAAACTTTAATAATACATTAATGGCAACTTCAATTATAACCTATAATGGTGGTTTAAGAACTACCTCGGAGCATTTATCATCAGGCACAAAAATTATTACCGATGCACCAGTAGATAACAAAGGTAAGGGCGCATCTTTTTCGCCTACTGATTTATTGGCTACAAGTTTAGGGAATTGCATGCTTACCATTGCAGGGATTGCCGCAAACGAGCATGGTTTTAATATTGACGGTGCAACTTGTGAAATTACAAAAGTAATGGGAACAGATCCTAGGAGAGTAACAGCTATAAAAGTTGCTTTAACCTTTCCGCCAGAAAACTATACCGAAAAGCAAAAATTGATTATTGAAAGATCAATAAAAACTTGTCCGGTTATGTATAGCATACATCCAGACATAGATGTTCAGGATACCATTAAATTTTTATAGAATCTGCAATTTCTTCAGATGAAATATCACTATGTGATAAATCGAGAATACATTCTCCATTATAGATTAACAAAGCTTGAGGAGATTCATGATAAACATTAAATCCTTCGGCGATTGAATTAGAGATTTCTCTATAATTTAAAAGATCTAAGAAATACAGAGGCGTAGTAGGAGGTATTACTTCCCAATTACTTTCGAAACCTCTTTTAGCCATTAAGCTAATAGAGCATCTTGTGCTATGTTTAAAAATAACGGAATAACCAGTAGAATTTTTTATCGTTTCTACTTGTTCTTGTGAAGTTAAATTAATCCAATTCATTTAAATTATTTTGGAAGATTTGCCGATAGATGAGCCATTTTTAAAGCTGTAATAGCAGCCTCATCACCTTTATTACCGTGTTTTCCACCTGCTCTTGCCAGGGCTTGTTCTTGGTTGTCTGTAGTTAAAACACCAAAAACAATAGTTTTGTTATGCTTTATACCAACATTAGCTAATCCGTTTGCTACGGCATTACAAATAAAATCAAAATGTCTAGTTTCTCCTTGGATTACACAGCCTAAGCAAATAACAGCATCAATTGTAGCATTATTTGATAGAACTATATCTGCTGCAGCAGTTAATTCATAACTCCCTGGAACCGGATAGCTTAAAATATTTTGCTCCTTAACACCGTGTTTAATAAGCGTATCAAATGCGCCTTTATAGAGTTTTCCGGTAATTTCAGCATTCCATTCTGCAACAACAATTGCGAATTTAAAATCGCCACCATTAGGGATAGTTGTATGAGAAAAATCTGATAAATTTTTTAATGAGCTA
>CAZQFF010000029.1:0-9260 GCA_964592575.1 uncultured Pedobacter sp.
ATGAAATTAAAAAGCGGAAATATTAGCGATGTTCAAGGTTATGCAGGTTACCATACAGATGCTCAAGGCAAAAAATTTGTTGTAGTTATTAACGTTAATAATTACAATGGTAGTGGTATTTCCAGAAAAATTTTCCAGGCATTAAATGCCCTAAAATAAAATAACACCAAAAATATTTAACAAGTTTTTTAGAAGATTACACATTACATGAAGAAAATATTTTCAATTTTTATTTTAAGTTTAATCGGTTTTTTTGGATTTGCACAGCCTAATGCGCAACAAGAAACTGAAACCAATTCCTTTTACCCAGCGTCAGAAATTGCAATTATTCCTGAGCCAGTTCTTTTAAAAAGATTAGAAGGAAAGTTCACATTAACCAATAATTTCACCATTGAAGTTCCTGCTAATCCAGCGTTAAACACTGCAATTGTTTTCTTAAAGGAACGATTAACTATTCCAACAGGTTATTATGCCCACATAGAAAGAAAAACAGCTACTCATGCCGATATTAGGTTGTTGTTAAACACTCAATATAACCCAGAAATAGGGAAAGAAGGATATCAACTATCTGTTCATAAAAATCAAATTATAATTAAAGCCAATGTACCAGCTGGTCTGTTCTACGGGATCCAAACGCTAATTCAACTTTTTCCAAAAGAAATTGAAAGTAAATCATTGAGTAATTTAAAAACATGGAGTATTCCAGCGGTGGAGATTACAGATTATCCGAAAGTTGGATGGAGAGGCTTAATGTTCGATGTAGCACGCCATTGGTTTACAAAGGAAGAGGTGATGAGGTTTATAGACGATATGGTTCGCTATAAATATAATATTCTGCATTTTCATTTAACGGACGATGAAGGTTGGAGAATTGAAATTAAAGGATTGCCGCGTTTAACGGAAGTAGGTGCTTGGCGCGTTAAAAAAGAAGGAGAATTTGGAGCAATGATCCCTCCTGGACCAAATGAACCTCGTAATTATGGCGGATTTTACACCCAGGAAGACATCAAAGAAATTGTAAAATATGCTGCAGATCGTTTCGTAAATGTAATGCCAGAAATAGATGTTCCAGGCCATAGTCTAGCCGCAATTGCTGCTTATCCAGAATTATCATGTACACCGGAAGCGGTAAATTATAAAGTAAGAAGTGGAGAAAGAATTATGGATTGGAGTAGAGGGGCTCCTCCTACTGCCTTGGTAGATAATACACTTTGTCCGGCTAACGAAAAGGTCTATGAATTTCTTGATACTGTAATTACTCAAATTGCAGCTTTATTCCCATTCGAATATATTCATATGGGTGGCGATGAAGCCCCTCATAATTTCTGGCAAAACAACCCTCAAATAAAAGCCCTGATGGCTAAAGAAGGCTTAAAAACTATGCCCGATGTACAAGGCTATTTTACCAGAAGAGTTGAAAAAATAGTAGAATCTAAAGGAAAAAAATATATGGGCTGGGATGAAATTTTAGAAGGAAATATTTCATCAAGTACTGCCATTATGAATTGGAGAACATTAAATTTTGCAATAGAAGCAACAAAAAATAAACACGAAGTGGTTTTGTCGCCCACCGCTTATGCTTATTTAGATTATATGCAAGCAGATCCAATTACCGAACCCAGGGTTTATGCTTCTTTACGTCTCAGCAAAAGTTATGAATTCGATCCAATTCCTCCAGGTGTAGATCCAAAGTATATTAAAGGTGGTCAAGGTAATTTATGGACGGAACAAGTTTATAATATGCGTCAGGTTCAATATATGCTTTGGCCAAGAGCATTCGCTATCTCCGAATCGTTATGGACACCTAAAGAAAATAAAGACTGGAAACACTTCTTTGCAAAAACCGAAGAACATTTTAAACGATTAGACTTAAATGAAACTAAGTATGCACCTAGTGTATATGATCCAATATTTGAAGTAAAAAGAACAGCAGATAAACAATTATCTGTAAAGTTATCTACAGAAATTGAAGGGCTAGATATTTATTATAGTTTCGATAATTCTTTCCCCGATAGGTTTTACCCTAAATATACCGAACCATTGGTTCCTCCTGTTGATGCAACCGTTCTAAAAGTTATTACTTATAGAGGAAAAGATCCTATCGGCAGAATGTTAAATATGCCCATTTCAGAATTACAAAAAAGGGCACCAAATAGATAATTAAGTATAAATGGCTTTAATTAAATTGGCGATATCTAAATTTAATCCACTTACGCTAATTTTAGCTTTATCATAATAAGGAGAACGCTCTTTGAGTTTCTCCTTTATAAAGTTCAACAAGGTTTCATCGTCCATGTCTTTAATTAATGGACGCTTTTCTCGGTTCTTTAAGCGCGATACCAAAGCTGCAGGATCCATTTCAAGATAAACAGTTATACCTTTACTATTCATCCAATCTATATGATCATAAAAACAGGGTAATCCACCTCCTACGGCTATTACTGCGTTTGGCGGATAAGGATAATGCTTAAGCATATTACTTTCTAATTCCCTGAATTTATCCTCTCCATATTTCGCAAAATATTCATTAATGCTAATTCCTGTCTTTCTTTCTATCTCCTGATCAATATCAACAAACAACCAATTTAATTTTTTTGCCAATTCTTTTCCCTTCCTACTCTTACCACATCCCATAAAGCCTATTAAAAAAATTTTCATATTAGCCCCATTTATTAAAGGTTATTGGTTGAAATATTTTTGCGTTAATTCTTCCAAATTCGGCAAATTATTAAAATGCCATTTGTTAATTATTATTCCGTCTTTTAATAAAATAAGTCCGGGTTTAGATCTCACTATCGACTTAACTATACTACCATCAGCATAAAATATAAGTGGAAAAAGTTTCAAATTTTTAGCCGTGTCATTAGCCTCTTTAGGCAAACTAGAAGTTAATAAAATCGAACGTATTTTAAATTGTTCTGCAGCGTTGATGGTTAAAGCATTCATGTTTCCTAATGCATTTATATTTACATCCGCTAAATCTGGTGCAACAATTATTAAATTATAATATGGATTTCCTAACAGCTCTTGGGTATAATCCGTAGAAAACTCATCTCTTATAACAAGATGCTGAACTGAACTCTTTTTACCTTTCTTAGTAAGATTCCTAGTGGGTTCACCAAAAATCTCCCAATCTTTATCTTTCCAAATTCCTGATGAATTATAATCATCTTGATTTAGTTGTTTTTCTTCGCCCGATTTAATGTTTTTTAATGAATAAATAATTTCATATTCATCATGGCTACCATCAAGTTCCATTAAATTGACTCCCTCTTTAAATGCCGAAAAATCTATAAAGGGCAAAAAATTAAAAGTAAATATGCCCATTATTAAACCCGCATTTATAATGATAAAGGCGACAATCTTAGTCGATTTTTCTTTAATTAAGCTATTTGGCAACTCATTTTGATTTTTATAAATCAGCCAAATTAAAATGAAGATAATTACATCTTTAAAAAATGAGAGCCACGGACTAATTATTAAAACTTCACCAAAACATCCGCAATCTTTAACCACCTTAAAAGCGGCAGAGATAAAGGTTAATAATGTAAAAAACAATATGCTAAACAATAAGCCTTTTAGGGTGATTCTCCTGTAAATACCAAATAATAAAAATAAGGCCAATGAAAATTCTAAAACACCTATAATTATAGAAAATGTAGTGGCAATATTCGTTAAAAATGATAGCCCAAAAACAGAAAAATATTCTTGAAGTTTATACGAAAAACCAAGTGGATCATTAAGTTTTATTATGCCAGAGATAAAATAAAGTAAACCAACAATCACCACAATTGTGGTTAAAATAGGTTTTCTTACTTTAAGCATAATTATTCCACCCCTAATTTTATTAACGCAAATACAGCATAATTTAACATGTCTTGGTAATTAGCAATAACTCCTTCACTCGCTAAAGTCTGACCGTCGTTATCTTCAATTTGCTTTACCCTCAATATTTTCATCAAAATTAAATCGGTTAAAGAACTAATTCTCATATCGCGCCAAGCCTCACCATAATCGTGGTTCTTTGCGAACATCAAATTTTTTGTAGCTAATGTCTCTTGATCAAACAACAATTCAACCTCTTCTGCAGGCAATTCTGTTCTTTCGTCATTCGAAAGCTTAAGTTGAAGGACAGCAATAACACAATAATTAATTATACCAATATATTCAGAAGCAATTCCCTCATCAACTTTCGCCACCTTTTTTTCTTCTAAAGTTCTGATGCGCTGAGCCTTGATAAAAATTTGATCGGTTATCGACGAAGATCTTAAGATTCTCCATGCCGTTCCATAATCTTTTGTTTTTTTTATAAAAAGGTCTTTACAAACTTTAATAACTTTATCGTAATCTTCTGAAGTATTTACTGCCAAAACAAATAATATTAAATTTACAAGCTAAGATACATTTTTTGTTTTGAAGCGATAAATAAATCCACCTATGAATACAATAAATATTAAAGGAAATCTCTTAAATCTTGAAAGCCCAATTGTAATGGGTATTTTAAATTTAACTCCAGATTCATTTTATAGCAACAGTAGAATAAACAACGTAAATCAGTTAGTAGAACAAGCTGGTTTAATGTTAGAACAAGGGGCTACTATCCTAGATTTAGGAGCATATTCTACTCGACCAGGGGCATTAGAAGTATCAGAAAAGGAAGAAATTGAACGCATTGTTCCTGCTGTAAAAGCCATAATTTCGGCCTTCCCAAATGCTATTATTTCGGTAGATACCTTTAGAGCCGAAGTGGCTAATATTACGGTAAATGAAGGCGCTTCTATTATTAATGATGTATCTGGAGGTAATCTCGATAATAATTTGCTTAAAACAGTAGCAAAATTAAAAGTGCCATACGTATTGATGCATATGCGAGGAACACCTCAAAACATGGCTTTATTAACCAATTATGAAGATATTATTTCCGATATGTTGCAATATTTCAATGAAAAGATTGATTATTTGAATAGTCTTGGTGTATATGACATCATGTTAGATCCAGGGTTTGGATTCGCAAAAACAACGGATCAAAATTTTGAAGTACTCCGTTCACTCGAAGCGTTTAATTGCCTAAATCTTCCAGTTTTAGTAGGTTTTAGTAGAAAGTCTATGATTACAAAAACTTTAAATATTTCTGCACATGAAGCATTAAATGGCACTACTGCACTCAATATGGTTGCGCTTAAAAAGAATGCCAAAATTCTAAGAGTTCACGATGTGTTAGAAGCAAAACAATGTATAGATCTTTACAAGAAATTAATCTAACGTGTTTATAAAACACTGAATAGAAATATGTTTTTATTAAATATTGATAAAATTACCAGAATAACTTACCTTGTAGCTACATGAAAGGATTAGATTTTGATTTTTTGAAAATTACATTTATCGATGTAATTGATATTCTTCTTGTCGCATTATTAATTTATTACGTATACAGTCTCATAAGAAATACATTAGCTGTAAACTTAATTTTAGGGATGTTTATCATCATCCTATGTTATTTTGTGGTCAGCACTTTAAACATGAGGTTGATGGAGGCCATCATTAATAAATTTATTAGTGTTGGAATTATTTCTCTGGTGGTTATTTTTCAACCAGAAATACGGCGCTTTTTACTCCATATCGGAAAAAGCACATACATCCAAAAAAACAGGGCCTGGTATAATCGCCTGTTTGGCAGAAATACAGCTATCCAAGATAATTATTTGCGGATAAAGCCAATAATGGACGCATGTAAGAGTATGAAGAAGACCAAAACTGGTGCTTTATTGGTTTTTCTATAATTTTATGACGACCAATTATTTGCCAATAGCTGTGAAGTTCTAGATGCGAAAATTTCTAAACGTTTATTGGAAAGTATTTTTCAGAAAAATAGTCCGCTTCACGATGGAGCGGTGGTGATTTCGGAAAATAAAATTAAAAGCGCAAGTTGTATTTTACCTTTAACAGATAACGATAAATTACCCCCTCATTTCGGATTAAGGCATAGAGCAGGAATTGGAATTTCAGAAAATACAGATGCAGTGGCGATTATTATTTCTGAAGAAACTGGCGAAATTGCTTATGCTAAGCAAGGCCAGGTAAGAAGTAATCTAACTTTAGAACAGTTAGAAAAATTATTAAATAAAGACTATTAAAAAAGCCCCGAAATTTTCGAGGCTTTTAATATTTAACAATGTTGATTAAATGCATCAATCAGGCTATCCGCTATCATTTGAGCTGGCCTTCCTTCAATTTGATGACGCTCAATCATATGAACTAGTTTTCCGTCTTTAAATAATGCCATTGCAGGCGATGATGGTGGAAAAGGCATCATATAACCTCTTGCTCGGTCAACCGCATCGCGCTCCATACCAGCAAAAACAGTTACCAATCTATCTGGATGCTTTTCATTCTGAGCTGCTAATTTTGCTGCGGGTCTTGCATTAGCTGCGGCACAACCACAAACTGAGTTAACAACAACAAAAGTGGTTCCTTCTGCTTTTATCGCATTATCTACATCTTCAGCGTTTAATAATTCTTGGAAACCAACATTGGTTAGTTCCTTACGCATAGGTTCTACTAAATATTCTGGATACATGGTATTTCTAATTTTATCATACAAAATTAACAAAAGAAAATAGAAGTTTATACAATCTATTATAGGCCTAAAGTAAAATTCTAAGTTATAAGTTGCGTGCTTAAAGTGTAAAATGTCGACATATTTTACTACTTTTAAGGATGAAGAAATTATCATTAATTTGCTTTTTAAGCATCATTTCATTGTTGGCGAATGCCCAAACTAAAAGTCAAGCTCAGCTATTTTGGGATAATCTAAAAGCACTTTGCGGAAAATCTTTTGAAGGTAAAATGTTAGATAGCACCATGGTTAGAGATTTTGCTGGAAAACGACTAGTTATGCATGTTAGAGCCTGTGATGATGGCACCATCCGCGTTCCCTTTTTTGTGGGCGATAATAAATCACGCACCTGGGTTTTTACACTTAAGAACGATAGAATTACCCTAAAACATGATCACCGTCATGAGGATGGAAGCGAAGAAAAACAAACTCAATACGGAGGAACCGCTCCTAATGCGGGTTTTGCCAATTTACAAATGTTCCCAGCAGATGCACAAACCGCATCGGTTATACCAAGTGCCGCAACCAATTTATGGTGGGTAACTTTAAACAAGGAAAAGTTTAGTTATAATTTAAGAAGAATTGGTTCAGGAAGAGATATCAATGTAATTTTTGACCTTACCAAAACAGTAGAATCACCAGGTGCTCCTTGGGGATGGAAGGATTAATTAAATCTTCTCAAATATGGATAATTACGGAAGGACAAGTTTAGAAGAAAAGAGAAAAGCACTTCAACTTAAGCTTAAAATTGACAATGAAATAAAAAGCGATATTGTTTATCATTGGTTAGATTATTACAAAGAAATGTTGGAATTTGGAATGCAGGTAGAAATAATTTACCTGCAACAATGTTCAAAAGAGTTATTAGGGCTTTATAGGTCTAGAATAGCTGCCTTAAATAATGATCTATTAGACCCCGATAAAGTAATTGAAAAAGAAAACCCCTGGATATCGCGCATTTTTAATCGCTTTCCCAGTATAAGTGATTTTAAATACGAAATTGAGGCTCCCATGCTCGAAAATACAGGTTCGGTTTCCGAAATGCTACAATTAAGTGCTCAAGCACTACAAATTAACCCTACAGATATTATCTTCTTGTCTAATGATTTTTCACCCGTTGTAAAATTAAAATGGGAAGAGTTATTAAAAAATGCCGATCCATTATTTAACGATGGAGGAATCACCACTTTAATTTTTACCGATCCTAATTTCAATTGGATTATTTTTAGATCTATTGAAGAGCAATGGAATTATGATAAATGGTAGTTAGGTTGTTAAATCACCAACTTCATATTGATATTTTATCAACTACTATTAGTCCTTTGTAAATCTAAACCTTCATTACCTTTAAAAAAATCGACATAAATCTTTGTTTTATGTGATTCAATCATCCAAATTTATATATTTCATTTTATGAAATAAATTTCGTTTTATGAAATTTTTATATAATTTTGTATGGTAATCATATTTAAAAAAACACTGCAAGCATTTGCTAAAAAGCATAACGCAGCGAGTTATGCATAAAACAAATGGTATTAAACTGTTCGTACTTCAAACTGGAGTACACATGCAGATGTAAAATCAACATTTAGCGATGCAGACTTATGTAGGTAATGACCGGTATGTTTTTAATATCAAAGGAAATTCATTTCGGCTAGTTGCCATGATATTTTTTGATAAGCGAACGGTTTATATCCGCTATTTAGGCACTCATAGTGATTACGATAAAATTAATTGTTCAACTATTTAAAGGTAAAATTATGCTAGACAAAATCAGAAATGAAAAGCAGTACGCTCAGGTAATGGTTTTAATTGAAAACTTTATTCAAAAAGCAACAGATGGTGGTGGTTTCTCAACGCTTTCAGAAACTGAAGCCAACGAACTTCAAAGGCTTACCCGTCTAGCTGAGGCTTATGAAGATAATAATTTAAAAATTATGCCGCTACCGGTTACCATAAGTGCAGTCGTTGAAAATAAAATTAAAGAAATGGGTATAACGCAGGCAGCATTGGCAGAAATGTTAGGACTAGGCACATCCAAACTTTCTCAAATTTTAAACGGCAAAAGAGAACCAGACGTAGCATTTTTAAAGGCTTTACACAGTAAATTAAGGATAAGCGGTGATTTTTTAATCGAGAAGGCTTAGCAATCTTCAATTTATCGCTATAAGATTAAGCTAATTTATTTATCGCCCCTCACCTCACGTAAAAAATATCCTCTCGCATTCGACCTCTAGAACATCCATTATAACTTTAAACTCCATTCAACTTGAATTGCTAAAGCAATGTTTGAATTTGGTTTTTCTTATGCGTATTTTTGTGAAATATTTATGACCATAATAGAAAAACTAAAGAGATATCTTTATCGTTTATTCAATTATAGTACAATAATTTAAATTTTAAACAAAAATTTTATGTCATCAGTAGAGACAAAGTACATTCCTTACAAAGTTAAGGATATTTCACTGGCAGAATGGGGCCGTAAAGAAATCGAATTAGCAGAGGCAGAAATGCCCGGCTTAATGTCGTTGCGAAAAGAATTTGGCCCTTCACAACCTTTAAAAGGCGCACGCATCGCTGGATGTTTACACATGACCATCCAAACTGCAGTTTTAATTGAAACTTTAGTTGCATTAGGTGCAGA
>CAZQFF010000030.1:0-5515 GCA_964592575.1 uncultured Pedobacter sp.
CTCCGGGCTATGTAGGTTATGAAGAAGGTGGTCAGCTAACAGAAAAAGTTAGACGTAAGCCTTATGCTGTTATCTTATTAGACGAAATTGAAAAAGCACATCCAGATGTGTTTAATATATTATTGCAGGTATTAGATGAAGGACAGTTAACAGATAGTTTAGGTAGAAAGGTAGATTTTAGAAATACCATTATCATTATGACCTCTAATATTGGTGCGCGTCAATTAAAAGATTTTGGTGCGGGAGTTGGTTTTTCAACTTCAGCTAAATTAAGTCAAAGTGAGGCCAATAGTAGAGGAGTGATTGAAAATGCTTTGAAAAGAGCTTTCGCTCCTGAATTTTTAAATCGTATTGATGATGTGGTCATGTTCAATAGTTTAGGAAAAGAAGAAATCTTTAAAATTATTGATATTGAATTGAAATCTTTATTTGCTAGAGTACATCACTTAGGTTATGAAATTGTTTTAACTGAGGCGGCCAAAGAGTTTATTGCCGAAAAGGGATTTGATTCTAATTTTGGAGCTCGACCTTTAAAACGTGCGATTCAAAAATATCTAGAAGATCCTATTGCCGAAGAAATCTTAAAAGGAGAAGTTCATGAAGGGGATGCATTGGAAATAGATTTCGACTCAGAAAAATCGGAAATAGTTATTAGCACGAAATCTGCTAAGAAAAAGAAAAAAGAGGCTTGATTATTTTAAGCTAAATTTATAAAAGCACCTCCAAGAGGTGCTTTTTTTATATTATAAATCTTCAAAATTTTCATCCAAAGGCACTTGATCAGCTAATTTTTCAAAAGACCAATAGCCTTCATAGATTACGCTTTTTGGGTCATACAATAATCCATTATAAAAAAATTGAACTTTATCCTTTAATAGGCGAATAACGGAGGCTTGATGGTTTTTATATTTAGGCGGACGCGTCAGACTACGATTCGTGAAACGATATTTCCCAGACTCTTGCTCTTTGTCAAAAATAACCATTAATTCATGTTCAAAAGTGAATTCTTTTAATTCATCTGTGCCTTCTTGAACGAGTTCATGGATATCAATTTTATTCGTGTCTACAAAACTAATTAAAGTGGGTTTTCTTTTTTCTTTGTTCCAGAAAAATAAGGAATCATTAGTGCTAAATACTTTAGATTTTACATTTGCAAAGGCATGTGCACTTAATTCTTGAATTTTAGCTTCAATGAGGGAGTCAGGTAGACGGTCTGGATTAGGTATTTTTCGTCTATGCATCACATGAAAGCCAGCTTCTTCAGTTTTGCCTTCGTAAACACTTTTATAAAAATGATTAAAAGAACCTTGATAGGCTCGCCATCTATTTTTATTTAGATTTTTCATTTGAGCAGGACGTGCTTTTACCGATTCAAAATGGGGTAAGCCAGCAAAGTAAACAATATTGGTTTTAAAGTCGGCTTCAAACTCTTCTAGTAAATATTTTATTTTATAACCTAAAGCTTTATTGTGTATTTCAATCATCTCTGACGCACTAGCATATAAAACTCTACTTTTTGCATCAAAAGAGAAGGCTATGACTTCAGGATTAAGAATTTCACATTGTTCGCTGTTTTCAGATAAACCAATAAAGTTTTGAACAAATACCCGCATATTATATTCGCGATTATCGTCAACCCTGATGACCACTTCATTTAAGGAAGTGGTGTTTTCTTTTAATTCAATAGTTGTGTATACATTTTTGTTTGTAATCTCTACACTTTTAGCACTAGGACTAAAACCCAGCATATTGGCAATGAGATCGTATTTACCTGGCTTTAAATTTGGAATAGTAAAAACCCCTTCATTATTTGTAATAACTGTTGTTTTAAAACCACTCAGCATCACAACTGCTCCAGGAATTTCTAATTTATCAGACATAACTTTCCCACTGATGGAGAAAGTTTGTTGAGCTGAGGCAGGCCAACTCATCATGATCATGATACCTATGCCAAGACCAAAGTATAATCTATTAAATTTAGATTTACCATTCATATTTTTGTCTTTAGCCATTGATTAGGGTTTTAGCATGAGCTAGTGCAGACGAGCTTGGTTCAGCCCCACTTAGCATTTGCGCTAAACTAAATATCCTTTCCTCTTTGTCCAATTTTTTCATATAAGTATGTGTAGAGGATCCTTTTTGGTCTTTGTAGACAAGGAAATGAGCTTCTCCTTTAGCCGCAATTTGAGGTAGATGCGTTATGGTTATAAGTTGCATAAATTGACCCAGTTCAGCTAATAGATTGGCCACTTTTTGCGCCGCTTCACCTGATATACCCGTATCAATTTCATCAAATACTAAAGTGGCTAATTGCGTGTGTTGAGCTAAAACAGCTTTAATGGCTAACATTAAACGAGATAATTCCCCGCCTGAAGCTACTTTACTCACAGGCATGGGGTCCTGACCAGGGTTTGCCGTAAAAAGTAATTGAATTTGATCATAGCCATATTTTCCTAAGTCCGGGTTGTGGCTCAATTCAAAATCTAACTTGGCATGAGGTAATTGTAGAGGTAAAAGCTTTTCTAAAATAGCCTGACATACTTCTGGAATGATTGCTTTCCTTTGTTGACTTAAACGCTCAGCGAGTTCATGCGTAGATTTTTCTACTTCTTTTATTTTTTTTCTTAAGCTTTCTATTTCTTGATCTTGATCACTTTGTTTTTGTAAACTGTTTTCAAGGTCTTTTTGAATGAGGAGTAGCTCTTGTATACTATTAACTCGATGCTTTTGTTCAAGGCTATAGATGATATCAAGACGCTGTTCAATTTCTTCTACGCGTTCAGGATTAATATGATATTGTTGTTGTAGCCTCTCTAAATCAGAAGCCATATCTTTTATTTCGATAAATACTCCTTGTATTCTTTGAGCATAATTGGCTAAGCTTTCATCAAATTTTTCGATTTGTTGTAATTGATATAAGCTTTCTTTAATTAAGTGTTGTACCGAAGGCTCTTGTTCACTTAGTAATTGACTTACGGCGTATAAACCAGATTGAATAGATTCTACATGCTTTAATCGATTAAGTTCAGCTTCTAAATGATCTTGTTCCTCTTCTAGTAATTTAGCTTCTACTAATTCTTGGTATAAAAAAGTTTCATAATCCTGCCTTTTTAAAGACTCTGTTTGAAGATTTTCTCTTTCTGCGAGCTCATGTTGTAATTTTTTGAGCATTTTAAACTCAGCTTGGTAAGCGGTGAAAGTCTCTTGACTTTGAGCTATACTATCTAAAATTAAAAATTGAAAGTCGGCTTGATTAAGTTCTAATGTGGCGTGTTGTGTGTGGATAGCAATCAGTTTTTCACTAATATTTTTTAAAATAGCTAAAGAAACTGGTGTATCATTTATAAAAGCTCTAGATTTTCCTTCTGCTGAAATTTCTCTCCTCAAAAGACTTTGTGGCTCATAATCTAAATCTAAACTTTCAAATAGGGGCAAGAAAGTTTTCTTATCTAATAAAAATTGCCCTTCAATAATGCATTTTTTTGTTTGGGAGTAAAAGTTTTTTGTATCCGCCCTTTGACCCAAAAGTAGTGCTAATGCGCCTAGTAATATAGATTTTCCTGCTCCAGTTTCACCTGTAATGATATTTAAATCAGGATGGAAATTAATTTCTATATTGTCGATTATAGCGTAATTCTGTATAATGAGTTTTTGCAGCATATCGCTAAAATACACATAATAAATATTTGACTATAAAATTCCAGTAACAATTTTAAAATAATGGAAACAGAATTTTATTGCCTAGTTCTAGTTGGCTTAGGTGGTGTGTTTGCAGTATATTTATTGATGTTGGCTGGATCAATTTGACTCATAACCTGTATAGCGGAACTTCGATCTGCTTCTGCTAGTAATTGGATGAGTTGTGCTGTTTCTTCTGCTTTGGCCACCAGATAAACATTTGGAAAATAAGCCCCAATTTTTTGTTTATCAAGTGTGGAAATCTGTTGAATTGCTTGTTTTAGTTGTTCTAATGCTTTTAAACGCTGGCTGCTCATTAAATCCAATACGTTAAAATGGTATTGGTATAGGTATTTGCGTAAAGCTTGGAAATTAGGATTTAATAGATTTTCATTCAACCAAAAACGATTTCTTAAGCCATCATTCGCTTTCCAGCCTTTACTGCCGCTCATTTGTGCCTGATTTAAGACGCTTTGGGCTTTTTGAAAATAACTGCTACCTCCAAGTTCAGAAAAACTATCTTTATCTAGCCCGATAATCGTATACGCATAATAAGCTAACATAGAGCTTAGATTAAGTATATAGTTTTGATCGGAATAATCTAAGATTTGACCAGCATTATAATTAAAATCAAAGTCTTTATCACTAATATTTAAAAGTGTACTTTGGTAAGAAGTGCCAAATATAGGTCGGCTAGATTGGATAAGTGCTTCCGCTGAATAGGCTGCATTACCATCCCACTGGCTTAAAGTAATGGTGAAAGTACAGTCTATTTTTTCTTTGACCTGATAGCTTTCATTCGTCCATTTTGTTAAATTCAAAAAATCCTGAATGGACTTTTGTAAGGATTCAATTTGACGATTATTTAAATTACTGATTTGCGGGGCTTGAACTTGTACACGGGCATTTAATTCCTGTGCCATACTTAAAGCCTGTTGAACACATAAGAAAAGTAGTAGCACATATTTCTTCATATGTGCTAAATTAAGGAATTAAATTAATAATTTCTTGGCAGATGTCGGCAGCAACATCATTTTTAGACTTTAGTGGATAACTCTTTTTTTGAAGTGATTTGGTGAATATGGTTATTTTATTTTGATCGCCTTGGAATCCAGCACCAGCATCCTGAAGAGAATTTAAAACGATGAAATCTAAATTTTTCTTTTTTAACTTTTGTTGCGCAAATTCCTCTTCATTATGTGTTTCAAGGGCAAAGCCTACTAAAATTTGCTTTTCACTTTTGAGTTGTCCTAAGCTTGAAAGAATATCTGTTGTTTTCTGGAGTTTTAAATCAAATTCAGTATCTGATTTTTTGATTTTTTCAGTAGCCATTTTAACTGGCGTATAATCGGCCACTGCAGCAGCCATTACCGTAATATCTTGCTGCGGAAATAGATCTAAACAAGATTGCAACATATCGGCAGCACTTTGCACGTCAATGCGCTTTAGCTCTTGTTGAGATTTTATGGCGCTAGGTCCACAAACTAAAGTAACTTCAGCACCTAAGCTAGCTAGACAATCTGCAATAGCTATACCCATTTTACCTGAAGAATGATTTCCAATAAATCTTACAGGGTCTATAGCTTCGTAAGTGGGGCCTGCGGTCACTAATGCTTTTTTTCCCAGCAATGTCAAGGTTTTACTAAGCTCGTCAGTTAAGTAGGCTATAATTTCTTCGGGTTCAGCTAATCGACCTTCTCCAACTAAACCGCTAGCTAGTTCACCATGTTGAGGTGAAATGATCTGATTACCTCTTGCGGTTAATTTTTGAATATTAGCTTGCGTACTGGGATGTTTCCACATATCTAGATCCATTGCAGGAGCATAGAATATTGGA
>CAZQFF010000030.1:5525-7404 GCA_964592575.1 uncultured Pedobacter sp.
AAAGATAGGTGGCTGTTAAAAGATTATCACATTGCCCATTAGCCATTTTGGCTATTGTGTTTGCTGTTGCCGGTGCAATAAGCATATAATCTGCCCAAAGTCCTAATTCTACATGATTGCTCCAAACCCCAGTTTCAGGTTCAAAGTAAGGCATATAGACTGGATTCTTGGATAAAGTGGCTAACGTAAGCGGTGTAATAAATTGACTAGCATCCGGTGTTAAAATAACTTTGACGTTTGCACCAGCTTTAACCAATAAGCGAACTAAAATAGCTGCTTTATAGGCTGCAATACTGCCACAAACGCCAAGTAAAATGTTTTTTTGGAACAATACCTTAACCATGGAAATCAGTTTAAATCCTTTGATATAATGTTGCTCCAGACATGCTTTAGCAATTATTTTTGCTCCTTCGCAGGGTTTCTATGATAAACTTTATTGTTTAAAAACTCATCAATTGCAATTAATGTAGGTTTAGGCATACGCTCATAATACTTACTAATTTCAATTTGTTCACGGTTTTCAAAAATCTCTTCTAGATTATCGTTTGAAGATGCAAATTCAGCCAATTTTCCATGTAACTCTTCTTTAACGTTATTGGAAATTTGATTGGCTCTTTTAGCAATAATCACTAAAGACTCATAGATATTGTTTGTAGCACGATCTAAATCATGTACATTTCTAGTTACTGTAGTGTTTGGAATTGCTGGTTTTTGAGTATTCATCTTATTAATAATTAAATTTTCTATTAATTCTTTTCAGCTACTTTTACTGAATCTTTGGTATTTTTAGCCCCTTTTGCTTCTAATTCCTGATATTTTTTAATGTTTGCAGCTTCTTCAGCTAAAATTTTCTTAGCTTGATCAATACCCGCTAAGCTTTCGCTTTTCAAGATATTGGCTTCTTTTAAAAATTTACTCTCAGGATGTTTTTCTGCAAACTCATTATAATAGGTTAAGGCCTCAGTATAACGAGTTTCTTGTTTGTTGGCATAACTATTTTTAGCATACATATATTGAGATTTGAAAATTAAGAAATCAATCTCCTCAATATATTTAATGTCAGGGAATTCAATTTGTGTGTTTTTTAATGCAACTACAGCTGATTTATAATTGTTGATGTCATAACCACCAAGTATGTAGTACAACTTCGCATTATCAAAAGCTTTAGTTTCCAATTTATCTCTTAATATCGCGATATATTGTGCAGCTTGAGCAGCTCTTTCGCTTTTAGGATAAAAGTTGATGAATAATTGTAGGGCATCAATGGCTTTATAAGTGTTCTCTTGGTCCAGGTGTGGGGCAGGAGAATCTAGATAAAAACAATAGGCCGCATAATAACGACACTCTTCTGCATTTTGACTGGCAGGGTAGGTGTCTGCAAATTCTTTAAATTTATATCTTGCCGTTGTATAATCTCTTAGCTTAAATAGAGTAAAGGCATAATAATAATTCAAATCTTCTGCTTCAGCTGTTCCACGATACTTTTGTGCTAAACCTTCAAATAATATAAGTGCTTTAGAATAATCCTTTTTGTTGTATAAACGGATTGCTTCTTGATATTTTTTACCTACATCATTGCTTTGGCGGATTTTCTCAAAGTTACTTTTACATCCGCTCAAACCTAATAATAAGGCTGAAAATAAGATAATGGTATATTGTTTAGCTTTAAACATGCTGCAAAGATAAAGGAATAATTACGATAAATCAATTAAAAATAATGTAGCTAAACTAAGTAATGGATATTTCCCTTTCAAATGCTTAACATTATTTAACATATAATATATATACAATAATAGTATATATATAAGTTATGGTATAATCAGTTATATATATAGTATATACCTAATTCGCTTTTTCCCGAAGGTTTTTCGGTGATTTA
>CAZQFF010000031.1:0-7270 GCA_964592575.1 uncultured Pedobacter sp.
TAAAAGAAGCCTTGTTAGCTAAACCTAACAGGGCTTTATTCGTTTATATGGGTTTGTAATTCTATCCTATTTTGCTTGTTAAAATCTGTTAAATGAATTCTTATTCATTCTAATGCCCTTATATTTTGTTATTTTTAGTTTTTAAAATCTAATTCTAGTCTATTTATGAGATACTTTAAGTCTTTTATTTCACTTTTTGTTTTACAGTTTGTTTTAATATGTAGTGTTTTTGCACAAGATAAAACCGCTATACTTCCTGCGAATTGGTATAATTTAGATTTAACTCAATCGGGCTATTTTGGTATTAGTACAGAGAAGGCTTATACAGAATTATTAAAGGATAAGTCTCCACGCAAAAAAGTGATTGTAGCTGTTATTGATGGGGGAACGGATATTAATCATCAAGATTTAAAAGATGTTTTATGGTTAAATCGAAAGGAGATACCTGGTAATGGTATGGATGATGATGGGAATGGATACATTGATGATATTTATGGCTGGAATTTTATCGGTAATAAGCGTGGTAATTTGCAATATGATAATTTGGAATTAGTTAGAATTCTGAGAAAGTATAAGCCTAAATATCAAACTACCTTAATGACAACTGTTCTTGATAGTGCTGAGCGAGATGAGTTTAGAGTTTATAAACGTGCTGAAATTGAGTTTGGTAAGCAATATGATCAAGCAAGCCAAGCTTTTCCTATCTATATAGCGATTAAGGGTTTAATGGATTCGGTGGCTAAATTGGAAGGCAAGGCTATTCCTAGTTTAGAAGGCATTTATAAATTTAAGGCGGATGATTATGTGCAGGAACAAGTTAAAAAGATTGTTCGTAAAGGCGCTAAGGATGCAGGAAGTATAGATAAGTTTTATAAAACGATAAAGAAGGGATATCAGGAATTAGATGTTATGCTTAAATATAATTTAAATGAGAATTTTGATGATCGTTTAAAATTTGTAGGGGATGATTATGCGAATTCGGCTGAGCGCTTTTATGGAAATGCGGATGTTAAAGGGCCTGATGCTGATCATGGAACACATGTTTCAGGCATAATTGCTGCGAATCGCTTAAATAATATGGGCATTCAAGGGGTTTCTAACGCGGTGGAAATTATGTCTTTACGGGTTGTTCCACAGGGAGATGAAAGGGATAAAGATGTAGCTAATGCTATTCGTTATGCCGTTGATAATGGGGCTCAAATTGTTAATATGAGTTTTGGAAAATCCTTTAAATGGGATAAAAAAATAGTAGATGAAGCGGTTAAGTACGCGGAATCAAAAGGGGTTTTATTAGTGCATGCGGCTGGTAATGATAATTCTAATTTAGATTTTGAAGATAATTTTCCAAATCGTTATTATGAAACACCTGAATATTTAGCTTATCTAAAGCAAAATGAAAAACCAGTTATTCCACGCATTAATTTGATGCCTAATGCTAATACTCCAAGTCAAAATAATAGAGATAATATGCCTGGTAATCGAACTTCAAGCTCTATAAAACCTTTAGAACCTGTTGCTGACTCGGTTAAATTTAGTTTTCCTCAAGCAAAAAATTGGATTGAGGTGGGTGCGAGTACTACAAAGGATGATGAAAATTTAAAAGCTTCATTCTCAAATTATGGAAAGTATGCAGTGGATGTGTTTGCTCCAGGTTTTAGAATAAATTCCACTATTCCTGATGATAAGTATGATGAATTTGATGGGACTAGTATGGCAGCACCTGTGGTTTCTGGATTGGCGGCTATGTTATGGTCTTATTATCCTGATCTAAGTGCGGTTCAAATTAAAGACATCATCATGAAATCAGTTATTAAAGTAGATAGAAAGGTTAAATTGGTAAATAGTAAAGGTGAAAACATTAGAGTTCCATTTTCAGATTTAAGTGTCAGCGGAGGAGTTGTTAATGCTTATCTGGCATTTAAACTAGCGGAATCTTATAAATAAGAACGGTTGGTCTTTGAATTTTCTTCAAAATTTAGGATATTGCAATTAACCAAGCATTCTTTAACCTCAATTTATGAAGTATTTTCTTCTTTCTATAGGCCTCTTTATCTCTGCCATAGCTTTTTCTCAAAAATTACCCGATCAACAAAATAGATCTATTTATAGGGTAAATGCTGTTAAAATTGATGGAAAGGCATTAGAATGGAAACTTCCTTTAGAGGCTGACAACAAAAAGACCTTACTTCAATATACGGCTGCTCATGACGAGCGTTACTTGTATTTTGTTTTAAAAACAGATAATGTGAGCAATATGAATAAAATTGTAAATGGAGGCCTTTCTATTTCATTAAATTTGGATGGGAAGAAGAGGTTAAAAGATGCTTATGCGATATCTTATCCTTTAAGATCCGTTTCATCTTCTACTATGGGGATGGGACGGAGCACAGAAATGAGGTCTGGGAATTCCTCTGTGGTGGTTAGCTCGGTTGTGACTGTTAGTTCAAGTGGAGGGGGGAGTTCTGGCGGAGGAGCTGGAAGAGGCGGTGCAGCGCAAGGAAGATCTGCTGGTTCAGGAAGAGGTGCTGCTGGAACTAATAGCAGCAATGCTATGCTGGATCAAGCTAATAAAAGGCGTGATTCTCTTACTAGACTAAGCTATAAGCGTATCCTAGATAAAGCTAAAGAAATCAAAATCGAGGGGTTTAAGTCTGTACAAGATTCTACGCTCTCTATCTATAATGAGCATGGATTAAAAGTAGCCATGGCTTTTGATCAATCGGGACATTTGGTTTATGAAATCGCTATTCCATTAAAAATGATGGGTATAGAAAAGTTGAATAAACAAGAAATTATGTATCAGATAAGGATCAATCCGATTTTCAATACTTCAAGCATTATGATAGGCGGAGGATTTAGTGATGTGGATCTTTTTTCCGCTTCAGAATTCTGGGCTAAATACACTTTAGATTTAAAAGCGAATGGTACAGACTAAATTTAATATAGCTTTTGAAATTAGATTTTGGCTGCTGTGCTTATGCTTGAGCCCTGTTTTTGCTATAGCACAAACCACGAACCCATCTAATACGCCGCCTCCTGCTACTGTTCGAGAAATTTCAGGTATAGTTAGGGATAGTCTTGAAAATGGTATCCCTGGTGCGTCTATTCGATTAACCTCAGCATTAGATACTTTGGTGACAACGACCAATGATGATGGGGTTTTTGTGTTTAAGCAAGTTAAATCGGCTTCTTATACCTTGAGTATTTCTATGCTAGGTTTTGCGCCACTCGTTGGGAAATACAAGCAAAATGACTTGGTTTCGAAAATTATTATGGATCCGATTGTGCTTCGCCAAAGTTCAAATACCTTGAACGAAGTTGTTATTAATGGAGCACCATCGATAACTTATAAAACCGATACGGTTGAATATCGAGCTAGTGATTATATCGTCAGAGAAAATGCCACAGTGGATGAGTTATTAAAGAAAATGGAGGGTATGGAAGTGGGCACAGATGGTTCTTTGAAACATCAAGGAAATGATGTAACTAAAGCTAAAATTAATGGAAAAACTTATTTAGGAGGGGAAGTGAGTTCGGCTATTCAAAATTTACCGGCTCAAATTGTCGATAAAGTTCAAATAGTAGATGATTATGGGGATCAAGCTGCTCGTACAGGAATCAAGGATGGAGAGCCTGAAAAGATTTTAAATATTGTGACGCGCACGGATAAGTCGGTTGGAAATACCGTGAATTTGAGGGCTGGAGCGGGAAATAATGAACGATATGATGGATCTATATTTGCGACAAGACTTAGTAAAAATCAAACTATTGGTTTGAATTTGGCTTTGAATAATACCGTAAATGGGGTAGCTGGTGGAGGTTTTGGGAATGAAAGTTTTGGGGGAATAGGTAGTTCTGTGACTATTGTTGGAGGGGCTATGAACCGTGGAGTTGGGGGTTCAGGGGGCTTTACAACCTCGAGTAATAACTCCTTTTCTTTTCGAGATGTGATTGCCAAGAAGATTGAAATGAATTTGAACTATCGCTATGGTTTTACTGATAGAAATTCAATTAACAGTAGC
The DNA here is from genome assembly GCA_964592575.1 of uncultured Pedobacter sp. Classification (GTDB taxonomy): domain Bacteria; phylum Bacteroidota; class Bacteroidia; order Sphingobacteriales; family Sphingobacteriaceae; genus Pedobacter. Next base: position 4,023 of record CAZQFF010000031.1, read on the forward strand.
GTTTCTCAAATTTTTAGTGTATTAGGCACGACAGTTTCTCAAAATGAGAGTACAGGTGATAATAATACTAAAAACCACAATATGAATTTGGATTTGGATATTAATCTGAATAAGAAGAATTATTTAAAAGTAAGTCCTAATTTTTCATTTTCCAATTCAGCAAATGAAAATGCATCTTCAATTATGCAGTCAGGCTTGATTAATCAAGATCAAAAAAACCGAAGTACAGGATATTCTACTCGTCCTAATGCGGGCCTTACTGCTTTTTACCAACATATATTTGATAAGCAACGTCGTAATTTTTCCATTCAGCTAAGTGCCAGTTCTAATAAATCGGATAATGAGAATGAGCAATTAGCTAATATTTTATATTATGATCAATACAAGAATGATATTATAAGGGATTCTTTAGTGCATCGCATGATTTTAAGGGAGAATTTGTCTTCATCTTATCGTGGAAGTGTGACCTATGTGGAGCCACTTAGTACTAATACACAAATTGAGTTTAATAGTCAGATTAATTCTAATTTATATGATAACCTAGCCACAACAAGTAATGTAAATGCTTTAGGAAATGCACAAGTCATTGATTCTTTGAGTAATATTTTTAAGTATTCATTTACCCAGGCTAGAATTGCATTAAATTATAGATACGGGATGTCTAATACGTCAAAAGTAAGATTTTCGATGGGGCTAACGGGTATTCCTGCTATACTTCAGGGTAAGCGGGATAATGTAAAGGAGTCGGTTAAAAGAACAAGCTTTAATTTAATTCCAATTGCTAGGCTTCAATATTATTGGTCGAGACAACATAGTGTTCAAGTAAATTATAGTGGTAATGCAGCTGAACCCAGCTTTGATCAAATTCAGCCAATTAGAGATGTGTCAAATCCTCAAAATGTGATTGTCGGGAATCCAAATTTGAAGGTTACTTTTAATCATAATATATCGGCCTCTTATAATAATTACATTTCGAATGCTAAGCTTAATTATTCACTCAATATAAACTCAAGTTTTATAGAGAACGCTATTGTTAGGAATGTGGTGCAAGTTGCTGATGCCTACAATAGTCTTAAAAATGAGATCTATTTTGTCAATATAAATGGGAATTATCGCTTCAGTGGAAATTATTCTATCAGTAAACAGTTTAATAACAGGAAGTATAATCTTAACTACAATGGCAGTGTTAATTTCGGAAATATCAATTCTATGAGTAATAATGTGGTGAATACCACAAGAAGTTGGTATTTTACGCAACGATTTAGTGCACGCATGACTCCAAATGATTGGCTTGAAGTAAATCCAAATGTCGCTTATACTTATTCTAAATCGGATAATACTTTACCTACTTCTATTGATAATAGAACGAAAAATGTTGCTTTAGGTATAGATGGAAGATTTTTTATGACTAAGGATTTTATTTTTGGCTATAGCGCTAATAAAAACTTTTTAACCGGAATTAATTCCAATATTACGAATAATCCCCTAGTTGTAAATTCCTATATTCAGAAGGATATATTTAAGCGTCGTGGTTCGGTAACGCTACAAGCTTTTGATATTTTGAATCAAAATAACTTTATTAATCGTGATATTGGAGAAAGTAGTATTACCGATACCAAAACAAATACACTCAGTAGATATTTTATGCTTCGATTAAGTATGAGATTGCAAAAATGGACTGGAGCCTCGGGTAGAAATGGTGCCCCAACTATTAGACGTGGTGATGGCAGTTTTCTTAATTAGTGATTTTTATGGAGTTAAAATTAATTTATGCTGAGGCTAGACTTATATAAAATGTTGTCCCTTGATTAGCTTGGCTTTCGAACCAGATTTTACCGCTCATGATTTCAACGTAATTTTTAGCTAAGACTAAGCCTAGTCCCACACCTGTTTCTTGATTGGTGCCTTGATGTGAAAATCCATTTAATTCAAAAATGGAATCTTTTAATTTGCTATCTATCCCAAAGCCTTGATCACTTACAGAGATAATTGTCTCGGACTTGTTTTTGATCGCTTTTACTATGATTTGACTATCCTTAAAAGAAAACTTAACCGCATTATTTAAAATGTTCCGGACAACGATTTGTAATAAATAAGGATCAGCCTTAATATCTAAATGAGGATGAATATCAACTTCTATTTGAATATGTTTTTCTTCGGCTATGATTTTGCCCAATTCGATGGTAGCCTTTAAGGTGTTGAGCAAATTGATATTTTGCATGTTAACATGCACACCTGACATTTGATCTTTAGACCAGTGCAGCATATTTTGTAGCATTTGGGAAGTCTGCTTTGTGTTTTGTAATAAATTCTGTTCAATGAAACGCTTTTCCTCGGCTGATATATCTAACTGATTTAGATTACTTAAATAATTTTCAATAGAAGCTAAGGGCGCTCTTAAATCATGAGAAATAATTGAAAATAGCTTGTTTTTATTATCATTGATTTGCTCAAGAGCTTTTAATCTGGTTTGTGCTAGTTTTCTTTCGGTATTATAATAGTATCTAATGAAGGCGATAAGAACGCTGATCATCGTGGCAAACACTAGCCAAATTTGGGCGATATCAAGTAATTTAACTTGTGGATTATAATAGTAATTATTTATCCACTCTGGATTTAAATATTCAAGGACAAATAGCATAACGACGTTGATAAAAGTGATCGGTATCCAGATTGCCCATATTTTTATAGGTGAGACAAAACTTAAAATAAAGACTGTAGCTAAGAGAATATATAAATTAGTTCCAGAAGATGCATAGGAATCAAAGTAAGTGACGGCGCATAACAAATTACTCGCTATCGCAATAATATGGATAGAGATGGTAAACTGCTTTTTGATTCTAGATAAATAATAAGATATAGTAAGCACAAATGCACAGCCCAAAAGGATGAATGCATAAAGTATAAAACCTACTAAAAAATTAAAGGTACAGATTAAACTGACAGCAAAAATAGCGGCAATTAGCGTAGCATGAAGAATTCTTTCTTCTAAATTAAAATATTGTTTATCTCCAAGAAGTTGATTAATTAAAGACTTAAATCTTTTAAAGAAATCCATTTGCAATATGCTTTAATATCCCTGCAAGATAATATAAATCATTAATTTATAGGTTAAATTTTTGCGCGTTGAATTTCAAATGGCTTTAAGATGTGAATTCGATGATAGCAGCGGAAGGGGCATAAAAAAAAAGGCCTTAAAAAAGGCCTTTTACTAAGTAGCGAGGACGAGAGTTGAACTCGTGACCTTC
>CAZQFF010000032.1:0-7255 GCA_964592575.1 uncultured Pedobacter sp.
TGGGGCGCAAGAAGCAAGGTATTTACCATTGCTAAAAATACGGTAGAAAAAGGTTTGCAATATGCATATCGTGACCGTAAAGTTAAAAAGAGAGAATTCCGTGCATTATGGATTCAACGTATTAACGCTGGAGCTCGTGAATATGGAATTTCTTACTCACAATTAATGGGTAAATTGGCTGCAAAAAACATTGGTTTAAATCGTAAAGTATTAGCTGATTTAGCCATGAACAATAAAGAAGCTTTCAAAGCTATTATTGATGCCGTAAAATAATTGTCAATTTTATTGTTAAGAAAAAAGGAGCTAAATTTTAGCTCCTTTTTTCTTAACATAATATGTTTAGGGCTTCAATCACCCAATCTTCTTGGACCTGCACATTAAAATCACATTTCCCTATTTCTGGTATAAGGGAGAATAAAAGATCTCCATTTTCATTTTTCTTATCGGCTTGCATGTATGCCAAAATCGACTTGAAATTAGCTTTAGAAAACTGATAAGCTGGATATAAGGATTGGATATATTCTTTAATTTCTAAATAAGCTGATTCTGTTAAACCATAATGCTTAAATGATAAATAAGCCTCTAAGATCATACCAATAGCTATAGCTTCACCATGGTTTAAAGGCTGTTTATCCCGGTTTAAGGAATGTGTTTCTAAAGCATGTCCGATAGTGTGGCCAAAATTCAATATTTTTCGCATGCCTTTTTCTAAAGGATCTTGTTGAACGATATGACGTTTAATTTCTACAGAACGCCTAACTAATTCAGGATCTAAATTTCTATAATTAGCATTTTTAAGTGCCTGTAAATAATCCTTATCAGCAATCAAAGCATGTTTAATCATTTCGGCAAAACCAGCTAAGCACTCTCTCTCAGGAAGACTTTGCAAAAATTTAGATTCTATAAAGACGGCTTGTGGTAGGGCAAATGTACCGACCATATTCTTCACCGCGTCTAAATCTATACCTGTTTTTCCTCCAATAGAAGCATCCACTTGAGCTAATAAGCTTGTTGGGATATTGATGAAATCTATGCCACGCTTATAAGTTGAAGCGATAAACCCCCCCATATCGGTAATGACACCACCACCTAAATTGATTAATAAGCTCTTTCTGTCGGCATTAAAATCTAAAAGCGTTTTCCAAATACCGATACAAAAGTCAATATTTTTGTTTTCCTCTCCTGCATCAGTTTCAATGACATCAAAATTAGAAAATCCTTCCAGAAATTCTTGAAATAGGGGTAAGCAATGTACTGAGGTATGACTATCGACGAAAACAAATACTTTAGAGTAATTTCCTCTTTCAATATATTTGGGTAGTTCTTGAAGCTTGTTTTCAAAATATAGCTGATGTCCTTGAGATTCTAATACTTGCATGCGATGTTTAATTTAAACGACTTGAATAACTTTCCCGAAAAACTCAATTTTATCACCAACTTTAACTTTCAAGCGTTTGCGATAGTCTATTTCACCATTGCACTTCACTAATCCATCCTCTACATAAGCTTGTGCTTCACCACCACTATTTACCAGGCCTGTAACTTTAAGTAAGGCAATTAATGGAATAAATTCGCCTTCTAATTTAAATTCAATCATCGTCTTTCATTTAAAACCTAAACTCATGTTTTAGGTATACAAATTTACACTTTTTTACCTCCGTATTGATGTTAGTCTGAAGCGAATTTTTATTTTTGTATAAATATAAATCAATATCCTTCTATGGACAATAAAGCCGAGCCCAAAATCAATTTTGATAATACTGAAATTGCTTTCAGACAGAAATCAAATGCAGAATTAAAAAAAGCATATTGGCTTTTTAAAGTCATTGGATCAAATTTTCTAACTCAGGTTGGCCCTCCTATAACCAATTTTATGCTAAATATTGGAGTACCTTTAAATTGGGCCATAAAGCCAACCATTTTTCAGCATTTTTGTGGAGGAGAAACCATTGAAGAATGTGAACATACTATTAGTCAGTTGCATGAAGGTAAGGTCGGTACTATTTTAGATTATTCAGTAGAAGGAGAGGAAGAGGAAGAAGTCTTTGAGGCTACAAGTCAAGAAATTATACGAACTATAATTCGTGCGGATGGTGATCCAAGGATTCCATTAACGGTTTTTAAAATTACCGGTATTGGGCGTTTTGCCTTATTAGAGAAACTTGATGCTAAGCAAGTTTTAACTGATGTTGAAGCTTTAGAATATGCTAAAGTTAAAGCAAGATGCTTAAAAATTTGTGAAACGGCTTATCAAAAAGGTGTTCCTATTATGATCGATGCCGAAGAAACTTGGATTCAAGACACTATAGATGCTTTGGCTATGGAAATGATGGAGCGTTTTAACAAAGAGCGCGTTATTGTTTATAATACTTATCAAATTTATCGTCATGATAAACTGGAAGGCCTTAAAAAGGATTTTAAGCTGGCACAAGAAAAAGGATTTTTGTTAGGGGTTAAAATGGTGCGTGGAGCTTACATGGAAAAAGAGCGCAAGCGAGCTTTCGAAATGGGATATCCCTCTCCAATTCAAAAAGATAAGCAAGCTACTGATACCGATTATAATGCTACTTTAAGTTTTTGTATAGAGAATATAAAGGGAATCGCTTTTGTTTGTGGGACGCATAATGAAGAAAGTTGCAAGTGTTTAACTGAGCTCATGCATAAACATCAAATTCCAGTAAATCATCCTCATGTTTATTTTGCACAACTTTTGGGGATGTCTGATAATTTAAGTTTTAATTTAGCTAATGCTAATTATCATGTTACTAAGTATGTGCCTTATGGGCCTATTAAAGCCGTTATGCCGTACTTATTTAGAAGAGCTCAGGAAAATACATCTGTGGCTGGTCAAACAGGTAGAGAATTGAATTTAATTAGTAAAGAGAAAAAAAGGAGAGCTATCTAAAGCTCTCCTTTTTTGATTGTTATAGCTATAAATTATTCTTCTATTCGCTTAACTTCTATAATGCGGAACGATTTAATGCCATCAGGCATTTCCCATTGAATTTCATCACCGGTTTGATATCCTAATAAAGCAATGCTAATAGGTGCGAAAATCGATACTTTTTTTTCCTTGATGTTAGCATCTTTAGGTTTAACTAAAGTAAAGACAAATTCTTGATCAGAATCTAAGCTTTTAATTTTTGCTTGAGAATTTAAGGAAACGACATCCTGTGGTAATAAATCATCTTCAAAGATTTGTGCACCCTTAACTTCTTCACGTAATCTAGACTTGTTATAGTCACTCATTACTGCTTTTTCTAAATGTTCGTTCAAAAATTTGTAATCACTTTTTGAAAGTAATATTGCTTTCTTTTCCATAATAAAATAGGATTTAATAAAGGATAATAACCTGGATTAATTCAACCCCGGAGCATTAAAATGTTAATAGATACCGGGGAATTAACTTAGATAAGCTTTGTTCTGCTTTAAGGTAAAAGCTAAACTTTGTGCAATTACAAAAACCATCGCCTGAGTTGGCCATATATAAAGGGAACTTATATGTTGAGTTTTTTGTAACATCTTGTACAAAGATGCATTTATTTATGAACAATAAAAATTATTCGATACAAAAAAAGGGATCTCCTTGAAGAGACCCCTTTAATTATGTGAAAGTTTTATTAATTTAAACTTTAGGATTGATTTAAGCTAAATCAAAACGATCAGCGTTCATTACTTTATTCCATGCCGCCACAAAATCCTTAACGAATTTTTCTTTTGCATCATTAGCCGCATAAACTTCAGCAATGGCACGAAGCTCAGCATGTGAACCAAAAACTAAATCAGCGCGTGTAGCTGTCCATTTCAAATCGCCAGATTGACGATCGAAACCTTCAAACACTTCACGATGCTCAGATTTTGCTTTCCATTGCGTTCCCATATCTAATAGGTTTACAAAGAAATCGTTTGATAAAGTACCTTCGTTTTTAGTGAATACACCTTGTTTGCTGCCATCATAATTGATATTAATCGTACGGAATCCACCAATTAAAGCGGTCATTTCAGGTGCTGTTAAATCTAATAATTGAGCTTTGTCAATTAATAATTCTTCAGTTGCAACCATTAATTTACCTTTAATATAGTTACGGAAACCGTCCGCAATTGGCTCAAGCACAGCAATTGATTCTACATCTGTTTGCTCTTGACTAGCGTCATTACGTCCTGGCGTAAATGGCACTTTAATATCGAAACCACCATTTTTAGCAGCTTGTTCAATTCCTGCAGCACCAGCCAATACAATTAAATCAGCCATAGAGATTTTTTTACCACCTGTTGCCGTATTATTAAAGTCAGTTTGAATGCTTGTTAATACGTCTAATACTTTAGATAATTGCGCAGGATTATTTACTTGCCAGTAACGTTGAGGAGCTAAACGAACACGAGCACCATTAGCACCACCACGTTTATCAGACGAACGGAAAGTTGATGCAGAAGCCCAAGCTGTTCCAACTAATTCTGATACAGATAAACCAGAAGCTAGTACTTTAGCTTTTAATGTTTCTACATCAGCTTCTGAAACTAATGGGTGATTAACAGCCGGAATAGGATCTTGCCAAATTAAATCTTCTGCAGGTACTTCAGGACCTAAATATCTTGATTTCGGACCCATATCACGGTGGGTTAATTTAAACCAAGCACGTGCAAAGGCATCTGCAAATTGATCTGGGTTTTCTAAGAAACGTCTAGAAATTTTATCATATGCTGGATCAAATCTTAAAGATAAATCCGTTGTTAGCATTGTTGGAAGGATTTTCTTGTTAGCATCAAAAGCATGCGGAATTGTTGGTTCTGCATTTTTAGCTACCCATTGATAAGCACCAGCCGGGCTCTTAGTTAATTCCCACTCATAGTTATATAAGTTTTCAAAGAAATTATTGCTCCATTGTGTAGGTGTTGTTGTCCAAGTAACTTCTAAACCTGAAGAGATAGTGTCTTCCGCTTTTCCTTTACCAAAACTACTAGCCCAACCTAAACCTTGATTTTCCATTTCTGAACCTTCAGGAGCTTCTCCAACTAATGCAGCATCACCAGCACCGTGAGTTTTTCCAAAAGTGTGACCACCAGCAATTAAAGCTACAGTTTCTTCATCATCCATAGCCATACGTTTAAAAGTATCACGGATATCTTTAGCCGCTGCAATTGGATCAGGATTTCCTTCCGGACCTTCTGGATTAACATAAATTAAACCCATTTGTACGGCTGCTAAAGGATTCTCTAAATCTCTAGCATTCATATCTGCCGCAGCTTGATTAGCTTTATTATAGCGTTCTTGACCACCTAACCAAGTTTTTTCTGTACCCCAATAGGTTGTGTTATCCGCTTCCCAAACGTCTGCACGTCCACCCGCAAAACCAAAAGTTTTGAAGCCCATAGATTCTAAAGCCACATTACCAGTTAAGACTAATAAATCTGCCCAAGAAATTTTCTTGCCATATTTTTGCTTAATTGGCCATAATAAACGACGCGCTTTATCTAAGTTCACGTTATCAGGCCAGCTGTTTAATGGCGCAAAACGTTGTTGACCTTGACCTGCTCCACCGCGACCATCGAAAATACGATAAGTTCCAGCACTGTGCCATGCCATACGAATGAATAATGGACCATAATGACCAAAATCGGCTGGCCACCAATCTTGAGAATTGGTCATTAAGTCATGTAAGTCTTTCTTAATTGCAGCTAAATCTAGTTTTGCAAATTCTTCAGCATAATTAAAATCTTCACCCATAGGGTCAGTTTTAGTTGAATGCTGACGAAGCATATCTAAACGTAGTTGATTCGGCCACCAATCTTTGTTATTGGTACCCTGACTACTTACATTGTGCGTAATTGCTCCACCACTATGGAATGGGCACTTGCTGATGTCATTAGAGTTGTTTTCCATTATTTTATAATTTTTATACGTTAAAGTAACGACTACTTTTATATAGTAATTACCCTTAAATTATTCATTTAATACCTTAAAGATACGGGAGATATTTGATTTAGTCAAAGTACTTTTATTTATGACTACATAGACAAAATCTATATTCTATTTAATTTGTATATATAAAGCTTATGCTTTTATGATATATCTATTAAAAAATTAGAGCTTAAATTTTTGATGTCCAAACAACAAATCAAAAAATAGTTTAAAGTCACTCATTAAACTAAATAGGGGATATTGGAAAGTAGCCGGTTTATTTTTCTCAAAAAAGAAATGTCCTATCCAAGCAAATCCATAACCTAAAAATGGAATAGCCGCAAAAAATCGCCATTCATGAAATAAAATAGCACTGAACAAACTAATAAACACTAATGAAGTACCTATAAAGTGTAAAACACGAGAAGTACTATTTTGATGTTCACTTAAATAGAAGGGATAGAACTCTTGTAAATTGCGGAATTTCTTAGTGGCCATAATCTAAATTACAAAATTTGTGCTTCAATTAAAACATCTTTCAGCATAGAAGGGCTTTTATCCATTAATAAAGTATGAATACTTAATTCTTTCGCCGTAATTAAATGTTGAGGGCTATCATCTATAAATAAGGTTTCATCAGCAGATAAATCATTTTCTTTTAATATCTTCTCGAAAATTGCAATATCAGGTTTTCTAATACCTACTTGATGGGATAAATACATCTTTTCAAAAAAAGGATCTAAACCTGACAAATCATGCACGCTTTGTAAGTGTTCTAATATCCATTCATAATGAATTTCATTATTATTACTCAATAGAAAGCTCTTGTAATGCTGTTTTACTTCCAGTAATACCTCATGATTTTGAGCATGAACGCCCAATAATAAAGAATTCCAGGCGTCTTGAATAGCCGCATCTGTTAAGGTATAATCTTTAGCAGCTAATCGAATGCCATTAAAAAAATCATATCTAGAAATCAATCCGCGATCAAAACTATCAAATAATGGGTGCTGACCCGCGTGAGAAAAAAAATGACTAACATTTTCTACACCTAAAGCCTCAAAGGCCTTTTGTGCATTAGAAAAGTTGATGTCAAAGATGACATTTCCATAATCGAAAATTATATTTTTAATATCGCTTCTCATAGCTACAAATATACAATAAAACCCAATTTTAAAATTTAATTCCATTTTCAATTTCTAGAAACCTAGTTGAAAAAAAATAGAGAAAATATCATTAAATCTTTTGAATTTCCTAATAAATTGATAATTTCGCAACTGTATTTCCAATACCGAAATGCGGCGCCTATAGCTCAGTCGGTTAGAGTAGAAGACTCATAATCTTTTGGTCCCTGGT
>CAZQFF010000033.1:0-6885 GCA_964592575.1 uncultured Pedobacter sp.
GTAATATGTTTAAACCGGCTTTAGCAAGAGGCGAAGTTCAATGTATTGGTGCTACAACTTTAGACGAATACCGTCAGTTTATTGAAAAAGATGGTGCATTGGATCGTAGATTCCAGAAAGTAATGATTGAGCCAGCTACGCCAGATGAAACCATTGAAATATTGAACAGAATTAAAAGTAAATATGAGGATCATCATGGTGTAATTTATTCTGATGAAGCAATTAAAGCTTGTGTGGCTTTAACATCAAGATATATTACCGATAGGTTTTTACCTGATAAAGCGATAGATGCATTAGATGAATCTGGATCTAGAGTACATTTAACCAATATTCATGTTCCAGAGAATATAATTGAAATAGAAAATAAGATTGAAGCTATTAAAGTTGAAAAAACGCAAGTAGTTAAAAGTCAGAAATACGAAGAAGCAGCAAAACTTAGAGATACTGAAAAGAATCTTTTAGAAGAATTGGAAAAAGCTAAGGCTGCTTGGGAAGCTGAAACAAAAAATAATAGATATACCGTTAGTGAAGATAATGTAGCCGAGGTTGTTGCGATGATGACCGGTATTCCGGTACAACGAGTTGGACAAACCGACAGCATGAAATTGTTGGGGATGTACGAAACTGTTGCTAAGAAAATTATTGGCCAGGACGATGCTATTAAAAAACTTACCAAAGCTATTCAACGTACTAGAGCGGGTTTAAAAGATCCTAAAAAACCAATTGGGTCGTTTATTTTCTTAGGCCCTACTGGAGTGGGTAAAACAGAATTAGCTAAAGAGTTGGCCAGATTTATGTTCGATTCAGACGACGCACTTATACAGATAGATATGAGTGAGTATATGGAAAAATTTGCGGTTTCTAGATTAGTTGGCGCGCCTCCGGGATATGTAGGTTATGAAGAAGGCGGACAGTTAACCGAAAAAGTAAGACGTAAGCCTTATGCAGTAATTTTATTGGATGAGATTGAAAAAGCACATCCTGATGTGTTTAATATCTTATTACAGGTATTAGACGAAGGTCAGCTAACAGACTCGTTGGGTCGTAAAGTTGATTTCAGGAATACTATCATTATTATGACTTCTAATATTGGAGCTCGACAATTAAAAGATTTCGGTCAAGGTGTTGGTTTTACCACTACGGCTAAAGCAAATCAAGTAGATGCACACTCAAAAGGTGTTATTGAAAATGCCTTGAAAAAAGCTTTTGCGCCAGAGTTTTTAAATAGAGTAGACGATGTAGTTGTATTTAATAGCTTACAGAAATCAGATATTTTCAAAATTATTGATATTGAATTAGCTGGTTTATTTAGTAGAATTAAAGGCTTAGGTTTTCAAGTAAAACTTACTGATGAAGCTAAAGATTTTATTGCTGAAAAGGGATTTGATGCTGCTTTTGGAGCGCGACCGCTAAAGCGTGCTATTCAGAAATATTTAGAAGATCCAATCGCTGAGGAAATACTTAAAGGCGATATTTCTGATGGCGATACTTTAGAATTGGATTTTGATAAAGAGTCAAGTCAGATAACCATTGCTCATAAAAAGGAATCTAAAAAGAAAAAGAAAGAAGAAGGCAATGTAGAGTAAGCCTAAAATAGATAAGCCCCCCGATATTTGCACTGCCCCCAAAAAGTTAGACACTTATTGGGGGCATTTTTATGGTTGTCATCCTAGTATTGAAGTTCACCAAATCGTCATCCTAATTCGTCATCCTAAAGTGGAATGCAATGGAGCGAAGGATCTATAAAGTATTATCGTTGAGAAACATTCGACTCACTACATTCGCTCAGTATAATCCCATAGAGACTCCTCTGGAGCGTATCATTGTGAATTTCTAAAATTGATTTGATTTTGAATACATTACAATGTTTCCTTGCCTCCTTCGTATTACGGGAAAAGAATATTGATTATATGTTTATTCAACCTAAGCAATAGCATTGCTGATTTCGTGAAAATTAATTTGGTGTAATTTTCTAGCTGTTTTGTGTAATTTAATAGGTGGAGTATATATATATTAGAAATCTAAACTAAACATATTTATAATGAATAGAAAAATGATATTTTTACTGGTGGGTTTATTTCCGGAGCTGTTGGCGCGATTGGTTGGGAATTTTTTAACTCTTGTAACCCTTAATCTAGAATATGAAAAATCTAATTGTAAAGCTATTATCTAATTTTTTTATTTCGATAATATATACAACATTTTGGTTTATTATAATTACCGATTTTGGGACATTTAATCCTCTTAAAATGGGTTTTTGGTTTTGTCTGTTTGCAGGAGTGTTGGCTAATTTACTCTTTCGCTTTTTTATGAAATGGGGCAGAAAGAAGTATGAAGAACAAAATGTCAAAACTGGATAGTAAATGGATGATTTTTAACTTTACTATGCTAAATTTAGACTATAACATGCAATAAAGTAATTGCCATTGCTATAGGCTTTCTTCCCGCTCGTTGTCGTGGGAGGGGCTTCTTCTTTTTTTACACGGATTTACATAGTTTTAAGGCAGTGTAGCTTGCTACACAGGTCTTGATGAAAAAGAAGTAACCTGAGCTTCAGCGAAAGCATGAATGCCTTTGAAAAACATTAAGACTATAAATAAACATCAAGGCTACCTAAAAATTGCTAAAAATCAAAATAACCAATTGGCAAAATAGAAACTCGCTTCGCTCAGACAGTCTATTTTGAGAAATAGAATCTGGCTTTTGATTTCTTTAACACAATTTTTAGAAGGCCGATAGCAGGGTGCATAGGAATTATCGAGTAATTCGTCATCCTGGAGCGGAATGCAATGGAGCTTAGGATCTATAAAGTATTATCGTAGAGAAATATTCGATTCACTACGTTCGCTCCGTATAATCCCATAGAGACTCCTCTGGAGCGTATCATTGCCTCTTTCGTATTGCGGTAGCCAGTCAATATCCACGCCTAAATCTCTAGCAAATTGGGTGGTTAAATGTGGATTTTGTAAATACCCTCTTGCTATAAAAATAAGATCTGCCTTCTCTTTTTTTAATATTGTTTCTGCTTGCTCAGCAGTTTTTATTAAGCCTACTGTTCCAGTAATTAAATTGGTTTCTTGCTTAATACGTTCTGCAAATGGCACCTGATAATTTTCATTAATTGGAATGTTTTGATGACGTACATTCCCTCCAGAAGATACATCAATAACTTCTACGCCAAGAGATTCTACAAGTTTTGCTAGGCGCACAGCCTCTTCAATATCCCATCCGCCTTCCGCCCAGTCGGTAGCAGAAATGCGTAGCCAAAGCGACTGATGATGAAGTACTGCCTTTACGGCCTCTACTATTTCAATTAATAATCGTGCTCTGTTTTCAAAAGAACCACCATAGGCATCTGTTCGCAGGTTAGAAAGTGGTGACAAAAATTGGTGAATAAGGTAACCATGGGCTCCGTGTATTTCTATAATGTCATATCCCGCATTTACTGCACGTAGTGCGGCGTTTTGAAAGGCTTGAACTAGGTCCTTTACCTCATCAAGAGTTATTTCTTTGGGTGCGTGATCCTTGTCATGAAAGGGTAGAGGAGAAGGCCCTACAGTCTGCCAACCATTCTCGTGTGTTGGCGCAAGTTGTGAACGTGATATCCAAGGCTTTTCTGTGGAAGCTTTGCGACCTGCGTGAGCCAGCTGGATGCCAATTAGAGCACCCTGATCGTGTACAAAATCTACAATCTCCTTTAATGCGGGTATTTGTTCATCTTTCCAAAGTCCTAAATCTCCATAAGAAATTCTTCCTTCAGGAACTACTGCAGTTGCTTCTTGAATTATGGTGCTGGCTTTGCCTATTGCGAATTGGCCCAAATGTACCAAATGCCAATTGTTGGCAAAACCATCCGTGGCGCTATATTGACACATAGGTGAGACAACCAATCGTGTTTGTAAAGTCTGCTTTTTTAATGATAGTTGTGAAAATAGTATACTCATTCTTTTTTTTGGTCAAATAAATGAAAATTTCCCTTAATAAGATGTGGAATTATGTCATATGGATTAGCGAAAATAAACATTATATAATATTGTGACATTTGATCGCGAAAAGGGAGTTAAGGGCGGAAATAGGGATCTGTTTGAAGTTTATTCCAAATCCGATCAGCTATTCCCTGCATCCCTTTATCGGAAGGATGTGTAGCTACTCCAAAGTTAGAGAATAAACCCCAGGCTGTATTGGTGATTTCGTAGGAAAGTGATTTTAACATGGTTGTCGGGATGTTTTTTTCATTTGCTACTTGAATGATCAATTCTTCAACTTGTGGTTGATCCCAGAAGGATGGCACACAAAGGATTTTAATTTTTGGATTTCTAACTTGAAAATTTTCAATCAGTTTTCTGTATGCAATTTTAAAATCGTGTTTAGCCAGCGAATCGATTGAAACATTTTCTCCAATTCTGAGGATTAGTAAATCGTATTTTTCAGCTGTAAAAGTATCGAGATTATCTAATTTGTATTTCCAAAAGCTGTTTTCAAAATCGGAAATATTTTTAAAATCTAAAGTTGATGAAAGATGAGACGCTTTAAATTTTTGTGCTAATAAGTGCACAAAGTCTTTCTCTCTTGCACTCGCCGCCATTCCCCAGTCGCCTAGCCACCCAATACTAGGGTCAGGTTTAGAATGGGTGATGCTGTTCCCTAATATTAATATTTTATCAAATTTAGGCTGTTGTTTTATAACGACATCTTTTTTACATCCTGAAAGGATAATAAGAAGAATAAATGCTACTGTTTTTTTTTCCATAAATTTCAGAGAACCAATTTGTTGCATTTAAATATACTTAATTTGGTATGTTCTGTACAATTTTAAAGAATGTATCTAAAAAAAATCCGGTTGGTTCATTTATTTTTAGGCGAAATTCTCCAGCTTCTGTTTCAATGCTTGGAAATAATTTTCATAGCCATTTTCATGTGTAAATAGAAACATATAAGGTTCAATCAATTCCAATTCCATCAGCGTAAAAGTACCATCAATCATAACTCCATCTACTCTAGCATAAAGACAATCTTTAGCAAATTGATCTACATATTGCTGAGCTGCGGTGAGCATTTCAACAGAGGGGAGTTTTGGATGTATGGTTCCACCTAAGAAATGTTGTACCCTGAAATCACCAGATTTTGCCTTCTTTAATAAACAATGACTGAATTTTCCATTGAAAAATAATAACGACCATTCGCCTTCTGTCTGCACTTCTTTGATAAAAGGTTGTACCATAAAAGCCATTTCAGGTTGCAATTGCTCTACTTTAGCAATTACTTCTGTTTTATTTTCCGTATCTACTTTAAAAGTATGGAAGGATCCACCACTTACACAGGGTTTTACAATAACTTGTTCACTTGCAATAGCAGAAAAGAAAGTTTCTAAATCTAATGAATTACCTTTTTCTAAATAAGAAGTAGGAATTACAGGGAGTCCTGATTTAGCAATTTCTTCCAAATAATGTTTGTCAGCATTCCATTTAACAGTTGAAGTTGGGTTTAATAAAGGTAATTGTATATCGTCTAAATGCTGTAGCCAACTGTAAAAGGCATCTATGTTTTCAAAATAATCCCATGGCGATTTTAATATAGCCAAGTCAAAATTTCTCCAATTTACAGTTTCATCATTCCAAATCACTTTGGTTAACTGTAGGCCTTTATCTATTAGGAAGTTAAATAATACCGATTCTTCATCTTCAACAGGCGAATCAAAAGTTCCTACATCTTTATAACATACATAGGCAATCTTTAGCTGTTCTAATTTCATATCAATGTGCTTAATTTGGGGCTGAAATTAAGAAGAAAAGAACGATTTTCACGTAAACTCTTGGATATACAAATTCTGAATCTTTAAAATTTTGATTTACAATTGTTGAATCTTACTTTAGGAAATAAAAAGATTAAATATGAAATACTTATGGCTTGTTGCGCTCTGTCTATTTTTAGGCGCTCAAGGTACCTCTGCACAAAACTATACTCAAAAAATTGAAGGCACCAAAGTGGCGTTTCATATGATAGCGGTTCCAGAAGGTAGTTTTAAAATGGGAAGTAACCAAGGCGCTCCTGACCAACAGCCAAAACACGAAGTTAAGTTAGATGCATTTTGGATGAGTAGCCATGAGATTACATGGGATTTATATGAGCTTTTTGTTTACAAGGATTATGAACTTAGTAGTAATAATGGAGCATTACCTGAAGGGGTAGATGCTGTAACCAGGCCTACTAAACCTTATTTAGATATGACCTTTGGAATGGGGAAGGAAAATTTTCCAGCCTTAGCGATGACGCATTATAATGCCATTCAGTTTTGCAAATGGTTATACACAAGAACAGGTGTGTTCTATAGATTACCAACAGAAGCAGAGTGGGAATATGCAAGTAAAGCGGGAAAAGATTCAGATTATTTTTTTGATGCTCCAGCAACGTTGGCAGATTATGCATGGTTTAAAGAAAATAGTGGTGGTAAAACTCAAGAAGTGGGTAAAAAGAAACCCAATGCATGGGGATTTTTTGATATGTATGGAAATGTTGCTGAGTGGACTTACGACCAATACCTAGCTGATGCCTACCAACAACGAAAAGCAAAAGGGGATGTGAAAAATCCTGTTTCTGTTCCTACTAAATTATATCCTCATGTAATTAGAGGAGGATCTTATGAAGATAAAGCAGCAGATATTAATTCAACCATTAGAATGCAATCGCAATCTAGCTGGAAACAAATTGACCCTCAAATTCCTAAAAGTAATTGGTGGTTTCCAGAAGCACCATTTGTAGGGATACGCTTGGTTAGACCAGTAAAAACACCTACAAAGGCAGAAATAGAAGCTTATTATAATAAACCTCCCATTGCAGATTATTAACCTAGAACCAAACTAAACAACCATATGACTAAACCAAACG
>CAZQFF010000034.1:0-6646 GCA_964592575.1 uncultured Pedobacter sp.
TAAATCACCGAAAAACCTTCGGGAAAAAGCGAATTAGGTATATACTATATATATACTAAAACTGACCCGTACTCAGTAAAACCAAAGTACAGGCCTCTTCAAAGCCTATATGATGATCCGTTAAAAACTGTTCTAAATTTGGATTTTCAGTGCCAGGATTAAAAATTACACGCTTTGGATTTGTTTTAAGTATATAATCTTTATAGGAATCTTGTAAAGCTGGTCCTATATATAAGGTAATGGTATCTATATCCTGATGAATTTCTTCAGGCTTTTCAATAGGCACTCCAGCTACTTCACCTTTTTTAATACCAACATTCACGATAGGGTGTCCAAACTTAGTTAACATATGCGCTGCCTTGTTTGCATATCTTTCTGGATCGGTACTCGCTCCAATAATTAATGTCTTTTTCATCGTTATTTATTTAATGCAATTGCTTTCACACAATTAATACCATCAATAGCTGCCGAAATAATTCCTCCGGCATAACCTGCGCCTTCTGCACAAGGATACAAACCTTTAATTTCGGGATGCTGAAAAGAGCTTTTATCTCTAGGAATACGCACTGGAGAAGAAGTTCGACTTTCTACCCCAACCAAAATAGCCTCATTAGAATAATAGCCCTTCATTTTTTGGCCAAACTTAGGCAAAGCCCCGGCTAAACTTTCCGCCACAAAATCAGGCAGTACCTCCCATAGGTCTACAGAACGTGTTCCTGGCAAATAAGAGTTCTTTGGTAAATCAAGCGAAACTCTTTTTTGTACAAAATCAATCATGCGTTGTGCAGGCGCTACCAATTTACCCCCTCCTAGTTTAAAAGCACGCTTTTCGATTTCTTGCTGAAAAGCCAAAAGCCGCAAGGGATGCTCCCCTGGAACATCTTCTAAATTGATTTGTACTACTGTCCCAGAATTCGCAAAGGGATTATTTCGTTTCGAAGGCGACCATCCATTGACCACAATTTCTTCTTCATCGGTAGCACATGGCGCAATAATACCGCCAGGACACATACAAAAAGAGAAAACCCCACGCCCATCAACCTGCTCCACTAAACTATAATAAGCCGGCGGCAAATAATCTGATCTAAGTGCGCAATGATACTGTGCCGCATCAACTAAAGTCTGCGGATGTTCTATCCGAACCCCTAAAGCAAAGGGCTTCGCTTCTACCGAAATTCCTTTATTATATAATAGATGATAAATATCATGTGCGGAATGACCTGTAGCTAAAATTAAATGAGGAGCAAAAAACTCACGACCATCGGCCACTTGAATACCCTTCACCTCTTGGTCTTGAACTAAAATGTCCGTCATTTTCGTGTTAAAATGAATTTCCCCACCCGCAGCTAGAATACTTTCTCTAATAGCGGTAATAATATGTGGTAGTTTATTCGTGCCAATATGCGGCCGCGCATCAATCAAAATATCTTCATCAGCCCCATGCTGTACAAAAATTTGTAAAACCTGTTGAATATCTCCACGCTTATTAGATCGAGTATATAATTTACCATCGGAATAGGTTCCAGCACCACCTTCACCAAAACAATAATTAGATTCTGTATTGACTAAACCTTGCTTATTGATGGCGGCCAAATCTCTTCTTCGCTGTTTCACATCTTTACCTCTTTCGATAATTATTGGCTTGTAGCCTAAACGAATACATTCTAATCCCGCAAACAAACCCGCCGGACCAGCTCCAATTATCAAAACAGTAGGTGCATCAGCGGCTATGAAATTAAAATCATATACCCCAATTGATTTATCTAAACTTTCACCTAGCCCTACTTTTACCTGCATCCTATACACTACTTTTCTGGAGCGCGCATCAATAGAGCTTTTTAAAATCTGATAATCAAATTCAGTTGCTTTTTTTAAACGTAGTTTTTCAAGGATAGCTTGTCGAATCGCTATATCCTCCTGATGAAATTCAGGGGCAAGGGTAATTTCTATTTCTTTAATCATAAATCGTCAGGTTTTTATCCCGAATAAAACAAAGTTAATAAAATTAAAAGTTATATTCGCAACAAGCCAGCATGGCAGTTTGGCAGAAAAACTGCTAAAAAAGTAACAAGGCATAAGAATTGCTATCTAAAAAGAAATAAAAATCTAAATCTTACAAAAAATGAAAAAAATTGTATTTGTAATTATCGGAGTGGTTGTTTTATTCACTATAGTTGGTGGATGCAATGGCTATAACAATTTGGTTAAAATGGACGAAGATGTAAGCACCAAGTGGAGTAATGTAGAAACTCAATACCAAAGAAGAGCGGATTTAATTCCAAATTTGGTGAATACAGTTAAAGGCGCTGCTAATTTTGAGCAAGAAACCTTAACAGCTGTTATTGAAGCTAGAGCAAGTGCAAGCAAAATTACAGTTGATCCAGATAAATTAACTGAAGAGAACATGCAAAAATACCAAGCCGCACAAGGACAGATTACTCAAGCCTTAGGTAAATTAATGGTATTAACCGAAAATTACCCAACTTTAAAAGCTACACAGCAATTTTCTGAACTATCCGCTCAATTAGAAGGCACAGAAAATAGAATTACAGTAGCTAGAAAAGACTTTAATCAGTCTGTTCAAACTTATAACACCACTGTACGTTCCTTCCCTACTAATTTATTTGCAGGAATGTTCGGATTCACTAAAAAAGCAGCTTTCCAAGCTGAAGAAGGCGCAAGCGCTGCACCTACTGTATCATTCGATTAATAAAACTAATGGGGTGAAAGCACATCTGCCTACACCCCCTTTTTAAATTAAAGTCAATAACATGTCTATCTTTAATACCGAAGAACAAGAGCTAATCACTCAAGCTATAGCCGAAGCAGAAAGCAATACCTCCGGAGAAATCCGCATTGCTATTGAAAAATATTGTAAAAACGATCCTAAAGAAAGTGCGCTCAAGTATTTCTACGATTTAGAAATGGACAGTACTGTCCAAAAAAATGGTGTACTCATTTATTTAGCTTACGAAGATCATAAATTTGCCATTATCGGAGACAAGGGCATTAATGATGTGGTACCTACAGATTTTTGGGAAACCACTAAAGTGGCCATGCGCGCTCATTTCATGGCAGGTAATTTAGCCGAGGGCATAGTGGCAGGCATTAAGCTTGCTGGTGAAAAACTAGCCCTATATTTTCCTTATCAAAGCGGCGACATCAATGAATTGCCAAATGAAATCGTATATTTAAATAAAGCCGAAACACTAGCCTAATTAATGAAACCTCAATTGAAATATCTTTTCCTAGTACTTTTAAGCTTTGCCAATTTCTTTACGGGATTTGCGCAAGAATTTCCTGCTAATCAACAAAGATTAGTCAATGATTTCACCAATACCTTAAGCAGCCAACAAATTGCTCAGCTTGAACAAAAGTTAATCGCCTTCGATGATTCTACTTCTAATCAAATTGCAGTAGTGCTGGTTAAGACAGTAGGCGACTATGACATTAATGAGTACGCTTTAGAATTAGGCAGAAAATGGGGCGTAGGAAGTCAAGGAAAAAATAATGGGGTTATTTTACTGGTAGCTATCGGCGATAGAAAGTTATCTATCCAAACTGGCTATGGCTTAGAAGGCGCACTTCCCGATATCTATACGAAAAGAATCATTGAAAATGACATCAAGCCTTATTTCAAAGAAGGCAATTATTATCAAGGAATAGAAGCCGGCACAAACTCCATCATTTCTTTAATCAAAGGAGAATATAAAAGCGATCGAAAAAAAGCGCAAAACCCAGTTAACCGAGGAGGCGCTGGATTAATCGTTATCATCATTGTTGTACTCATCTTCATCATTGGCCGTAAAGGTGGTGGCGGTGGAGGAAATGAAGTTTTCACCGGACGCGGCATGGCCGAAGGTCTATTCTGGGGTCTACTCTTAGGAGGCGGTCGTGGAGGAAGTCGTGGAAATGGATTTGGAGGCGGTGGCTTCGGAGGAAGCGGTGGTGGATTTGGAGGTTTTGGAGGCGGTAGCTTTGGTGGTGGTGGTAGCAGTGGCTCCTGGTAGTCCTATCACCAGCTAAGAACTAAGCTTATTTATCATTACAAAAGAAATTAAATGATCAGGAAGGATTTGTTAAGCGCAGAAATTGAAAAACTAGCTTTAGTTTTAGCTAAAATTATGGGCCTAAAGTTAGAGGGTAAACTAAAAGAAGCCGAACAAATTTTCAATCAAACCCTCAAAGAATACTTTCATTTAGATCCTGAAATTTTAAACAGCTATAACCTAGAGGAATTTCAAGACTGGCTAATGCAAACGGATTTAGGTCCAGAAAAATTAGACAGTCTTAGTGAATACCTTTTTTACGAATTAGGATTAAGCCCCGAAAGAAATGCCCAAATAGCGGCCAAGCTCGATCTTCTTTATCAAGAATTGGCAGATAAGCATAAAGTTGTACACCTCGTAAACTTTCATCGCCAAGAAATACTAAAACAGTATTTATAAAAGAAGCTTAACTCATTTTAAGCTTCTTTTGTATGTCATTAACATAAGTTTTAAACTTCTTATCGGTTTCAATCAAATCTTCTACCGTTTGGCAGGCGTAAATAACCGTACTGTGGTCACGGCCTCCAAAGAATGCCCCGATAGTTTTCAAGGAAGATTTAGTATGACTTTTTGATAAATACATCGAGATTTGACGAGCTTGCACAATTTCACGTTTACGTGTCTGCGATTTCACCATATCAACGGGTACTTCAAAATACTCACATACTAACTTCTGAATATACTCCATTGAAATCTCTTTTGAAGTATTCTTGATAAAGTTCTTCAACATTTGCTTAGCCAAAGCCAAATCAATGTCTTTTTTATTCAAAGTGGATTGCGCTAATAAGGAAACCATAGCCCCCTCTAATTCTCTAACATTATTATCGATATTGTGGGCGACATATTCAATCACCTCAGCCGGTAATTCAATACCATCCCCGTACATCTTTTTCTTTAAGATCGCAATTCTCGTTTCTAGATCAGGAATTTGCAAATCAGCAGACAAGCCCCATTTGAAACGACTCAATAAACGCTCCTCTAAACCCGCTAAATCTTTTGGTGCCTTGTCCGAAGTCAAAATCACCTGCTTACCCGATTGGTGTAAATGATTGAAAATATGGAAGAATATATCTTGTGTTTTCTCTTTTCCAGCAAAATTATGTACATCATCCATAATGATTACATCCATGGCCTGATAGAAATTCACAAAATCATTGATCGTATTGTTCTTTAAGGAATCAACAAACTGTTGGCAAAACTTTTCACAAGACACATAAATCACCAATTTATCTGGCATGTTTCGCTTAATTTCATTACCGATAGCTTGAGCTAAATGGGTCTTTCCTAATCCAACCCCACCATAAATCATCAATGGATTAAAAGAAGTACCACCTGGTTTAGCCGCTACAGCATAACCAGCTGAACGCGCTAAGCGATTGCAATCTCCCTCAATGTAATTCTCGAAGGTATAATTCGGATTCAACTGAGGATCTACATTCAGCTTCTTTAAACCTGGAATGATAAATGGATTTTTGATATCCTTATTGATAGCCACAGGAATGGGCATCGACTGATTTTTTGCCTCCGCACCGTTTCCATTAGAAGGCATATTTGTCGTGAATGGCGACTTAGCGTTTGAAGACTTATCGACAACGATATTATACTCCAAACGACCATCTTCACCTAATTGCTTTTTAACCGTTTTACGAAGCAAGCCCACATAGTGTTCTTCTAACCATTCATAGAAAAATAAACTTGGAACTTGTATGGTTAAAACATTACCCTCTAACTTAAGTGCTGATATTGGCTCGAACCAAGTTTTATAACTTTGGCCCGGAATATTATCCCTTATGATTTGGAGACAGTTCTTCCATACTTCTGTACAAGTTTTTTCCATTTTGTATTCTATAATTTGTTGGTTTTCAATAGTAAAAAGACGGCTTGGAATACGTCCTTTTGGGTTATCGAATATTCAAAAAATTATCAACAAAAAAAACAAAAATTTGAAATATTTTGTAACTACTTATTAGTCATCATCATAAACCTGTTAACCTAAATTTTTTGTGTGGATAACTATTTTTTAACAGGAATTTAATAGTTCCCAAATACTTTGCGGAACACATCAGAAATTTCCCCTAGTGTAGCGTATTTCTCTACGGCATCTATAATTAATGGCATTAAATTTTCCGAACCATTAGCCGCCTCTTCCAATCTATTTAAACTCAATTCCACTGCTGCCTGATCTCTTTCTTGACGTAATGCCGCTAATTTATTTTGCTGAATAACACGAATACTTTCGTCTATACGCATCACATCAGGCATTTCTTCTGCTTCCTGCGTAAATTTATTCACGCCTACGATAATTCGTTCCCCTGACTCTACTTCTAATTGATAGCTATAAGCAGCATCCGAAATCTCTTGCTGAATATAACCTTGCTCAATCGCCTGAACTGATCCTCCCATTGCATCAATTTTCTCCATATAAGCCCAAGCCGCTGCCTCCATATCTTCCGTTAACTGCTCTACAAAATAAGAACCTGCTAAAGGATCCACCGTATCGGTTACACCGCTTTCAAAAGCTACAATCTGTTGGGTTCTCAAAGCTACCTTTGCAGCCGCCTCAGTTGGCAAAGAAAGTGCTTCATCATAACCATTCG
>CAZQFF010000035.1:0-1394 GCA_964592575.1 uncultured Pedobacter sp.
TCTAAAATTAAAAGCACTAAACATTAGAGTAAAGTATGACGACCGCGACACCCAACGTCCGGGCTTTAAATTTGCAGAATACGAACTAAAAGGTGTTCCATTGCGTATAGCTATAGGTGCTAGAGATATGGAAAACGGAACTGTAGAATTAGCAAGAAGAGATACCAGAGAGAAATTTACAGTAGCTCAAGCAGGTTTAGATACTTATATCCAAAACTTATTAGAAGAAATTCAAAAATCTATCTTTCAAAAGGCATTAGATTATAGAAATTCGCATATCACTAAAGCAGATTCGTTAGAAGAATTTGTGAACCTACTAGACAATAAAGGAGGCTTTATTGCAGCACATTGGGATGGAACTCCAGAAACAGAACAAAAAATAAAGGAACAAACCAAAGCAACCATACGTTGTATACCTTTAAATAATCCTTTAGAAGAGGGAACATGTATCTTAACAGGTAAACCTTCTAAACAAAGGGTTTACTTTGCTAGAGCATATTAAAAATTAAATAGTTGAAACTTATAGACTTCTTTTAAGTTTAAAGATTCAGCAATAATGGAAATTAATGGAAACATCAAATTATCAGTTAATTCTTCAAAAATTAGAAACCAAAGCTTCCCTTAAACAGCAAATTTACAGGAATACGGTCGATGTTTTTGCGTCAACTAAAAAGGCTTTGTCGAAATTAGGTTCGCGCTTACATCAAGATTACACCCTTTCAGACCCTTCTGTTGAAGTTGCTTATAAAGATTCGCATCAATTTGAAGCAGAGTTAAAATTTTCTGGTGATATGTTAATGCTTTCTATGCATAGCAATGTGTTTAATTTTGAAGAGGGACATAGAATTTATTCTTCAACCTACTTAAAGCAAGACCTATCTAGAAGTTATTGTGGTGTAATATATATTCATAACTTCTTGGCAGATTCTATTAAGTACAATAGATTAGCTGATGAAGGGACCTTAATTGCCAGAATTTTGGTTAATAAAGACAAGAAATTTATAGTTGAAGGCGAAGGCGAATTAGGGTTTTTATATGAGGCATTTAGTGAGGAGGAGATTAACGAAGAGCAAATCACCAAGATTTTGGAAATAGCCATTTTAAATTGTATCAATACAGACCTTAGATTGCCGGCTTATGAATCGGTTAAAGACATAACCCTATATCAAAAACAAACCATTTTAGCGGCCAGCGGATACCCAACCGGAAAACGTTTAGGCTATCAGTTTAAAGCAGAAATGCAAAACAATAATATATAATAAACCCATGTAAACGTTTATACTTTTACAGTTTTAAAATAGTAAAATCATGAAATTCGCAACAAAAGCTATTCACGCTGGTCAAGAGCCAGATCCAACAACTGGAGCGGTTATGACTCCAATATATCAAACTTC
>CAZQFF010000035.1:1404-5805 GCA_964592575.1 uncultured Pedobacter sp.
CTGGCGATAATAAAGGATACGAATATTCTAGAGGAACCAATCCAACTCGTAAGGCATTAGAAGATTGTATTGCAGCTTTAGAAAATGCAAAATACGGATTGGCTTTTAGCAGTGGGATGGGTGCTACAGATGCTGTTTTAAGATTGTTAAACCCTGGTGATGAAGTAATTACGGGTAACGATTTATATGGTGGTTCTTATAGAATATTCACAAAAATTTATGAAAAATATGGGATAAAATTCCATTTTCTAGATTTAGATAAGCCGGAGAATATTGAACAGGCCATCAATAAAAACACCAAATTAATTTGGATAGAAACACCGACCAATCCGACGATGAGAATTGTGGATATTGCAGGTATTTCTAAAATTGCCAAAGCAAATGGAATAAAACTTTGTGTAGACAATACTTTTGCCTCGCCATATTTACAAAACCCGATAGATTTAGGTGCTGATATTGTAATGCACTCGGTTACCAAATATATTGCCGGACATAGCGATGTGGTAATGGGCGCACTTTGTGTTAACGATGAAGAACTATATAAATCGTTATGGTTTGTATATAACGCATGCGGTGCAACCCCTGGTCCACAAGATTCATTCCTAGTATTAAGAGGGATTAAAACCTTGCATTTACGAATGAAAGCACATTGTGAAAATGGCGCTAAGGTGGCACATTACCTTAAAAATCATCCAAAAGTAGAGCATGTTTATTGGCCAGGATTTGAATCTCATCCAAATCATGAAATAGCGAAAAAACAAATGCGCGATTTCGGTGGTATGGTTTCTATCACATTAAAAAATGCGGGATTAGAAGAAACCTTTAAAATAGCTTCTAAATTTAAAGTATTCACCTTAGCAGAATCATTGGGAGGGGTAGAGTCTTTAATTAATCACCCAACAACCATGACACATGGTTCTATTCCAAAAGAAGCAAGAGAGAAAGTAGGGGTAACCGACAACTTATTGCGCTTAAGCGTGGGTGTTGAGGATATCGATGATTTAATTGCTGATTTGGAACAAGCATTAGCTTAAATGCAAGGGAAGGATGTAGCTCAATTAACGGAAGGTTCATTTATTGCTTTACGCGATTTTTTAAATCATAAAGTAGAAATATACAATCAACCCGCATTTATAGAAAAGGATCCAATTTGTATTCCACATAGGTTTTCTAAAAAACAAGATATAGAAATAGCTGCATTTTTTGCAGCTATTCTTGCTTGGGGACAAAGGAAAACCATTATCAATAAAATGACTGAGTTGATGGAACGCATGGACAATGCGCCTTATCAATTTATGCTTCATTATGAAGATCATGATCTTAAAAACCTCTTGGGATTTAAGCACAGAACATTTAACGATACCGACTTACTCTATTTTGTGGAATTCTTTAAAATGCATTATCAACGCCACGAAAGTTTAGAAGATGCATTTATCCCTAATGACTTAGCGTTTAATATAGACTATTTAGGGGGTGTGAGTATGAATTCGGCTTTAAATTCATCGCCTTGTATGGCGAGTAATATGGGATTTGAAATAGAACAAAATAATAGAAATGGTTGTAGCTTTATCTGAAGAACAAGCATTAAATTATTTTAAGCAGTATTTTTTTTCATTAGAAGATTTTCCCTGGCGTACACGTAAGCATATTTCTTCGCCCCTTCAAAAATCGACCTGTAAACGATTAAACATGTTTTTAAGGTGGATGGTACGTAGCGACAATAAAGGGGTAGATTTTGGAATATGGAAAAAACTTAATCCGAGTATGCTAATTTGTCCTTGCGATGTACATGTCGACAGAATTGGAAGAGCGTTAGGCTTAATAAACCGTAAACCATTAGACTGGACAACGGCTGAAGAACTCACCAAAAATTTGCGGCTTTTTGATGCAATGGATCCTGTAAAATACGATTTTGCTTTATTTAGTTTGGGTGTAGAAGAAGTAAACAGAATGGGCGGTATACTTAATTTTAAGAAAACTAAATATTAAGCTATAAGCGCTAAACAAAAGCTTATTTCTACCTTTAGACACAAAATAAACTCATTAAAACAGCTTAAACATCCATTTTCAATAATTGGTCAATTTATTCATTCCCCTTTATTTCTAATTGAAAATTGCAAAATGCAATGATTAAAATTAAATTTATCCAATGATAAAACTAGAAGGTGTAATAGAAAGATTTGATGAAAAGGGAGATAAAACAGGGTGGAGGTATATCTTAATTCCACAGTCAACAGCCCAAAAAATTAAACCTAATTTTAAGAAGAGCTTCCGGGTTAAAGGTTATTTAGATAACATTCCAATTAAAGGCATGGCAACCGTCCCAATTGGAGAAGGCGATTTTATTTTAGCCTTAAAACAATCTTTAAGAAAACAACTTTCTAAAAACGAGGGCGACCCAATCATCGCATTATTAGAAGAAGATAAAGACTTTAAAATAGAAGCTCCGGACGATTTATTAATTTGTTTACAAGAAGAGCAACATCTATGGGAGAACTTCGAAAAACTAGCGCCATCTCATCAGGGCTATTTTATAAAATACATAACGGATTCAAAAACCTTCGAAACCCGATTTAAACGAATAACCATGGTGGTAAATGCAATGGATAAAAATTGGGATTATGGGAAAATGATTAGGGAAAGTAGAAGCAACAAATTCTAGTACTTTCTAAACCAGCTATTAATTTTTAACTGCAAAACCCCTAAAAAAGCTTCACGGAAAATTTTCGTACTCATCTTCGACGTACCTTCCGTTCTATCTGTAAAAATTATGGGCACTTCAGTAACCTTAAACCCATATTTTATGGCGGTAAACTTCATCTCAATTTGAAACGCATAGCCAATAAACTTAATCTTATCGAACGGAATCTTTTCCAAAACACACCTTCTATAACATTTAAATCCGGCGGTTGCATCTTGTATTTTTATACCAGTAACAATCCTAACATACATAGACGCGAAATAAGACATCAGCACACGTCCCATGGGCCAGTTAACCACATTAACACCAGTTACATACCTAGAACCAATCGCTACATCAGCATTATCCTTTTGGATTGGAAAAATATGAGAAGTAAGCTCGTGCTCTGCATCAACAGGCAGCGAAGTTCCTAAATATTCTGGGGTATTGGCAGGTAGGCAGGCCATTCTTAGTCGGATTAAATCTTTCGGGTTATGAGAAAAATCTGCATCCATTTCAAAAATATACTCATAGGATCTTTGGAGAGCCCATTTAAAACCATGAATATAAGCTGTACCTAAACCTAATTTTCCAGAGCGTTCCTCTAAAAACAAACGCTCTGGAAAAATATTTTGAAGACCTTTAACAATATTTCCAGTGCCATCTGGCGAGCCATCATCAATTATTAGAATATGGAAAGGTTGGTGCAATGAAAACACCTTCTTAATTATTTTTTCAATATTCTCCTTCTCGTTATAAGTAGGAATAATGACTAAGCTATCTGACACGTAGAGTTATAGTTAAAAGTTTATATTAATGAACACCATGCATCCACTTACGTAATAAAGGTGAAATTGCGAAAGCAAATAAACCTACTACAATTGGTAGAATAGTGAAAATTAAGAAGAACACTGAAATTGAGTATTCGTTAGATATTTGATCTATTAACCCTCCAGATCTGCCTGCTAACCAATTACCAATTGCCGAGCATGTAAACCAAACACCAAACATTAAACCAACTAACTTAGCTGGAGCTAACTTACTTACATACGATAAACCTACAGGAGAAATACATAATTCGCCCACAGTGTGGAAGAAATAAGCAAAAATTAACCAGAACATACTTACCTGCGCCACCGTAGCACCTGCTGCAATATCTTTACCACCATACGCTAAACCAGCAAAACCTAAACCAACAAAAATTAATCCCATACCAAACTTAACTGGTCCGCTCGGATTAAATTTAGTTTCCCAAATTTTAGAAGCAAAAGGCGCTAAAGAAACAATAAAGAAAGAGTTTAATATACCAAACCACGATGCAGGCACCTCAGTACCTTCAGCAGAAAATTCTTTATTTAATTTCCAAATAGCCAATCCCCAAATAATTAAAATACTCAAAGTAGTTAATAAAATAGACAATGGATATTTTTTCATTATTTTCTTAGCCAACGCAAACAATACTACAGAAACAGCTAGGAGAGGGAAAATGGTGAGCGCTGCATCAACATATTTAAAAATAGTGGCCGAATTTCCGGTTAGATTTCTTAATGTATAATCCTTCGCAAAAATAGTCATAGAGCCACCAGCTTGTTCAAAAACCATCCAGAAGAAAATCGTTAAAACAGAGAACACACCGATAACGTATAAACGT
This sequence comes from uncultured Pedobacter sp., assembly GCA_964592575.1. Classification (GTDB taxonomy): domain Bacteria; phylum Bacteroidota; class Bacteroidia; order Sphingobacteriales; family Sphingobacteriaceae; genus Pedobacter. The sequence continues at coordinate 5,736 of CAZQFF010000035.1, forward strand.
TGGGTAACCACCTTTTTATCTTGAACATCTTCAGCTGTTTGAGCTACTGCTTTAACCTCCTTAACTTTTT
>CAZQFF010000035.1:5815-6407 GCA_964592575.1 uncultured Pedobacter sp.
GAAAATTCTTTGTGCAAAATAAAACTGTAATGAACCGAAGAACATAAAAATTCCGGCTAAACCGAATCCCCAGTGCCAACCTACTTTTTCGCCGATATAACCACACATCAACATACCTAAAAACGCACCAGAGTTAATACCCATGTAGAAAATAGCGTATGCAGAATCTTTTTTATCGCTAATTGCCGGATAAAGTTGTCCAACCATTGACGAGATATTTGGTTTAAACAAACCATTACCTAAAATCATCAACACTAAACCCACATAGAAGAAATTCGGGTTAAAACCTTCCAAAGCCATAGAAGCATGACCTAAAGTCATTATAACACCTCCTAAAACAATAGCTTTTCTATAACCTGTAAGCCTATCTGCAATAAATCCGCCAATAATTGGAGTTAAATAAACCAATCCTGTGTACCATGCATATAAATCTAGTGCATCTTTTCTGTCCCATTCCCAGCCACCTTTAGAAAGTTCACTAATTAAGAAAAGGGTTAATAACGAGCGCATACCATAATAACTGAAACGTTCCCACATTTCGGTCATAAAGAGTACAAATAATCCCGCAGGGTGATTGTACAGCTTGGTTTGC
>CAZQFF010000036.1:0-5137 GCA_964592575.1 uncultured Pedobacter sp.
CTAAAGCTTTTGTGATAATGTTTTCCCTAAAATGTTATTTAAAATGCTGTTTTTTCATTGTTTTTTAAAGTTGGTTCGGTAAATGGAAGTAAACTAAAGTAAATAAAATACAAATTAGTGTATGTAAAAGTGTATGTAATTACTTATGTTTGCTCCGTAAAATCCATACACTACTATGGCGATACCTAAATTTTATTTAGAAAAAAGAAAGGACTCGGAAGGGAACATCATTGAAAAAGATGTGCCGATCCTTATGTACTATTCTTTTGGTGCTGGCCGATTGCAGTATTATACAGGACAACGAATTGATTCAAAGTACTACCTAGACAAATACTGGACTAAAGGAAAAGCTCCAGTAAAATCCAATGCGCCTGGGGCTGTAAATATAAACAACTATTTAGATATTCTAGCGACCGATGTTGTCAACTTTCACAATCAGTTGCGAATGTCGGGGACTGCGGCCACAGCTGCTTTGCTCCGTGAGATGCTGGATGAAAAGAATAAGATTAAAGCTGCAACGGTAGATGAAATTGATCTTTATGAGTATGCTAAATTAGTTTATGAGGCTCGAAAAACTGGCGAAAGATTAGTTCAAGTTGGAAAGAACAAAGGGAATAGATTCAGGCCAAATGGCTTGAAACAATTCCAGTCATTTATATCCGTACTGGAAAGGTATATGAAAAATGCCAGGATAAAATCCATTCCATTTGAAAGTATTGATAAGAAATTTTATGAAAGCTTTAGAGCTTTTTCATTAGTCAAAGAAGAAGTAGAATTATCGACCTTTGCCACACATATAAAAGTAATCAAGACTTTGATGTCGGAGGCTAAAGAGGATGGCCTACACCATAGTGATGCACATAAGTCAAATTACTTCGTCATGCCTTCCTTTGATGCAGATACCGTTTCAATTGATACAGATTACTTAGAAAAGGTTGAGAATCTGGATTTATCAGATAAACCGGCATATGATAATGTTAGAGATTTGTTTTTAGTAGGCTGTTACTCCGCTTTAAGATTTTCAGATTTCACTAATTTAAAAGTTGAGAATATAGACAACAATTTCATTCGCATTAGGCAGATCAAAACAGGGGATATGGTTACTATTCCTATTATGAAAAAGCTGAAGAATATTATCAAAAAACACGATGGACTTCCACGGCCAATAAGCAATCAGAAGTTCAACGATTACATAAAAGAAGTGTTTAAATTAGCTGGTTTAACTCATAAAGTGAAAGTTAGAAGGACTAAAGGAGGGTCCGAAACATACGAGGAATTAGAATACTACAAACTTATAAGCTCTCATACGGCTCGCAGGACCTATGCCACCAATATGTTTAAGGCTGGAGTACCAGTAATGCTGATCATGGCAGTGACTGGCCATAAAACAGAAGCAGCGTTTTTGCGCTATATTCGAGCAACGAATGAAGATAAAGCAAGAATGATGGCAGAAATGATGGAGAAACTAGGAATGTGATAAATCGTCAACCTTTCTAATTAGTTTTATTAGATCCCTTTGAAATTGCTCAAGTTTTTTCTTCGTGAGGTCATTATCAAGCAAAAGGTTTTTTAAGTCAGTAGTAATAGTATTGCGTTCGACACCATCGATTTTCATCTTTCCTACTCCATGGAAAAACCATTCATAGTTTAGATTATACTGAAGCCTCAATATCTTAACCACTTCAAGAGGTATTTGAAGCGACCCTGATTCATATTTGGACACAATAGTCTGTTTAGTGCTTAGGACATCTGCCATTTGAATTTGCGTAAGTCCTAAGCTTTGCCTAAATTTTTTAAACCTTTTAGATTCTTCCGGTATATTCATTTATTACATTGCCAATCTTTTGAACTGTGCCCAAGCGACAACTTGGAAAAACCGCTTAACAAAATCCACTTTTACTTCTTCCACTTCGTATTCTGTTCTGTTGTCTTGTGGCAAAGGATCTGGAATTAAAGTAAGAGTAGTGCGATCCTTACTAATTTTAACAATTTTCACTGTTCTTACTCCATTTTGCATTATCAATGCATAAATTTCATTGGTAGGGAAATAAATCTGCCAGTCTTTCAATTCTCGAAGACCTATTATTGCTCCATTAGGAATTCTGCATGAAATAGACTTGCCTATTAAATTACATGCAAATTCTGCTCGCTCGAATTCTGGATTTGAAATGAAAAATGATGGTTCAGAATTACCAAACACATTTTCGCTATCCCATCCCCCTGCAAAATCCAAATTATAGTATGGTACTCCGGAATTATAACTTATATTTTCTATGTTAATAATGTGTTCAGCATTATTTCGATCAGCTGGGTTGCCATAATATAACCAATCAGGATCTACGTTTAGAATCTTAGCAATTTCGACTGCCTTATTATAGCTAAAATCATCATCTCGCTCTAAACTAGAAATATAGGGTTGAGAAGTATTTAAGAGATTAGCTAATTCATGCTGCCTTAGATTTGCTTCTTTGCGAGCCTTTTTTAACCGCTCATTTTTATTCATCTGTAAATCAGTTACTTATAAAATAAGTTATAAAATAATAAAAAATTATTTGGATATAACTTATATATAACTTATATTTGTCTATCAATTTTGATAATCACAAAGGTATATAAAATTTATGATTGAGAATAAACCTATAGTGCTGAAAAAATCAGTAATAGAGCAGATCAGAGCTAATCAACGATTAAGAAATAGGCTGCAATTTGAACTGGATAAAAGCTCAAAAACAATATATAGGTGGCTTTCAGACAATTGCGAGAGCCTTACAACGGCCAAAGCATTAAGGATAATTAGTGAAGAATTAGGCGTTGATCAATCTAAATTATTGAGTAATTAAATTGTAACAAAACAAAAAAACCCTTGCCGCACTACCAGCAAGGGTATGTAGTGACGAAGGTCGTCACGACATTAAATAACTATCAAATACAAATATATGGAAAATCTACTAATTCAAGAACCAAAAAAAGATGTAAAAACCATCAAAACCAATTCAGGTAAAGAGTATGTACTTCTTGATTATGATTATGACAAGTGGACATTAACAGCAATTTATCAGTTGCTAGAATCGTACATCAAAGAAGATGAAAAAAACTTTGCAGAAATCACTGTAGATCTAGAAGATCTTGAAATTGAAGTGTGTAATGGATCTAGCTATGACGGCATGCATGGTTTTCAACAAAGCTTATCTCTAAAAACAGTAAGTCCAGGAGATGACGATTATGATACAGATCTAGCGCACGAATATGCTCTTGAAATCGCTAAAGACAATTTGATTGAGAATTATTAATTGTATTTAGCATGGAAAAAACTGTTGAAAAAATCGCTCGTATTGCCTGCCAAATAGGCAATACGACACCACACGATGTATTAGTACAATATTTCACTAAAACACGAAGTGTAACGGTAGCTATTTATTATGGTGGCTTTGATGCAAATCCAACACCAAAAATTTTGAATAGCTTATATAAAAATATCGATACTATTTATTTCGAGTTGCTTGATATGATTGTTGAAACAGAAAACTGCATAGCGATATGAGCAATTTAGCTATTTCAAGATCGGTTTACCCCGAAGGATGGGATCCAAAGAGTACCGAAGGCTTTAATGACTGGATCAATTACGTATATACCGAAGCACGTTTAGCTGATGAACCATCATTAAGGCCTACAATTAAAAAAGCATTATCAAAGAGAATTATTAACAGGTCAAACCTCGTAATAGGGGTGAGGCATATTTTTTCACTTAAATAACTATCAAAATGAGTACACAAAATCAAAAAAGTACTGAAATCGTCAAAAAAGAAGAAAACGGTTTACAAGTAGTGGATTTATCGGGGGGCGTTGAATTGCCATTGTTGAGAGATGCGGAGCCTTATCCGTTTGATTTAATGGCAGATTACTGGACACCTGAAAATGATGGCGAAAGTAAGCGAGTCTATTTCGACAAGATTGCACTACGTCAAGTCGCTGATCAAAATACTGGCGACATTATCGAATTAGAATGTGCCTTTTTCTTAGAGCAACAAGAAAATGGTGAACTGAAAACTGTTTCAAATGGCAGTAAACGTTTAGTTGGTGCTTTGCAAGCCTACGACATTCAAAAAGGCACGCCTTTATTGATTACCTATTTAGGCAAGAAGAAAAACAGAACCAACAGCTTTAAATCAGATATATGGTCTGTGAAGCCATTGAAATTGAAAATCTAATTGTTTAACAAAGTGCCGGGCAAGTCTCGGCACTTACAAACCAAACCGACATGAACTTAGACGAATTAGAAGTTGGCGAAGAATTAAATCCAACTGCATACAATCCTGAAGACTATCCTACGATTGATGAAGTTGTAGAAGGAGTGTTAAGGAATTACCACCCTAGAGAAATTGACTTAAAAAAGCTGTCAGTTAATGGCAGAGTAGTCAGCGATAAAATGAGCGTTTACCTTGGCAAAAAAGACCATTTAAGCAGCTCGGCACTTAAAGAAGTTTTGAGAAATCCAGCCTCTTATTATTTCCATGTTAATGAGAGATCAAATTTCGAGGAAAAGGACCAATCACATTTCGAATTAGGCACTTTTGCCCACATGGCGTTTTTAGAGCCTGAATTATTCGATAAAACCATCGTTGAGCCATATTTCGATTTGAGAACCCTAGTTGGGGCAAATGCGCAGGTTGACTTTTGGGAAAAAATGATCATTGCGAAGTATAAATACGAAGGCGTTCAGGATCGTTATCTCAACGAGGCACTTGAAATGACTGAACAGGCAGGTCTAGATGTTAAGAAGATAGACGGCATGAAATATTATGCTAGTTGCTTAAAACAGCTATCAGGCTATATAGTAATCAAAGAAGAACACAAGTTGATAATTGACATTATCAAAAAGCACTACTACAACTATGGTGGAGGAATTATCCCTAGACTACTTCATGGTGCAAAATTTGAAACTTCATTCTACGGCCGTGATCCTGAAACAGGATTAAAAGTAAAGGTTAGGCCTGATGCTTTCCAAATTGAAGAAAATATTGGCGTTAACGCAGTGATTAGCTTCAAAACTACACATGCTGAAGATTTGTCGAAGTTTATTTATGATTCGGCAAAGTATAAGTATGAAGTATCTGAAGGATTCTATCAAGATGTCATG
>CAZQFF010000037.1:0-3560 GCA_964592575.1 uncultured Pedobacter sp.
CGTACAGCCCCACTCAGGAGCTCAGGCAAACGCTGCGGTTATGTTGGCGGTACTTCAACCGGGAGATAAAATTCTTGGTTTTGATTTATCGCACGGCGGACATCTAACGCATGGTTCACCAGTAAACTTTTCAGGTAAATTATACCAACCATTTTTTTACGGGGTTAAAAAAGAAGATGGTTTAGTAGATTATGCTCAGCTAGAAGAAGTGGCGTTAAGAGAAAAACCAAAATTAATTATTTGTGGTGCCTCAGCTTATTCAAGAGAATGGGATTATGCCTTTATTAGAAGTGTTGCCGATAAAATTGGAGCCTTAGTTTTAGCTGATATTTCTCACCCTGCGGGTATGATTGCACGTGGATTATTAAACAACCCGCTTCCACATTGCCATATTGTTACCACCACTACACATAAAACTTTAAGAGGTCCGAGGGGCGGAATGATCATGATGGGTAAAGATTTCGAAAATCCTTTCGGACAAAAAACGCCAAAAGGAGAAATTAAAATGATGTCGGCCGTTTTAGATATGGCTGTATTCCCTGGAACTCAAGGCGGACCTTTAGAGCATATTATTGCTGCTAAAGCGGTAGCTTTTGGAGAAGCATTGTCTGACGAGTATTTAACTTATATAAAACAAGTTAAAGCAAATGCTAAAGCTATGGCAGCTGCATTTGTGGAAAAAGGCTATGGCATAATTTCGGGAGGTACAGATAACCATTTAATGTTAATTGACCTAAGAAATAAAAACATCACGGGCAAAGCTGCTGAAAAAGCTTTGGAAAACGCAGAAATTACGGTTAATAAAAACATGGTTCCGTTTGATGATAAATCACCATTTGTAACTTCAGGAATTCGTGTCGGTACTGCTGCTATTACTTCACGTGGACTTAAAGAGGTGGAAATGAAAACTATTGTAGATTTCATAGATGAAGTTTTAACTAACCCAGATAATGAAGAAAATATTAAAAATGTAAAATCTAAAGTAACTGCATTTATTAAGCAATTTCCGCTTTATAAATAATATAAAATTACTTTATTTATTCTAATAGGGCATTTTCTGTATGGTAAATGCCCTATTTTTTTTAATCGGGTTTTTAGCTTCTATTCTAAATTATTTGACAAAAGCTAAAGTGGCAATATTTATTTTACCTACACCGCTTTCTAAAAGCTTTAAAGCACAAGCCTCGATGGTAGCACCTGTCGTAAAAACATCATCAACCAACAAAATCGTTTTCCCTTTTAATTCTTCATTCGCTGGAACCGAAAATACTTCCATTAGATCAGTGAATCGCTCAAACCTATTTTTAGCCGTTTGGCTTTGCCTTTCTTTTATTCTAACCAGCAAATCTTCTCGTGTTGGAATTTTTAATATTTCTGCAATACCCTTAGCCAAAAGTGCACTCTGATTATACCCTCTTTTTTTCAATTTTTTGGGATGCAATGGTACAGGAATAATAAAATCTTGCTGGTAAAAATAAGGGCTACTATTTATCCTAATTCCCATTAAGTTGCCCATTTTAACTCCCAAATCTACCTCTCTTTTATACTTTATGTTATGAATAAGGTATTGAACATTACTCATTTTCATGAAAAATAGCAATGCCATAGATGCATTTATTGGTACTCTTCCCCATAATTGTCGAGCTAAAGGATTAGCCAAGTAAAAATGAAAATCTGTATAGGGTAAATCGCTATGGCAATGCGTGCAGATTAAAACTTCGCCATCATTTAACTCTCTACCACAACATTTGCAGAGAACTGGAAAAAAAAGGTGTAAAAGATCATGAATATATTGAAACCACCGCATGGTTCAAATATATCATCAATCTTAACTTAAGACTTTGGTTTAAACGTTTAAAAACGGAAATACACGTTTATAGATATTATGAAGGCTGTTTAACAGCAAGCTGACCACAGGCCGCATCTATATCCTTACCTCTACTTCTTCTAATATTAGTTGTAATACCTTGTTTGCGAAGGTAATCAGCAAAAGCGTCTAATTTATCCGCTTCGGTATTGGTAAAGTCAGCAAATTGAATAGGATTGTACTCAATAATATTCACTTTACATGGAACATGTTTACAAAATTTGGCCAACTCGGCAGCATCAATAATTTCATCATTAAAATTATTGAAAACAATATATTCGTAAGTTACAGGATTTTTAGTTTTGGAATAATAATACTTTAAAGCATCTGCCAAGGCTTCGAGCGAATTATGCTCCGTAATGGGCATAATTTCATTTCTTTTTTTATCATTTGCAGCATGAAGTGATAAAGCCAAATTAAACTTTACCTGATCATCGCCCAGTTTTTTTATCATTTTTGCAATACCCGCGGTAGAAACGGTAATACGCTTATAAGACATATTTAAACCATCTTCGGCTGTAATTCTATCTATAGATTTTAAAACATTGGCATAATTTAATAAGGGCTCGCCCATTCCCATGTAAACAATATTCGATAGATTTTGCTTGTAATTTAGTCTGGCTTGTTGATCTATTAATACAACCTGATCATAAATCTCATCTGCATTTAAATTACGCTTACGATCCATATAACCTGTTGCGCAAAATTTACAAGTTAAGCTACATCCCACCTGCGAGCTAACACAGGCCGTCATTCTATCGTCGGTAGGAATTAAAACACCTTCTACAATATTTTTATCATACAATTCAAATGTACTTTTTATGGTATGATCATTACTGAATTGAGAATTATGTACTTTAACTGCGTTAATGGTAAAATTTTCTTCTAAAATAGATCTAAGCGACTTCGACAAATTTGTCATTTCAGAGAAAGTATGGGCAGACTTTTCCCAAAGCCATTGGTAAACCTGTTTAGCCCTATAAGAAGGCTCGCCTAAGTTTACAAAATGCTGTTGAAGTTGAGTAAGATCCAGACTTCTTATATCGATCTTTTTAGTGGAAGACATTTTACAAATATACGAAAACCTGTAGAAATACTTTTTTGAGTATTTATCTATTAACGTTTACCTGAGCGTTTCGATCCTGCAGGAGCACCAGATTTCCCATTAGAAGGTCTAACTGGACGCCTAGACGGTCCATTACTTTTATTCCAATCGTTTACATCCGCAGGCTGATAAGAATTAGAGGCCTTACTTTTCTTAAACTTTAGGTTATTATCTTTTGAAGCAGTTGGCCTTTTCGACTTCGGAAATTCAGATTTAGGTGCACTTAATTTTCCCGGTGTTTTTTTCTTTGCAGGAGCTGCTGTATTAGATTTAGAATTAGAAACCAGCTTATTTATAGCATTTGTTTCTTCTTCAGTCAACACCCTCCAATCGCCAATTGGCAAACCTTTAAGGGTAATATTCATGATTCTAATTCGCTCTAATTTAACCACCTCAAAACCTAGGTACTCGCACATTCGTCTTATTTGGCGGTTTAATCCTTGAACCAGAATAATATTAAAAACATTAGTGCTAATCTGCTTTACCTTACATTTCTTCGTCATTACCCCTAAAATTGGGATACCGCTCGACATTTTTTCAATAAACTGATTTCTGAGTAGGTGATATTCTTCTTCATAACTTAGATTA
>CAZQFF010000037.1:3570-5093 GCA_964592575.1 uncultured Pedobacter sp.
GGCTTATTTACAGTTACTACATATTCCTTTTCATGATTATTTCCGGCGCGAAGAATTTTATTTACTATATCGCCATTGTTGGTCATAAAAATTAAACCTTGCGAATCTTTATCTAGCCTTCCAATAGGGAACACCCTTTCACTGTAATTTACATGATCAACAATATTATCCTTAACCTTACTTTCTGTTGTACTCGTAATACCAATAGGCTTATTATAGGCAAGGATAACTGTATTTTCAGGCTGTTGCGGTTCAATTAACTGACCGTTTACCATCACTACATCGCCAAAGAAAACCTTATCGCCTACTTTGGCCTTCTTCCCGTTAATAAAAACTTGGCCATTTTCAATAAATCTATCTGCCGCCCTTCTAGAGCACAAACCACTTTCACTTATATATTTATTCAGGCGACTGATTTCTTCCATTATTGATTTATTTTTCTACAAATATACGAGAAACCTATGGCAAACTAACTATTTAAGGTAGGCGCTTAAAGTGTTTCAAAATATTTGATAAAACAAAATTGGCGTTAAACAGAAATTAACGTACAACTTAGCTAAAATTTAAAAATTAAACGCCTATTTAGATATGGATTTTCTTCTAGACAACAACCATAAACTGCCCGACAACCCAATTAGCACAATTCCTCCAAAACCTGCAGTAGTATATTTTAATCTATTTTTTCTTAGCGGTAAAAATGGCGTATCTACAATTTGAAAAGTTGGTGTTTCTTGTATTAACATCGTTCTAGAAACTTCTAAATTCTTTACAATTTCCCCGTAAGCTGTTTGAATTAAACGCTTATCTCGTTCCTGTAATTCTGATGGAACATTTGCCGTAACATAAGCCGGATTTAAATCTAATAAAGTACTTGATGAAGCGCTCGATGCATAAGTCTTTCTATTTAGAATACGTTCTAAACTATCTGCTCTATGCTGAAGTTTATTTACATTATTCCTTAATCGTTGTGTCTTAGTTTGGATATAGAAATCGGATGCAATTTGAATTAAATTTTCATTAAACTTTGCGGCCAACTCTGCATTTTTCATGGTTGTATTTAAGGCAAAGAAACCCAATTTTTTATCGGGTTTGTTTACCGAAATTTGCTTCTCCGAAATTGTTTTTAATATTTCATTCAGCAAACTATCTTGAAGTCTGGTAAACTTAACATGGCCTACCGGAAATGCTAATGGAGCTTCCTTAGTGTATTTATCCCACTTCTTATCTAATTTGTAAACCTTTACATACTTATCAGCAATAGATTCTGTACTATCAGTAAATGGTGATAAAAGTGTTTCTCTTAATAAACGTTGACTAATTAACAATTGTTGCACATTATCTCCAGCTAATACTCCACTTGAGCTACCCATTAAACTCCCAATATCTAAACCAATAGTTCCTGCTAAAGACGACATAATTCCACCTCCAGAACCTTTACTTTCTTCCACCACAAATGTTGTGCGAGCTGTATAAGTTACTGGCCATTTCCATGCTAGAGCAATCCCAGTTAAGCATCCCAATAC
>CAZQFF010000038.1:0-1915 GCA_964592575.1 uncultured Pedobacter sp.
TAAAGATCAATTACTGCGGACTTTTAATAATCTTTTTAAAAATGCAATAGAGTCTATTCCTGACGATGAAATTGCTAAAATTAAAGTTATTGTTCTAAAGCAAGAAGATAAGTATATTGTGTCTGTTAATGATAACGGTAGGGGGATTTCGGATGAACAAAAGGTTAGAATTTTTACACCTAATTTTACAACTAAAACCTCTGGTACTGGGTTGGGATTAGCTTTTGTAAAACAAGCAATAGAAAACGCAGGTGGCGAAGTAAGTTTTGATTCTGAGGTAGGAAAGGGAACAACTTTTTATTTGGTGTTTCCTGTTATTTAAGTTCAATTGAACTTCGCCCCATTGTATAACCATTTGCATACAGTACCAACGAGTAAACTCCTTTAATAAAAGGATTTGGATTTACCCAATCTATATTGTAATAACTATTGTCGTTTTTAAAGTTGATGGCTAATTGTTGACTATATTGTAATTCCTGATCATTTGCAGTAAATATATCATCATTTTTAGCTATTAAATTTCCCGCAGGATCTATTACTCTCATATAGATGTTGTGATAATCTTTGGTAGCCAAATCATTATTGACAATATTAAATTTAATTCTCAAAATATCGGCAGTGCTGGCTTTGGTTACAATAGAAGATTTACCATTTCCTCTTAATCTATGTGCTTCTACACTTATGTTTGAAGCTTTTAATGCCGCAGCTGCTTTAACTCTTTTATTTAAATTGGCATTTTTTTGTTCGAGTTCATCTGCTTTTTCTGTTGCAATATTTATTGATTTCTGAAGGCTATCTCGCTCACTTCGTAAATAACCGTTTTCTTTTTTTAAAGAGGTTATTTGAACAATATAATTTCTAACGAACTCGGTAAGTTCAGCAATTTCTTCTTTTGCTTTGTCTAATTCGCCTTTAGTTAATTTATGTTTCTGAAGTAAAGTCTTTAATTCTTTAATTTTATTTCTAGCCAGTTCTTGTTCATCAGCCAATTGCTCGTTGAGTATTACATTAGAAGCGGTAATTTTATCTAGTTCTACTTCTATCTTCTCAACATCTAGCTCAAGCTTGTCTTTTTCAGTATTGACGGTAATAAATTTTTTGCTTTCTTGTTTATCTTTGAAAAAAAAATAGGCATTGGTGCCTAATAGAGCGATAATTGCTACACTAAGAAAGTAAATTTTAGTACGATCAGATTTTTTTACAGTTTCTTCTTGTTGCATTTTTTTGTGTGTATTAGTAATTGCGAAAATATCAATTTCTGATAACATTTCCTTAATGCACTAAAAAATAGGCATCAAAGGATATTAAAAACCAGTTATTGGCGTTTGAATTAATATATTTGCAAAAAATTATGATCAGATCCGCAATATTCCTCTTCTCTATTTTAAGTTTTAATTTAAGTCTAATCTTTGCTCAAGATAAAGCAAAAATTGAACCAAAAAGGGAATTTAGGGGAGTTTGGGTAGCAACAGTAGAAAATATTGACTGGCCAAGTAAGGCTGGACTCACCATGGATCAGCAAAAACAAGAGTTTATTGGAATTCTTGAAAGACATAAAGCTAATGGAATTAATGCGATTATGTTCCAGGTTAGACCAGCGGCAGATGCATTTTATGCTAAATCTAGAGAACCGTGGAGTCGCTGGTTAATGGGTAAACAAGGTTTGCCACCCGCACCAGGATATGACCCATTAGAATTTGCAATAGACGAAGCGCATAGTAGGGGTATGGAATTACATGCTTGGTTTAATCCATATAGAGCCAGTACCCATGTAAATCATGTTTTAACAGAAGACCATATAACTAAGCAAAAGCCGGAGTGGTTTTTTACTTATGGGGGTAAAAAACAGTTTAATCCTGGCATTCCAGAAGTTAGAGAATATATAATTCAAGTAATCTTAGACGTAGTAAAAGGT
>CAZQFF010000038.1:1925-4683 GCA_964592575.1 uncultured Pedobacter sp.
GTTGATGGAATTCATTTCGATGATTATTTTTATCCTTACCCAATTGCTGGTCAAAAGATTAACGACGAAAGTACTTTTGTAAAATATAAAGGCAATTTTACTAATATCGGTGATTGGAGAAGAAACAATGTTAATTTATTAGTTAAAGAGCTGGGCGATAGTATTCATCATTATAAAAAACATGTAAAATTTGGATTGAGTCCGTCTGCAATATGGAGGAATATTGGTGAAGACAAAGAGGGTGCAAAAACAGCTGGGTTATCAACTTATAGCACTTTATATGCCGATAGTAGGAAATGGATTAAAGAAGGATGGGTCGATTATATAAATCCCCAAATTTATTTTAGTTTCACTAGAAAAGTTGCTCCTTTCCCAGTTTTAGCTGATTGGTGGAGTGAAAATACTTATGGCCGACACCTTTATATTGGTCATGGCTTGTATTTAGTTCATAATGGCAATACCAAAGCAGAAGCAGCTTGGGCTTTACCATCTCAGATCCCCGATCAAATTAGATACATTAGAAAGAACGAAAATATTCATGGCAGCATATATTTTAGTAGCAAGTCATTTACAACGGTTGGGCGAAAGGTGGCTGATAGTTTAAAAAACAATTTTTATAAATACCCTTCTCTTCCGCCCCAGATGCCTTGGCTGGATGATATAAATCCAAATTCACCTAAAAATTTTAATGCCGAAGTAAAATCAGATGGTGTTCATTTAAAATGGGAAAAGCCTGATAAAGCAACTGATGGTGAAACAGCTTCAGGATATGTGATTTATAGATTTGAAGAAGGAGAACAAATAGATATTTCTAACGCTAGAAATATTTTAAAAATTAGATTTCAAGAGTACACGTCGTATTTAGATACAGAAGTTGAAAAAAATAAGCGTTATTCTTATGTTATAACGGCTTTAGATCGATTAAAAAATGAAAGTATTCCTTCAAATATTGAAGGAATACTAACAAAGTAATATTATTAAAACTCAAAAATTATCCCAATTGATGGTGTGAATTGAGCATCCATATCATTTAATATAAATGGTATTGCATTAGATGCGTCTAGTTTAATTGGTTGTCCATCTGAAGTTAAAAATGCGGTATTATCTGCATTTCTTTTAAATGTATATTTCGGAATCGATGGAGTTTTGGTTCTTAAGAAATTCGATACATCTAAAAAGGCATTTAAAGCAAAGTTTTTATAATTCCAACGTTTATCGATTCTAACATCAGCTTGTTTAAATGAAGGTAATCTAAGTGTGTTTAATTGATTGTAATTAAAAACACCTGCTCCGGTTGTTAAATAATTTGTTTGAGAGGCTGTAGCATCAAATGGTGTATATGGCGCACCTCCTTGATAACGGAATTTTAAACCAATTTCAAAATTTCTTGGAAGCTTGTAGCCTAAAGTTGCCGTTAAAAGCTGATTGTTGTCCCATGCAGCAGCAACCAATTTTTTATTTGCACCACTAAATTCAGATTTGAAAATAGTATAAGATAAAATACCGAAAAACTTTTCAGTTAATTTTTGTTGTGCAAAAAATTCAATTCCATATGCACGGCCTTCACCATTACTTACTACTTTTTCATTTCCAACAACATTATAATCGCCTCCCATATTTGCAAGAGATATTTGATCTCTAACAGAAACTGGATAGTTTGCATATTTTTTATAAAAACCCTCTAAAGTAAACCTGGTAGAATTAGATAGTAAATATTCAAATCCAGTAACATAATGGTCAGATCTAATGTATTTGTTGTCTTTGTTTGGGTAAAGTGAATTGGAATCTTTAAATCCTAACACGGTATAAACAGGAAGTTTATAATATCTTCCAACAGAGGCATTCCATTTTAAATAATCGCTGATGGCATAGCTCAAGGAAATTCTAGGAGATAAGGTTTCAATAGGGTTCATTCCATCTGCTGTAAATGAGTTCATATCTATTCTAACCCCAGTATTTAGGCTCAATTTATTATCGAAAAACCTTTTGCCTAATTGAGCAAATGCGCCGTATTTTAAGAAGTTAATTTTAGAATTAGAATTTATTGTAATACCAGGCTGAATAATATTACCTGAGCCATCTTCAACCTGAATTCTATATCTATTAAAAAACTCATTATCAGTTTCTACATATTGTAGAGATGCCCCATAAGACCATTGCCAACCTTCATTTGCAAAATTAAAATCAACGCGTAATTTGTTTTCAGTTTCTGTAGAGTTTATTCTTAATCTTCTTTTTGTCTCATCATTAACTTGATTGTCATCAAATTTATTGATTTCATTATTCAGGACATTTCTACTTAAGGCTACATTCAGAAATCCATTAATTAGCTGTGTTTTTAAACTTCCACCTATTGTATAATTCCATTGATCAATTGAAGGTGTATTATTTAAGGTATAGAGTTTTTCTGGACTTGCATCCTTAATACTTCCGAATCTAAATTTATCTAAAGCACCTATGCCAATAAAATTAAAAGTTGTTTTATTGTTTAATTTATGGGTTATTTTGGTTTGAAAATCCCAATAATTGGGTCTTATTGGGAGGTCAATTAGTTTAAAAAGAAGATCTAAATAAGAGCGTCTAGCAGATGCTAAGAAAGTAGTTTTTCCATTTTTAGCCAGCGGACCATCTAATGTTAAAGCAGCATCAGTGGCTTGTATTCTCAAATTTCCCTGAACCTTATTAGGATTTCCGGTTTTTTGTGTGAATTGAAAAACAGAACTTAAGCTATTATCAAACCTTGCATCAAAAGCCGAAG
>CAZQFF010000039.1:0-4019 GCA_964592575.1 uncultured Pedobacter sp.
ATTCTCGGTATTAATAGTTTTGGCCTCTTTTTTCGCCTATTTAAATCTACGCTATTTAAAGCTTCCAGCCACAATTGGAATTATGATTATCGCGATGATTACCTCTATTTTACTTGTATTAGTGCATAATGTATTTCCTAATAGCTTACTTAAATTCACAAACTTTTCGCAATTATTAAAAGATGTAGATTTTACTGAAGTGCTAATGGGTGCCATGCTTAACTTTTTACTATTTGCTGGTGCGATTCATATTAATTTAAAGGATTTAAAAGAACAGCGCGCTCCGATTATCATCTTTTCGACGGTGAGCGTTATTATATCAACTTTCGCAGTTGCAGGTCTACTGTATTATGTAACTGCCTTTTTAAATATCGATTTACCCTTAATTTATTGTTTGCTGTTTGGCGCTTTAATTTCACCTACAGATCCTATTGCTGTAATGGGTGTTTTAAAAGAAGCTAAGGTTAAAAAATCTTTAGAAACTAAAGTCGCCGGAGAATCGCTTTTTAATGATGGAGTTGCCGTTGTAGTATTTGCCGTAATACTTCAATTAACTAGATCTAGTGATATGGATATCAACTTTTTAAATATTTCATGGTTATTGTTAAAAGAAGCGGGCGGCGGTTTTATTTTAGGTGCGCTTTTGGGCTTTGGTGCTTCAGATGCAATGCGTAAAATAGACGATTATAAAGTATCTGTATTAATCACTTTATCTGTTGTAATGGGTGGATATTTAATTGCCCATACTATGCATATTTCCGGACCACTTACCATGGTTGCAGCTGGACTAGTGATAGGAAATTACGGAAAAAACAATGCTATGTCGGCCACCACTAAAGATTATCTAGGTAAATTTTGGGAATTAATTGATGAAATATTAAACGCCATTTTATTCCTGTTTATAGGCTTTGAATTACTTATTATTGACAACCTTACCTCTTATTGGGGAATCGGACTAATCACCATATTCATTGTTTTACTAGCCAGATTTATTTCCTTATTTATTCCTGTGAAAATTATTCCATTTCGAAATAAATTTAGCAATGGAACGATTAAAATACTAGTTTGGGGCGGTCTAAGAGGTGGTGTTTCAATCGCCTTGGCTCTATCTATTGACGAAGGGCCAAACAAACCCATTATTATTGCTATCACCTATTTTGTGGTAGTATTTTCGATTATAATTCAAGGATTAAGCATTGGCAAATTAGCCAATAGGATATTATCTAAGGAAGAAGAATAAAAAATATTAAAAACAATTCACCTTCAATTTTTGTTTTGCGAGCAATTACCAAATTAATAAAAACATGCTTTTCTTAAATCTTTACACTCCATACATCCTTAACAATACAACGATTAAAAAATTAGTATTCCTGGTTATAATTAGCTTACTAGCTTTCGTGCAACCGTCCTATGCGCAAAAAATCAGGGTAAATTCTGAAAAAAAAGAATGCGTAAGCTTGGTTCCACAATTATGTTTACAAGTAAAATTTAAATCTTCTACAGAATGGCAAAACTTCTATGCACCCATAGAAGGCTTTAATTTTGAACCTGGATATGAATACCTGATAAAAATTAAAACAATTGACGTGAAAAATCCGCCCGCAGACGGCTCAACTAAACGATATGTTTTAAAAAGAATTATAAAAAAGACCAAGAAAAACATCGATAAACCTATAATTCAAAATATAACCTGGAAACTAATTGAAATCAACCAAAAAGTATTGCCAAATTCTAAAGCAACACTTTCTTTTATTGACAATGCTATAAAAGGGTCATTAGGCTGTAACACTTACTTTGGATCTTACACAATCACCAATCAAACGATCAATTTTAAAGCAATTGGAAGTACATTAATGGCTTGTTCAGATTCTGATATAATGAATTTGGAAAACGAATTCGCTAAACTTCTCTCCGACAACAGTTACACTTATTTAATAGAAGATTCATTCCTAAAGTTATCAAAAGACAATAAAATAGTCATGGTATTTGAGGCGAACAAATAATTTATCTAAAGAATTATAAACTTAATAACAAGATCAACAAAATCAATAATGCCTAAATAAAACTATCTGATTTCTTGACAAAGCTCCATCAATACCCCATTGGTTTCTTTTGGGTGTACAAAACAAATAAGCTTATTGTCTGCTCCTTTCTTTGGTTGTTCGTTCAACAACGTATAACCTTCCAACTTTAGTCGATCCATTTCTTTGAATATATCTTCAACATCAAAAGCGATATGATGGATACCTTCCCCTTTTCTATCCAAAAATTTAGCGATTGCACTATCGGGATGTGTAGCTTCTAGCAATTCTATCTTATTTTCACCTGTCAAAAAAAAAGCGGTTTCCACATTTTCTGATTCTACTTTTTCTCTTTTGTAACAAGGAACACCTAAAATTAAGGTGTAATTTTTTATGGATTGTTCTAAATTTTTGACAGCAATCCCAATATGTTCAATCTTACGCATCATGTTTAGTTGTAAAAATGTAAAAATGCATGTTTTTATGGGTTTTTCATAACCCAAACATATATTGATAGAAATCTTTTTTAGTATCTTTGTATATTAATTAAGTATAAAATATCCCCATGGAACTTCCAATATATTTAGACAATAACGCAACAACACCATTAGATCCGCGCGTTTTAGAAGCAATGCTACCTTATTTAACTAGTAAATTTGGTAATGCTGCTAGTAGAAACCATGCTTTTGGATGGGTTGCAGAAGAAGGTGTAGATTATGCTCGCGAGCAAGCAGCAAAGTTAATTGGCGCTAATGAAAAAGAAATAATTTTTACATCTGGCGCAACTGAAGCTGATAATTTAGGTATTAAGGGCGTTTTTGAAATGTATAGCGATAAAGGAAATCATATTATTACCGCTACTACTGAACATAAAGCCGTTTTAGATACTTGTAAACATTTAGAAAAATTAGGCGCTAAGGTTACCTATCTAAAAGTTAAAGAAGATGGCTTAATAGATTTAGCAGAATTAGAAGCTGCTATGACCCCTCAAACTATTTTAGTTACGATCATGTACGGAAACAACGAGATTGGTGTTATTCAACCAATTAAGGAAATTTCTGCTATAGCTCATAAACATGGTGCCTTATTTATGACCGATGCAACCCAAGCGGTAGGTAAAATTCCGGTTGATGTTAATGCAGATGGTATCGATTTATTAGCTTTTTCTGCTCATAAAATGTATGGCCCAAAAGGTGTAGGTGCATTATATGTTCGTAGAAAAAATCCAAGAGTTAAAGTTACAGCTCAAATGGATGGCGGTGGCCACGAAAGAGGTATGCGTTCTGGAACTTTAAATGTTCCTGGAATTGTAGGATTTGGAAAAGCTTGCGAATTATGTCGCTTAGAAATGGATGCCGAAGCTAAACGTTTATCAGCTTTACGCGATAAATTAGAACGCGAGTTAACTACTTTAGAAGAAAGTTATGTGAATGGTAATACCGAAAACCGTTTACCTCATGTAGCAAATATTTCATTTAAATATGTTGAAGGTGAAGGCTTAATGATGGCGATGAAAGATTTAGCTGTATCTTCTGGCTCTGCTTGTACGTCTGCTTCATTAGAACCTTCATACGTATTAAAAAGTTTAGGTTTATCTGATGATTTAGCACATTCTTCTATCCGTTTCGGCTTAGGTAGGTTTACTACTGAAGAAGAAGTTGATTATGCAATTGAAGTTACTAAGAAAGCTGTAAACCATCTAAGAGATTTATCACCACTTTGGGAAATGTTTAAAGAGGGGATTGACTTAGATAAGATTGAATGGGCAGAACATTAGTTTTATAAAATGCTCGCTAGCTGCGTTATGCTTGCTTATTAAAAATGCTCATTTGCATTAGCAAACTCCGCTTTTTAAAAGCTTCGCAAGCCTTACTAGCTAACATTTTATAAAAACTAAAAATATTACAAATCAATGGATGTTGATTTAAATGCTCGCTAGCTGTGTTATGCTTGCTTATTAAAAATGCTCATTTGCATTAGCAAACTCCGCTTTTTAAA
>CAZQFF010000039.1:4119-4679 GCA_964592575.1 uncultured Pedobacter sp.
AGCTTCGCAAGCCTTACTAGCTAACATTTTATAAAACTAAAAATATTACAAATCAATGGATGTTGATTTAAATGCTAATTGTTTTACATATTAGCAACTTGATTAAAGTAGAATAATAATATAGATTAAACCTTCATTTCGAAGAATAATCTAATAAGAGAAACCCATAGTTGTAATTTTACACTATAAAATATTAATAAAAATGGCTTATTCAGAAAAAGTTATCGATCACTATACCAACCCTAGAAATGTTGGAACACTAGATAAAGACAGTAAATCTGTAGGCACTGGCTTAGTTGGTGCTCCGGAGTGTGGTGATGTTATGCGTTTACAAATTGAGGTAGACGACCAACATAGAATTACAGATGCAAAATTTAAAACTTTTGGATGTGGCTCTGCAATTGCATCATCTTCTCTAGCCACTGAATGGTTAAAAGGAAAAAGTATTGATGAAGCTTTAGCAATAGACAATATGGATATTGTTGAAGAATTAGCATTACCTCCAGTTAAAATTCACTGTTCTGTATTAGCAGAAGATGCAATTAAATCTGCAATTAACG
>CAZQFF010000040.1:0-4658 GCA_964592575.1 uncultured Pedobacter sp.
GATTTTATCTCCAGCTTACGATTTACTAAATGTAGCTATTGTTAATCCAGACGATAAAGAAGAATTGGCATTAACATTAGATGGCAAAAAGAAAAAATTAACTAGAGCTCAGTTTGAAAATTTAGGTGTAAAGCTTGATCTCAATACAAAGCAAATTAAGGCTGTTTTTAGAAGATTCGAAAAATTTAAGTCAGTAGCTATGGAATGGATCAATCGGTCGTTTTTGTCTGAGGAATATAAAGAAAAGTATATAAACTTGATGAAAAATAGATACGACGTTTTATTTAAAAATATATAAGATATTCAATTTTGCATCTTGATATTTGTAACTAGATATTAATCAATTTAATTACACTTTTTGTGTCGGGAAGTAATTGAGATACCCAGCAGTTGGTGGTGTTATAGACAGAGATTTTATGAAATTCATCGATAAGCTCCTTCGCTGCATTGCGTTCCAATAGAGGATGCAGTATAAGGTTAGGTTCCTCAGGAGCATGACAATTCGTGTTAGATTTCCTTCCAGTATGACCTAATTTTGCTAAATTAGTAGTCCAACCACTAAAAAATTTTATGCTAATTTCATGTCCTTGCGGTAGTGGAAATCCGTACACCCTTTGTTGTAAGCCATTGCATTTAAAAAAAGCTGTTGCACAATGGCCCGAGCAACTTATGCGCGCTAGATATGCAGCTTATGTAATGCAAGAAATAGAATATTTGGTGCAGACTACCCATCCAAGTGTTAGACAGCTACATGGGGCTGGTGATATAAAAAAATGGGCCAAGGCTAACCAATGGGAGGGTCTAGAAATTATTGAAGCCTACGGAAATGTGGTTGAGTTTAAAGCTTATTTTAAGCAACAGGGCACCTCTTTTGTCCACCATGAAATATCTGTATTTGAACAGGTGGATAACCAATGGTACTATTTAAATGGTACATATCCTGAAAATTAAAAGAAAAAAGGGGGAATTAATCCCCCCGCTACGTATTAATTTTTAAACCAATCCATCTTTGCAGATAAAAACATAATAACAGCAATAATCACAAATAACCCAATACTACCCACCAAAATAGATAAGTCTTGGAGCTGTACAATCGTATAAATAAAAACATAGAACACCCCTAAAATAGCTGCAAAAATGGCTGCGGGTTTGATATTTTTAAACAACAAATAAATAAAACTCGAAATTAAAAGCATAGTAGCTAAAGAAGCAATACCGTAAGCCCAATCGAATCCAATTTGCTCAGAAAAGGCCAGTAATAAGGCATAATAGACCGTCATGGCTGCGCCCACCAAAATATACTGAATAATATGAATCTTCTTTTTTAATATGATTTCTGTAAATAATAGCGCTATAAAACTTAAAAGAATTACCAAAAATGAGTATTTGGCGGTTCTTAGCGACTGCTGATACTGATCTACTGCTGGAATAAACTTCACGCCAAATAGGGCATTTTGTTCTTCTTTAACAGCAGATTTTTCTGGTTGCTTAGTTGGATTAGATAGAATAGCATCTTGTTCTATCCACTGCTGCGGGTAAGGTCGATTATAAGACGGTAATTTCCATTGGGCGTTAAAATTATTTTGCGAAACAGTTCTTGTATCGGGTAGGTATCTGCCTGTAAAACTCGGATTACCCCAATTTCCTTGTACTTTTACGTCTGTATTTTTTCCGAGGTGTAAAAACTGGAGGGAAGTGCTACCTCTTAAATCGAGTTCGAATTGAAAGGGGATATTGCTGCGCTTTAAATCCTCTAGCTCCGGGTTGATACTTAAATTTTTAGCGAATAATTTGATGCCAGAAAATTCGGGTTCGGCTTCTATTTGTTTGTCGGCAATTTGTATGGATGGGTTGTTTTTTAATCCTTTTAAATCAGATAATCCAAATACCATTCTCGCATTTTTCCAGTCGATATTACTTTCATTTATGCCCGATTTCTTTAACTCTAATTCGGGGAAAGTGCCTTGTATTTTAATCTTTGCATTGTAAACCACAGCATCGTAAATACCTCGATGTAATAGCTCTGGAGCTACATCGCTCTGCACATTTAATTGTGAGGGAAGAATATAGATGTTGGTTTTTATTTGTTCTGTTTTGGTTTTGCCATCTTCAATAGTGGTTGCCGTTTGTTGATAGGGTAGCACTAAAATCGGTCCCGCTATTTCTTGGTCGGCCGACCACTTATCCGTTATTTCAGTAACCACCTCAGCCTGTCGGTTTTGTCGTTCTACAACCAGCTCTTGAATAAGGGCAGAAGGAATTAATAGGAGGATAGTGATAAACCCGATGAGGAAGATTTTAAAAAGCATGGTGTCGAAGAAACTGCTTTTTTGGGGTGTAGATGGTTGGTTTTGATGTATTTCCATGATATTAAATTAAAAGTACTTTGTATTTCAAAGTAAAAAGTTAAAAAAAGGTTTAAATAATTTGTTGTTTTATTAATTTTTCTAGTGATTGTAAATGTTTGATAAAGGCTTGTTTACCCAGTGGGGTAGCGGCATATTGGGTATTTGGTTTTCTTCCTATAAACGATTTATTTACAGAAATATAGCCTTCCTTTTCTAAAGCTTTAAGATGAGAAGCTAGGTTACCATCGGTTGCTTTTAGTAAATCTTTTAATGAATTAAAATCGTATTGCTCATTGGCAACCAATACGCTCATAATTTGCAGGCGTATACGGTTTTCAAAAGCTTTATCGAACTGTTCTAAGTTATATTTCACTGTTTATATTTTAGATGCATAATGGTACCGTATAGAATATGAAGTACACCAAACCCGATAGCCCAAAAAACGATTCCATAACCTGGGAACAATGCGCAAATAAATCCAAGAATAATCTCTAAAAACCCTAAATATTTTACATCAGAATAGGTAAACTGACTGCCCGAAACGAGTGCTAAGCCGTAAAATATTAGGCAAGTAGGGGCTATGTATTGAAAATCGCCATTATACATAAGTACCAACAGGAATAATCCGCCTACGACTAATGGAATAGCTAAATTTCCAAATAATCGTCGGCTCCCTGCATTCCAAAAAGTCTGACCGAGTTTTTTACTTTGATTTATAGAAAGGATAAATCCGGTTATTATCGACACCGCTAAAATGATAACAGCTGTTAGTACTATTTTATAACCGTTGTCGGCATTAATGTATAGCTCACTACCGCCTAACTCATTGCCATCTTTATAAATTATGTTATAGCCAATAAATGCACCAGTAAGCGCATAAATACCAGCAAGAACACCCGATAAGCCACTTAATGAGATAAATTTAGTGGATCTTTCCATAATTGATCTTATGGAGTTCAATTCCGAATAGATGTCTGTTTCTTTCATTTAAAAGTACTTTGTAATGCAAAGTTAAAAACATAATTAAGATTTCCAATTATATTTTAAAAAAATAATCTGCTTCTAAACAAAAAAGCTGCCTCAATTATATTGAGACAGCTTTAAATTAAACAAAACTAAAACTCTACTACAAAATCTTCAATCGGTGTTCTTACTTTTTTCATTTGATTAAGCCAATCGCGTTCTTGATCTGCATAACCTACATACATTAAGGAAACACTTTTTAATCCTAATTTATTAAGTTCAAGTACTTCATCAACCACCTTATTGCTAAAGCCTTCTACCGGAGTTGTATCAATTTTTAATTCTGCTGCCTGTGCCAAGGCCATGCCCAATGCAATATAAGTCTGCCTTGCAATATGAGCGAAATTTTCATCCGCACTTTGCTCTAAATAGATGCTCTTTAATTTATCGGTATAGCTGCTAAATCTACCTCTAGGTAGTCCTCTTTCGTCGGTAGTAAAGTCATATACCTTGTCTATTCTTTCTGCTGTATATCTATCCCAACCAGCAAAAATTAATACATGAGAGCATTCTCTCATGCAATCTGGGTTTAAGGCCGAGTCTGCAAGTTGGTTTTTAATATTTTGGTCTTTAATGACCAATATTTTAAAAGGCTGTAAACCAGAAGAGGTAGGTGCTAATCTAGATGCTTCTATAATTTTTTGGATGTTTTCTTCTGATACTTTTTTTGTAGGATCGTATGCTTTTACAGCGTGTCGCCAGTTTAAATCTTCTAAGAGTGACATATTATGTGTTGGATAAGAATATAAATAAAATTGCTAATAATGCTGGCAGTGCTTGAATATAAAATATCTTTTTAGATGCGGTTATGGCGCCATAAATTCCAGCTACGGCTACACATCCAAGAAAAAAGAATCGGATATTTTCGCACCACTCTGGGTTTTCTATAAAAAATGTCCACACCAAACCGGCCGCTAGAAAGCCATTGTATAAACCCTGATTGGCTGCTAGGGCTTTAGTAGGTTTAAACAGATCAGGTGCTAGCGATTTTCCAAAAGCTTTTTTTCCTGCGGTTTCCCAAGCAAACATTTCCATCCATAGAAAGTAAATATGTTCAATGGCTACGAGCGCTGTAAGTATTAAAGCAATTTTATGCATGATTTAATTTTATTGATTAGATACGGTTAGTTTTACTTCCATATTTCCGCGCGTTGCATTTGAATACGGACAAACTTCATGTGCTTTTTCTATTAATGTTTGGGCTTGTTCTAAAGATACGCCAGGAATATTAGCATGCAATTCGGCTTTTAATCCAAATGCGCCATTTTCTGTAGCGCCAATGCTAAC
>CAZQFF010000041.1:0-4049 GCA_964592575.1 uncultured Pedobacter sp.
ATTACTGGCCGTAAATTCAACACGACAATTATGATCGTTTTGCAGACTAAGGCTCCATTTTTACCAGCTGTATTAATGTGGTCGCCAGATGATCTTGTAAACGGTAAATATAAGGCTAGATACGCTTTAGACACCATAAAAAACTGCCAAGATACTGGTCTTTATCCTGGGTTTGAGTCATTAGCAGAACAAGGACATTACGGCATTATTCAAATGCAGCAGCCTGAATGGGCACAAAAACTTTTGCATCCTCTAGATCTTGAGGATTAGCAGTTCTAGGTTTAAGGTTGGTTAGCAAAAGTGGGGGCGAAATTCCAAAAAGTAGCCCTCACTTTCCCTAAAACCTAAGAACAAAAGATATTACAGGTAGTTGGACGTGAATGAAACGCTCCCTACGTTCGGGGACTTGGGGTTTACCCTGCAAACCTGGTGAAAACCTACCTTATTGATGAAATAGAGCGTAGCCAGATTTTGTGAAGCCGTCACGCCGTAAAGTACATGCGGTTAAGGGTATTCAGAACGGACGATTCGGATAGACGAATGATAGCCTATATAGCTCAAAAGGGAGAGCGGTTGATGATTTCAACAAGGTTCAGGTTCGAATCCTGATGTAGGCTCTAAAATAGCTCTTTGAAAAATTGTCGAGGTGGCGGAATTGGTAGACGCTCAGGCTTAGTACTGTGAGGTGTTAATCTATATGGTTGCTTACGGGAACGCTTGGATACATTATTGCAATGTAATGCAGGTTCGAATCCTGCCCTTGGCACGCCGCTTAACCGCAGAGCTTTGGCAGAAAAATATTAGCGGTGACAGCTCGGAAAGACGAGCATTTTATAACCAATTTAATTAGGAAAGTATGGCACAACCAATGTTTGAAGAATTACCGGCATTAGTAGTAAAGTTAACTGAAAAGGTCGAGGAATTGAGAACGATCGTTAATGAAAAGTTAACAACTCCAGAAGGCCATCGCCCAGACGTGACAATGACAGCTGAAGAAGTGGCGGCCTTTATGAAATGTTCTGTGGATAATGTCCATAAGAAACGCAGGGCAGGCAAATTACCATCCCATCAATTAGACGGCAAAGTATTCTTCATTCAACGAGAAATTGAAGAAGCAACAAAAGTTAAACCAATTAAAAAACAATTCTTTAAATGAATAAGGTCTTATTACTTGGAAGACTTGGAGCAGATCCAGTCACCAAGAGCATCAATTCTTCAGTAGTAACAGAATTTCCGCTTGCCACTTCAATGAAAGTGAAAAAAGCAAACGGTGTTGTAGAAGAAATTACCACCTGGCATTCAGTTAAATGTTGGGGGCAAATGGGTGTTACGGTCCAAAAATATTTCAGAAAAGGAGATCGCATTTTAATTACCGGACGTATTGATAATCGAACTTATACGGATTCCGAAGGTAAAACGAGATACGTAACCAATATTATTTGCCAGGAATTCAAATTTATTGACTACGCTAAAAAGGATAGTGGCCAACAACCTAACCAAAATAATAATTCCTATTCTCCAGAACCACTAGTTGAGGATGCAGAAATTATTGAAGATGACTTACCATTTTAACTATATGTTATGATTACTTCAGAAAGTGTACAAAAGGATATTAAACAAGCGTTTTTATCCGGTAGAAGATTGACATCGTGTGTTGCTGCACGTGAGTTTTTAACTGGCGATTTACGAAAGTATGTTAGCAATTTAAGGAGAGAAGGACTAACGATTAAAGATGAGTGGAAAACCTCAAAAAACGGCAAGCGATATAAGGAGTATTTCTACTCTCAAAACTGATGTCTTTAGCAACGTAATTAAAGACCCACAATCGCCTAAAAAGTTTCACATGTATGGAAGAATGGGCGAGGGGGTAAAAATCATTAGAGAGGCAGGAAACGTCCTGATTGTCGAAAATTTAGATGGAGAGAGATTCCCAATTAAAAGAGATGTGCTAATAATTTATGAAAAGGAAGCCAAATGAAGCTGTCAAACTATATACCTATAAGTAGAGATTTGTTTAACCATCAATTGTGGCTTGAAGATCGAGTTTACTCCAAATTTGAAGCATGGTTAGACCTCATTCAAATGGCTCGATTTGAAGATACAAAGAAATATATCGGCAATAATGTAATAGAGATAAAGCGAGGCCAAATACATGCGACGTACCGTTTTTTAGCAAATAGATGCGGTTGGTCAACGAAAAAGGTAGGCGGTTATTTCGAATTACTTATTACAGAGAAAATGGTTAAAAAGGAAACGGAAGAAAAAACAGGTCAAACCCTCATAACTATCTGTAATTATGATAAATACAATGCAAAAATAAACAGTGAGGAAACGGACGAGGAAACAGCAAGGAAACAGCAGGGAAACGAGAAGGAAACGAGAAGGAAACGAGAAGGAAACGAGAAGGAAACGAAATCTAATAAAGATAATATAGAGAATAATGAAAAGAATGAAAAAGAAAGTAAAGAAGATATTTTAAGTGCTGGCGCAAAAAAAAAATTAGAAGGATCTGATTCAATTTTTGATTCCGAAAAAAAAGAAAAAGGTTCCGCTCAAAAAGAAAAAAAATTTGACCGCTCGACTTTCATAGAAATTTTAATCCGTGAAGGAGCCGACCCTAAACATGTGGACGATTGGATTAAGGTTCGGATTGCTAAAAGAGCCGTTTTTACCGAAACGGCATTAAACAAATTTTTAAAAGAGTGTTACATAAACAACTTTCCAGTAGCAGCTGCAGTTAAGATTTGCGCTGAAAAAAGCTGGCAAGGATTTGAGTATAAATGGTTAATCAAGGATGATTATGGAAAATCAACTTCAAAAGGTATCAACAGCAGAGATGAGCGAGCTAGAGAGATTGAAGATTTGGAACAATTTGCAGACAACATTCTCAAAGCTGGTAGTGCGATCAGAAATGGATGTGAAATCATCGAACACTCCAACGATATTATCCCTATCCAGGAATTTTAGTGAAGTAGAAGCAAAATTACTGGTAACTAAAGAAATTACAGGCATTATAAAATTCTTGAATTTAGGCAAAAACATGAATGCCGAACAAGTTTTGGAGACTGTAGAATTGATTTTCATCAATTTCCCTAATGTTCAAATAGCTGATTTGAAACTATTCAGTTCAAGATTTAAAGCTGGATATTACGGGAAAGCGTACGATCGCTTAGATGGGCAAACGATCTTGCTTGCTCTGAATAAGTACGTTGAGGAAAAAATGCAGTGGAATGAGGAGATGAATTTGAGAGAGCATGAAAATCGAAATAAAGATTCAGGTAAGATTGATAGCAGGATCATTGAAGTAATGAAAAAGGTTTTAGAATCTTCTAAGCCAAAATTCGAGGAGCCAAAAGAAGTGAAGCCTTCAAAGCCCAAGAATACTGATGAATACCAGCGAATTTATATGCAGTTCATTAATTTGATGAAGAAATACCAACTAAAGCCTGGTATTTCGATCCTAAAAATAAACGGCCTAATACTAGATTGGGAGAAGTTTTATTATCGGAAATTGAATAATTATAAAAACCTTCAAAATGGATTTAGCAGCAAAAGTTAACCCTATGGTTTTTGTAGGCCTGCCCAATAAAGAGCAAGCTTTAATTAAGTTTGGAGTAAAAGTAAAAGCATATACCTCTGAATTTATTTTAGCTACTGTGTGTATTGCTTGCGATGTTACCATTCAGGCGGTCTGCGGTTCACGCAGACAAAGAGAGCTTGTAGAAGCAAGAGTGATTTATGTCTATTTATTGAGGAATATTTTAAAATTTAACTATTCACATATTGGCAGATTACTCAAAAAGGATCATTCATCAATTATTTACTACATAAATGTTTTTGATGAATTGATAGATTATAATAAAGAGTTCCAGGAGAAGTATAACCGGGTAAAAAGTTTATTATAAACTAAATGGTACGAACCAAGGATATTAAAATTCAAGATTAAGCAATGACTAAACTTTACATCGGAATTGATCCTGACATTGATCGCTCTGGTTTTGCACTATGGCTGCCGAGTGAACAGAAATTAGAGTTATATCAATTCACAA
>CAZQFF010000042.1:0-3926 GCA_964592575.1 uncultured Pedobacter sp.
GCGTTAATGCTATAACCTCCAGCCCCATTAATATAATTTTTAAACCCTCTATTTGGATTATATACTATATTATTAGGATTTAACACTTCGCCGGTAACTTTAACCGTTTGAAGTTGTTTAGGTATCCTTAAAACATCACCCTCTTCAAGTAATAAATCTTTTGCAGATCCCGGACTTTTCAGTATCTGTTCTAAGTTAATTCCTACTAAATCTGATGATATAATTTTTTTTACAGTATCTATTTTATTATTTCCAGCCTGATTTTCTAAGCCTTGATTAAAACGTTTTAAATCTAGTTGTCTTTGTAATTCTTCTTCTTCTTTTTGTTGCTGAATTTTCCTCTGATCTTTTTCCAATTCAGCCTTAGATTTTGGAGGGCCCGGTCTTTTTAAGGATGCACCATCTACATAAGCAATACCCGTTAATCCTCCGGCTCTTTTAATTAAATCTGATATTCTTTCATCTTTACTTTTTATGGTATATGGTCCCGGATAAAGTACTTCCCCTTCTATATACACTAGCTTTTGAACCTGATAAGATTCTGATGTTCTAACAGATATAATATCAAAAGGCTTCAGTTTAAATGCATTGTTAGATAAAGAAAGGTTTGCATTTACATCAACAGTGAAAACCTCAGCAGTAGAGGCCGAAATTGATGTTGCGTCACTGTTCCTTTGGAGTAGCCCCCTCTAAAAACCCACCAGCCATCTGAATGGCATCTTCCAAAGTCATCCCTTCAGAAAAGTTATATTCCTCAGGATTCTTTACCACGCCGTTAATGGTAATTTTATATTCTTCTCTTAAATCAAATATAGAATTAATAACCACCTTATCTTCTCTTTGTAATGCTATATCGGCCGAGGTTCCGTTTAAAATTTTAGATAAATCAAAAGCAACCAGCGCAGCAGTATTGTCTGCATTTAATCTTTGAATATAACCCCTGTTCATAAAAGCATCTTCTCTTACTCCTTCGGCCTTCTTTATTAACTGACTTAATGTTAATCCCGCTTCATAGGCATAAGAACCTGCTCTAAAAACCGCTCCTTCAATTTCAACTTTGTTTTCAAATCTATCCAGAATTGGTTCAACAAAATATTTATCTCCGTTTTTAGGCTCATAATTCACATATTCTTTTGCAAAAACATCTACAACCCTTCTTTCTCGGTCTGTATTTCCAAACACTTTGATCCTTGCCTGATAGGCATTAGGAGAGAATCCGCCTGCGTAATTTAAGATATCTCTTAAAGACTCCCCATCTACAGATTCAAAAAGAGCTGGATCATTAACTTCTCCAACCACTTCTACTCTTTTTGAAAAAATAGGGACATTAATTACATCCTGATCTTGTAACCTTATATTTCCTCTTTGGATTCCGTTTAATAAAAAATCATAAACATCTACTGTAGCTATGACTTTATTGTTTCTTATAACTTGAATTTTTCTAAAAGATCCTCTTTCATTTGGCCCTCCTGCTGCATATAAGGCATTAAACACACTTGATAAACTAGAAAGCGTATAAGTCCCAGGTTTTGTAACCTGTCCGCTCATAATTACACTTATGCTTCTAATGTTACCCAAATTTACCGCTATATTGGTACGTCCGGTTGTTACGCTAGGATAAATAGTTCTCAAAGCAGTTCTAATTTTAGAAGTTGCTTGGTCGATAGTTAATCCACCCACAGCCAAAGGACCCAAGTATTCGATCCTTATGGTTCCATCAGGGCTCACTTTTAATTCATAAGTTTTATCACTATCTCCACTCAAATCAATCAACAACTCATCATCAGGACCAATTACATAACCTCTTGGTGTTGCCATTCTTAAATTTGGCTCAAATGTGATATTGTTGTTTTTAAATAAGTCGGCTCCAAAAATTTTAGGCTTCAGCGCATCAAACGCCTGCTTTAAGAGTTCTTCCTTGGTTAGGGGATTGTTCGAAGTAGTATCTTTCTCCAGTCCTAAAGTTGTACGCATTCCAGAAATATCCCTTTTTGGGGCTTCCAATTCATTTTTATTGTTTTTGCCTTGCGAACCAGAACTTCCCTGGGTTTTAATTTTTTCTACTCTTGCTTTTAATTTAGCAATTTCATCAGCCTTCATCCCTTGCACAGCAGCAATCTGTTCTAATTGACTTTCAGAATAGCCCATAGATTCTATTCTTTGCATCAATTCTTTAATTTTCGCATCCGACAAGTCATCTACCTTAATAGTAGAAAAATTGGGTATTGCCTGTGCATAGGTTTCATTACTTATGCCAATACTCAAGAAAATCAACAATAAAACACCTAGTATGGAATATCTCATATTTTTATTACTCAAAATAATTTAAACTTTTAAAACCACCTTCTTTCAGATAAGCATCCTTTCTCATTAACGAGAGATCGCTCAATACCATTTCACTAACCAACATATTTAAATCGTATTTTGGTTTCCACCCTAATTTTTCTTTTGCTTTAGAAGGGTCACCTAACAATAAATCAACCTCTGTAGGTCTGAAATAACGTGGATCTACTTTTATCAACGTCTGGCCTAACTTAAGATGTTCAAGATTTAAATTCAAGTTGTTAGCTTTTTGATTATCAATATCAATAATCACGCCTTTTTCTTTAATTCCTTTTCCACTAAATTCCAATTCTATTCCAAGCTCTGAAAAAGCAAGCTTAACAAAATCTCTCACGGTAGTGGTTACGCCAGAAGCTATAACATAATCTTCTGCAACTTCTTGCTGTAAAATTAACCACATTGCCTCTATATAATCTTTTGCATGCCCCCAATCTCTTTCTGCAGATAAATTACCAAGATATAATGATTGTTGTAACCCTAAAGCAATTTTAGCTGCAGCTCTGGTTATTTTTCTAGTCACAAAAGTTTCTCCCCTAAGCGGGCTTTCGTGATTAAATAAAATTCCATTGGCAGCAAAAATACCATAAGCTTCTCTGTAGTTCACAGTAATCCAATAGGCATACAATTTTGCTGCTGCATATGGAGAACGTGGATAAAAAGGGGTGGATTCTGATTGAGGCACAGCTTGAACCAATCCATATAATTCGGAGGTTGAAGCCTGATAAATACGTGTTTTTTTCTCTAGTCCTAAAATTCGGATTGCCTCTAATAAGCGTAACATTCCAACACCATCTGCATTGGCTGTATATTCTGGCACTTCAAAACTTACCTGAACATGACTCATCGCGCCTAAATTATAAATTTCGTCGGGCTGAGTCTCCTGAATAATACGAATTAAATTAGTAGAATCGGTTAAATCGCCATAATGCAATTTAAACCTGACATCGTTTTCATGTTGATCTTGATAAAGATGATCTATTCTTTCGGTGTTAAAACTTGATGCTCTTCTTTTAACACCATGCACAAAATAGTTCTTTTTCAGCAGAAATTCCGCCAAATACGCGCCATCCTGACCCGTAACCCCTGTTATTAAAGCAGTCTTCATAGTATATAACAAATATATAACATTATATAATATTTTTTA
This sequence comes from uncultured Pedobacter sp., assembly GCA_964592575.1. Classification (GTDB taxonomy): domain Bacteria; phylum Bacteroidota; class Bacteroidia; order Sphingobacteriales; family Sphingobacteriaceae; genus Pedobacter. Next base: position 3,488 of record CAZQFF010000042.1, read on the forward strand.
CTGCCTGAATACAGCTTCGCCCATTCAGTCACATTATTTAAAATGCGCATAGTAACAATCATTCAAGGTTTGGTTAGATATTTCTTTAAAAAATAGTCTTAACTTATTGTAATTAAATTAATAAATTTTTTATTTAGTAATAGTAAAAACAAGGGTTTAAAGACTAAAAATTAAGATACCAAAGTTAAAAAAATTTTGTGCTTATTTTCCTGAAAATTGAAACATATGAAATAAAAAAAATAAATGCCTTGAAATAAGATGTTTAGAACCTTAAGATTATATTGGGCATATTTATTGGCTATATATCAAAATTATAGCTCATTTAGTTCCAATATTATATAATTTGTTCTATGAGATCCTATCGCTGCACTGCGTTTCGCTCCAGGATGACGGCTCGGATGAGGTTCCACTTTAGGATTACCCTGATTAGTCATCCTGG
>CAZQFF010000043.1:0-3008 GCA_964592575.1 uncultured Pedobacter sp.
TTAATAGCTTAACATCTAAGGCCTGCAAACCTTCCTGATTAACAAGTACAGTTTTAAACTCTTTAGTTTCGTCTTTATATTTATAATTTCCTGCGATATTTTGATTCTTGCTTATTATTCCTGCATTAGAACCTACATATTTTACACCGTCAATATTTTTGATCTGTTGAGCAATTCTTTTATCAAATTGAATATCTAGATGTAATACTCCATGTTTATTGAACCCTGGATCTTTATCGTTCATAAATTCTACTTGTCTAGAAACAATCATTATCCCGCCTAAAAATGCTACAGCAACAATAAACTGAAAACTCACCAATAAATTTCGCAGTACCTGCCCTTTAAAACTCTGTACGAAGTTGCCTTTTAATACCGCTTGAGGTCTATATGATGAAAGAACAAAAGCTGGATAAGTTCCTGCTAGTAGGGTTACCAAAATAAGCAAGGCTATAAGCTGAAATCCGATATATAGATTGCTAAAAATTACATGAAGCGATAAGCGTAAATTAAAAATGGAAGCAATCCTTCTAATAAAACAATACCCAATAATAGGGCAAAAAAACACTGTAAGGCGGTCTCCAATAAAAACTGTCTCATTAAAGACTTTTTATTAGCTCCTATTACTTTCTTTACACCCACCTCTTTTGCTCTTGCTGCTGCCTGGGCAGTAAACATATTTATAAAGTTTATGATGGAAATAAGTAGAAGTAATACAGATAATAAAATAATAGGCTTTATCTGCACAAGCCAGCTTTTACCATTCAGAGGTTCATAATGTACTTTTTGCAGAGGAATCATTCGCACAGAAGGCGCCAACCCATTTTTGCTAAACTCCTTAACATCCTGTCCCTGACGGGTTAAAAGAGCCGATTTAAATGGCGCATAAAGGGATTGCGCATTTTTATTTAAATTCTCCATTGAAGGTTTACCTTTTACAAGGATGTATGTCTCCAGAAAAGAATAAAAATTATCGTCTGCTGGCGACAGCTCCATAGATTTCAAAATTTCAAAATCAACGGAAAAAGGAGTTTCAGGTTCCTGGACTACCCCTGTAATGGTATATAATTCTGGACGGGTCCAATTCTGTTCATTTATTTGAATTGTTTGACCTATTGGACTAATCTCTCCAAAATGCTTCTTTGAAAATCCCTCTTTTAATACAATACTTTTCGGGTTTGCTAATGCTGTAGATGCATTACCATAAACAAACCTAAACGGAAAGACTTTAAAAAAAGAACTAGTGGCCAAGCTTACGTCTTGCATCAAAAAAGGCTCGCCATTAGGCAAGAGAACAGAAACAGGTTTATGGTGCTCAGCAACCGCTACCATTTCATCGGCCTCCGAAAGCGAAGTTTTAAATAGATTTATCAATCGTTTATCGGCCGCAGCCATCCATTCTTCTTTACCATCTTTTAACTCCCAGTGGTCTAGTTCTTGAATCTGATAAACATCCGCTAATTGCGGATCCCATGTGTCGTAACTTTTCTCATAATTTATATAGAGAAGCACAAATATAAATCCGGCCAAACCCAATGCAAGACCAAGCACATTTACCAAAGTATAGGTCTTATTTTTTAATAAGTTACGCCAGGCTATTTTTAAGTTTAATTTGAACATGAGCGGAGAGGTGAAAGGTGGAAGCTAAAAGTGAAAAGTTGACGGGTGCAAACAACCTAAAACTTCTCACTTCTTATTTAATTTATTCGTGTTTTAATGCATCAACGGGGTTAGATTTAACGGCTCTTAAACTCTGCAAGCTTACCGTTGCCACGGTTACGAAAAGAACAAAGATATTTACAATTATGAATACATAAATGGGCATATCTATGCGATAAACAAAACTTGCAAACCATTTTTTCATATAGATAAATGCGACTACGTCTGCCAGTAGGATTGCTACGACGACTAGTTTCACAAAGTCTTTATTCAGAAGCTTTAACAATGAAAAACCACTGGCTCCTAATACTCTTCTAATGGCAATTTCTCTTATTCGCATTTTTGCATTATAAGCTGCGAAGCCAATTAATCCAAATACCGAAATCATTAAAGTAACCATCCCAAATGCAAATATGAGACGCTCACTGGTTTCGTAGCTTGCATTCATCTTAGCAAAAACATCGTCTACAAAAGTCACTGTAGGTTCCGCTCCTGGCTCTATTTCTTTCCAGGTAGTCTTAATATTTTCTACTGTTTTTGAAATATCTGCTGAGCTTAATTTTACTATAATTACTTTTCTCCAATAAACTGGATATTGACCTACACTGTAGATAGTAGGCATTATTGCGGTCTCAAATCCATATGCCTGTATATCCTTTACTACGCCTATTACGTTAAGGACTTGATTAGTTTCAGATTTATCTAAGATAATTTGATTGGGTACATCTTTTTTTAGCCCTAACTGATTAAAAGCAGTTTCATTTAAGATTACACTATTAACCGAATCTGTTGCAAGAAGATTAAATGAAAAATCTCTACCCTGCTGAATTTTACCCCCAATTGCAGAGAAATAATTAGGATCTACATACCGTGTCTCCATACTTAAATCTATGTCTGCATAACTAATATCATTTTCGAAGCCAGAATCATTTATTGGCTGTTCAGTAGCTCTGGTTACATCTTTTACACCGTTTATTGCTAGTAGCCTATTCTTGAAAGACTCAAATCGAGCAGGATTGAGCACCCGATTTTCATATTTACCCACATACATAGTCAATAATTGATCAGGTTGTAAACCCAGATCTTTGTTCTTCATATATTGAAGTTGCGAATACATTACACCGAAACTGATTACCAATCCAATGGCGATAGTGAATTGCAAAACCACGAGAGCTTTACGCAACCCTACCACATGAAAAGCTGTGCTAAAATTACCTTTAAGCACTTTGGCAGGCATATAGCCTGATAATACAATTGCAGGATAAATACCAGCTATTAAGGTAACTAAAATTAACACTCCGAGTGCTTCTACTAAAATTATCCAAATTTGGGCAGACCGTAAAAGTTGAAGC
>CAZQFF010000044.1:0-2812 GCA_964592575.1 uncultured Pedobacter sp.
CCATTTTTTTTGGAAATCATTTTTACCTTTTTGCAGGGCTACAGGATTACTAAAATAAAAGGTTGGATCGCCCTCGATTGGGATTTGATTGAACTGTAGATTTTGCTTTTCTAATTCTTCAGCAGCTTTTTTCACCGCTTCTTCTTTTAAGCGGTATTGGATTAAGAATTTTCTACTTAAAGCGGATTCTAAATCGCTTGGGCTCAATTGTGCATATTGTAATAAGGAATCTTTTTGATTGACAAGTTGATAGCGGCTACTGAGATAATTTAAGTTATTGGTCTTTATTAATAAAGCCTCATAGCCTGGATAATTTTGTGGTAAATAAGTTAAGGCGGAATCATAATAGAGTTTAGCTTCAATATATTGGTTGTTATGTTTGAAGTTTAATTCTCCAAGTTGCAAATAGAGTTGGCCAGCGTTGACGCCTTTGATTGGAGTGGCGTTTAATCCTTTTATATAGCTTTGTTGGGCAAGTTGATATTGTTTGTTGCCTTCTTCATACTTGCCTATTTCGAGATAAATGCGTCCAATAAAGTCTTTGTTTTTGTCGTCCTGTAAGAGTTTTTCTAGGGCTTCTTTTCGTTGGCTAGAAAGGGGAGCGTTTAGTTCTTGATTTCTAAGTTTTCCTAATTGAGCTTGGAAATAGAGCGTATAAGCTGCATTACTTCGGATTACTTTTTGAAAGGATTTTTGGCTAGCTAAATAATTTTTTTGGGTTTCTTGCAATTGGGCTCTTACAAAATTCCATCGGGTGCGCGCTATTTGATGGTTATCTAGGTCTTGAGCTTTTTCTAAATAGATGAGGGCTTGTTCATAATCTTTTTGACTGATTGAAAACTGGGCTAGACTTGCATAAGCTTCAGATTTAAGTGCTTTTCCACCTTTTTTCCAAGACAATATCAGTTCTTCTGTATTTTTGAAGAGCTGCTTAGCCATTTCTATTTCACCCATTTGGAGGTAAGTTTTGGCTTTCCAATTTTGAGCTTGAATTTGTATTTTTTTATCTTCGGGATAGGCGCGCTCTAGGTAGTCAAAGTATTCTGCAGCCATATAGTAATGCCCTGCATAATAATGGACTTTGCCAAGTAGGAGATAGGCTTCATCTAAGTAATTGCTTAGATTTTTTTCTTGAATAACAGTGTAAGCTTTTTGTGCTATAGCTTGAAGTTCGGGGCTTAATAAGCCGGTGATTTGATTGGTGTCTTGCGGGACTGGCGTTAAATACACACTTAAGATAGCGTCTTGGGGAAATACCTCGGATTGCGCTAATTGACTTTGATAAGCGTCTAAAAGTAGGTTGGCGTTGTAAATTAAGTTATACCTAGCGGATAAGTTTTGTAAACGTCGATTTGGGCCATTATCGATTTGGGTGGAACATGCCCACAACAATGATCCACAAATGATAAGGAATAGCTTATGTAATTTTTTAAATTTCAAACGTGCGATATAATTGGTAAATTTAGCAGTTATATTTAATATTTGTTAAAGCCTTTAGATAAAATGAAAAATCCAATAGAGTCAGCCTCTGCTTTTGCTAAATATAGTGCAATTGCTTTTCAGATGATTCTGGTCATTGGAGTTTTTACATTTCTTGGGTATAAATTAGATGAAATTAATCATTTGGATAAGCCATTATTTACAGCTGGATTGAGTTTGTTAGGGGTGATGATTAGTCTGTATTTAGTGATAAAGAGTTTAAAGCCAGGTTCTAAATCAAATACTGAAAATAAATAATTACCTTTGCCGTCTAATTCGGGGATTTTGAAAAATTTAAGCTTTAGTTTTTCTTTTTTGTTGTTTACCGTTGGGATTGCTTGTGTAGCGTTCGGGCTGGTAGAGCTATTCCCTCAAACCGAAATTTTAGTATCTTCTTTTTGGGTGATTTTTGGCTTTATGGCTGGGATTACTTACATCGCTTTTACTTTGGTTAGCGTAGGCATGAAAAGAAGCCCTGAAAGCAGTATTTTAGCCATCATGTCCTCTATTGGAGTGAAGATGTTTTTTGCCTTAGCTTTTGTGTTGATTTACAGAGCAAAACATGATGGATTGAGCCTCCTCTTCGTTTTAAATTTTTTTTCTTTATATTTATTATTTACTCTCTTTGAAATATCCGCATTGTTACGTAACTTGCGCCACCAAAATAAATAGTAAAAATCTGCGAGCAAATGGATTGTAACCACGTTTTTGAGTTTAAGTTTAAGAGATTATTAGTTGTATTTGCGCTTTTTTCGGCCTTTTTATGGACTTCCTTTAGTGCAAATGCTCAGGAAAACAGTAATGCAGCTGAAGTTGATACTAATGAAGTAGTGGAGGCTGTTGTTCCAGTGGCTATTCCTGTGACTCCGGTAGCTCCTGCTGCAGAAGAAGAGTTTGAGCCAACTAAAGTAATTATGGAGCACATTGCAGATTCGCATGTTTGGCATTTATGGGGTCATACCTCATTGCCTCTTCCAGTTATTTTATATGTGCCTGGTCAAGGTCTAGAAATGTTTTCTTCAGGTGGTTTTCATCATGGTGAGGATGACGTGGTTGGTAAATTCAATACTTATCGTTTAGTGCATGATAAAATTAAAGTAGTTAATGCGGCGGGTGAGGTTGATGAAAATGCTTCAAGTCAGGTGTTAGATTTTTCGATTACTAAGAACGTAGCTTCTATGTTTTTAGCGATTGCTATCTTATTAATTGTATTTGTGAGCATGGCTAAGGCTTATCGTAAGCGTGAAGGAAAAGGTCCTAGGGGAATTCAGTCTTTATTAGAGCCTTTTGTTTTGTTTGTTCGTGATGATATCGCAAAACCAAATATTGGTCA
>CAZQFF010000045.1:0-2528 GCA_964592575.1 uncultured Pedobacter sp.
TCAAAGGATGTTTGTGTATCTAATAATTTCTTACTAAAATTAGGCAACTAAATCAAACTTATAAGTACCAACCTTATAATTGGTTACTTTAAACCAAACAAACCTAAACTAAATGAAATCCAAGCAAGCGTTAGAAAAAGATATTAATTCTAGAAGAGACTTTTTAAAAAAGTCTGTTTTAGGATTAGCTGCATTTACCATTGTACCCAGACATGTATTGGGAGGCGAAGGATATATCGCTCCTAGCGATAAACTCACTAAAGCTGTAATTGGGGTTGGTGGCATGGGTCGCGGACATTTCGGATATGAAAACACGCCAGTTGTTGCCATTTGCGATGTAGATAAAAATCATCTTCAGCAAGCCGCCAGTATGCTTAATAATGGTGTAAAAACTTTCTCCGATTATAGAGAGCTTATTCAACTTCCTGAAGTAGACATTGTTCATATCGCTACGCCTCCACATTGGCACGGTATTATGGCTGTGGATGCGGCTGTAGCAGGTAAAGACATTTGGTGCGAAAAACCAATGACGCATACCATTGGTGAAGGAAAACGAGTTGTAGAAGCAATAAAACAACATGGAAATATGTTTAGGCTTAATACTTGGTTTAGGTTTAAAGACACTTTTTATGGTATGGGAACTTCCGTTAAACCCATAAAAAAATTGGTTGATTCAGGAATGTTAGGCTGGCCGCTAAAAGTTACGGTTAGTAAACACACGGGTTACGATTGGAAGTTTTATTGGGTTGGGAGAGAAAATTTACCTGAAATGCCTGTTCCACCAGAATTAGATTATGAGGCATGGCTAGGACCAGCACCATATAAACCTTATAATTCGCATCGTGTTCATCAAACTTTTAGAGGGTATTGGGATTACGATGGCGGCGGATTAGCCGATATGGGTCAACATTATATAGATCCTATTCAATATTTCTTGGGTAAAGATGATACCAATCCTGTTTCTGTAGAAATTGATGCGCCACAACAACATCATGATGCTGTAGGCACCTGGAAAAGAATTACATATACGTATGCCGATGGCTGTCAAATTATTTTAGATGGCGAGGGAAAGGACGAAAATGTAGCCTATATCGAAGGGCCAAATGGAAAACTATATCCAGGTTTTAAATCAGATATACCTGATTTAGAAAGGAAACTTGCACAATATCCAGAACCACCATCTCAAATTGTAGAAGTTTCTGAATCTGTAAGAACAAGGAAAAAATTCGCATTAAATGAAGAAAACGGACATAGATCGTGTAATATTATTAACATGGGACTTATCGCTTTAAAATTAGGCAGATCTCTAAAATTTGATCCTGTTAAGCAAGAATTTATTGGCGATGACGCAGCGAATAAATTAATAAACCCAGTAATGCGTGCCCCTTATTCCATTTAATTTAGAATCTATTACAAGATGAAAAAAATACTTTTTACCCTTTTGGTAACCGTTTTCTTAACAAATGGAATAACCAATAATGGTGCTAATGCTCAAACCGACACCAGAACTACTACAACAAAAATTGCTGATTTATTAGCACAATTACCTGCTCAATCTAGCCTTCAATTCGAAAAAAACATGAAGGAAATTGGCGCTTTAGGCGAGACAGGTTTTACAAATTTAATTCTCAGTCTAAATAATGAAGGTGCTTCTAAACATTTAGTTGAATATGCAATTACTGGATTTACCGCTTTTTCTACTAAACCTGGACAAGAGAATTATAAAAATTTAGCTTTAAATGCTTATTCAAATGCCCTTCCTAATATTCTATCCGCTAAAAATAAAGGTTTTATTATTAGTCAGTTTGAATTAATAGGCAACGACAGCTCGGTTCAAATTTTAGAACAATATTTAAATAACGAACAATTAGTTGACGAAACTTCAAGAGCATTAGCTAAAATCAATACACCTTCGGCAATAAATGCATTATCGAGTGCATTAAAATCTAATTCGATTAAAATTAAATTATCAGCTATAGAAGCCTTAGGCCATACCCATTCGCCTACTGCAACTGGACTTATTATTGCCAATTTAAATGGCAATGATGTAAACCTTAAAAAAGCAAGTTATTTTGCCTTAGCTAATTTAGGTCATTCCCTTTCAGAATCTGTCCTATTAAAGGCTGCAGAAAATGTTGGATTTAAATATGATCCATCAAATGCTGTATCTTCTCTTATTGTTTACACTAATCAACTTTCTAAGTCAAACAAAAATAAAGCTTCAGAATTAGCAAAAACTATTCTTTTAAATGCTAAAAATGCAGACCAAGTTAATATTAAAATCGCTGCATTAGAAATTCTTAGCAGAACAACAAATGATCAAAAAATATACTTTGATGCATTAAAAGATTCACAACTAAAATATAGAATTGCAGCTATTCAATTTGCTACTCCATATTTGTCTGATAATAATGCCAAATTATGGTTGAAAGAATTAAAAAATGCAGATCCATTAACTAAAGTTGCTATTATTGATATGTTCGCTAATAAGACTTATTCGCCCGCTATTAACGAAATCTTTAAATGGG
>CAZQFF010000046.1:0-2523 GCA_964592575.1 uncultured Pedobacter sp.
GGATGTGCTGATATTAGTTTTAATTGTTTAATATTTAAAATAGTGCCGCCTGCAACTCTTAACGTATAACAGATATTCAGCATTTCTTGCTCGAAAGTTGCTATTTCATCATTCGTTTTAGGTAGGTTCCCTTGTATTTCCAGAACTAAGCTCACCGTCATGTTAAGTTTACCCTCTTCAATGATTGGTGGGCTTGAACTCTTATCTTTATCAAAGGTAGGCGTGCGCCTGTTCTGGATAAACTCAAATGTTTGATTGTTTTTATATACATGTGGTGCGGTTGTATTCGATATCACAGCACAACCTAATATTGTTAACGGCGAGTTTTTCCTATATATCTCATTTGTTTTTCGCTCCAATGCATGGGAAAAACCTAGAAACGAAGTTATTCCTGGAAACCCCCAAGTGAAACCTGCAACTGCATTCGCCCCCTGCACGTCTACAAAACTTAGAACAAGATAATGACTCATAACGTGGCCTCCTTAGTTATGCTGTACTCTCTAAGATTTACAGAAAACCAATCTGTCCATATTGCTTCATGAATGGGAGTCAGACCTAGAGACCTTTTGCCTTTATTAAGCTGTTGGTTTAGCCAATGAGCAAAGGTTTTACTTAGCTTTATTTGCCAGTCTTCAATCATTTCCGGCTTGCTATTTGATTCTTTTTCAAAAAGAGTAAAAAACAGCATTTTTTGCTCGGTAGGTAATATGAATTCAGTCGCACCAATAGGTTGATTAACAGTCATACTAATTGATTCAATATAATCGAAAAAGGCAGCTATTATTGTCAGTGCCTTCTTTTTAATAGATGCATTGCGCTGAGGGTGGGAACTACTTAGATGTTTGTTTCTTAGTAAACTTAGATAGACTTTTAAATCATAAACTTCCTCTTTCAAAACATGTTGCAACTGTCGATCAAAAATAGTTTGTTTATTTTCAAGAATAAATTTATTTGATGCCCATTGTGGTGGTTCACACGAAAGAAGCGCTAATCTACCTCCACGCAATCCATTTAACTTTGAAGCATTAGAATGATTAGATTGAGTTACTTTTAACATAGCTTTATTTGGATAGGATATTGCAGCTAGCTCTGAAAACCTCCCCTCCTTTCGTTTGGTTCTTGCTTCTTTTTGAGAGTCAGTAAAATAGTCTTGGAATTGATAGTAAAGATGCTGAGCTAAGGACGAAGAAGCCAAAGGAAGTAGCAAGTGGTATTTATTACTGCAAACCGGATAATAAACTTGTTTATTGAGAAAATAACTATTCTTACTTTCTTCAAGAATAAAACCTCTCAATTTCTTTTGCCAAAATCTTGATAGATTTTTATCCTGTGTAAAATAAGAGAATATATCCTTTCCATTTTTAATCAAATCACCTAAGAAAACTCCGCCATATTGAATATAATAAAAACCACTTATGGAAGAATATTTATTATCGTAATAAGACCAGTCTATTTTATCAAGCGACAGCATTTTACTTTCAGTGAATAAATAACCCTGCTTACTCATTTCATTATAACAATAGAACCTTATATCTATAGATGATCCCCTGCTGCTAGAATGTGTAAGCCTTGCATTATGACTTGATAAATAACATCCTTCTCCATGGCGAACACACCAGTCAAACCATTTTTCGTAATGATTTCTACCGAAGCTATCTATATCTGTAGCTAAAGCGGTTTCTACAGAGCGATATAGCTCTGGATTTAATTTCAATTTTTTTAGTGTCTCTATAATTTTTTTAAATTGTTTTCTATAAAATAGAATTTTCCCTAGGTCTGTCTCACCTTTTTTTATCCCTTCCTTAAAGATCTGTTTTAGTTCAAATGCAAGCTCTTTATTAGCTTTACTTATTGGTCTTATTTCGTTTTCAAACTTTTTTACGGTTGAGCTATATAAAGTAGAGATGTCCTTCTGATGTCTTAATTCAATGACATCACTTCCCACAGCGTCAATAAATTCTTTTGCCAAATCAATTATTTCTTTATTCATTTTCATACCTATTGTTTTTAAGTTCTTTATAAATACCTAATAATGGCTGGTAAAACCATTCTTCAATATACCCTTCTCTTGCTGCATCCAGTGACACCTGCGTATAACGATGAACTGCCGTCCAGTCATTACTATCGGTGCTTGCATCTAGTTTATTCAGTTCAGCATCAAGCTCAAAATTTATCCAACTGTGTACGCCATTAGCTAAAGCAATTTGATCGGCTGGCTTAATATTGTTCGTATTAGCGTATTCGGGTATCGAATGTCCCTTTTCTTTTATTTGCCAAACAAACTCGTCACGCCTTGTTTTTGTTAGACGATAATCGTTTTGTGGCCTGCTTTTCCTAAAGGGTTGTTCCTGTTGCAAATGTGCAGTCCAAGCTACTGAAGTATTCCACCATGTAGATGCCCCGAGGCTGTTTGCATTACCTTGCAGCTTTAATTCTTGAGACAAGCCCTCTAATAATTCAAACGAACCAATTTCAGTATAATCACTTTTTTTTGTAATTAAATTTGCTGTAATTTTTGGCTCT
>CAZQFF010000047.1:0-2459 GCA_964592575.1 uncultured Pedobacter sp.
TTGCAGGCGGCACTATTTTAAATATTAAACAATTAAAACTAATATCAGCACATCCATCAGATGATACATCTAAGGTGCAAAGAGTTATTAAATCGATGGTGATGCCAGGTTTTATTTTAAAAGATCGCCGTGACTATCTAGCAGAGCATCATAAACAGCTTATAAAGGAAAACCCTGAAAAAAGTGTTTTTGATGCATGGTTGGATTTTTCAGCACTTAAGTATAAAGCTGAAAGAGTGTCTGACGGTGACGAAAAAATTAGTGACAAAGCACAGTGGAATTATGTGCCTAAACCCCAAAAAGGATATTTAGTACCCTTAATGGTTGGCTATAAATCGATTAGTGATTTATATGAACCAGGAGATGTGGCTAATGTACGTGATACAACAGTACCAGCGCGGTTTGTTGAAGCTGTGCATTCCGTAGGCGAGTGGCAAGGGGCACATCGTATTAAGGATATACAGACTTACATGTGGAAATATCATTACTTAGATGAGCATTGGTATTTATGTCAGCAAAACAACCCAGAAGTGAATTCATTAGAAACTGAAGAAAACCTAACCGAAGCAGAAGAATTAACTCTAAACCAAGCACTTGATTTATTATTTTAACGAGGTAAATAACATGAGTAAGATTGCAATCCCACCAGTATTAGCATTTGAAAGAAAGCTAGAGCCTTCTGATGCCTTAATGTTTTCAGGCAATTGGCAGGATGTTAATAAAGACAAAGCTGATTGGCAGCCTATCGCTTTGTTTGAACGGAGAAATAGAGCAGTAAAAAGCAATTTTAAACCAGAAGTGCTCGCAGATGAAGAAAAGCTTCAAGAGGCAATAACAGAATCCAATATATCTTGGGGCGACGATGCTGCATTAAATCATGAGCACGATACTTTGAAATTAATTTTCACTATGCGCATTCTTTCAGGCTTTGATAAACCCAGCGCATGTAGCAATCCTGAATTTGAATCATTATTAAAAGACAAGATTGATCAATATCTACAAGGCAATAATCAAACGCTAGCAAAACGCTATGCTTATAATATTGCTAACGGTCGTTTTTTATGGCGCAACAGAATAGATGCTTTGCAAGCGCAGATAGTTGTTAATAGCAACGTATTAACAGAGCCACTTACTTTTAATGCCTACGATTATTCACTAAGAAAAACAGAAGTCCAAGGCGATAAGCAAGTTAGCCAACTTGCTGAGTTAATCCATCAGGGCCTAGTAGGAAGTCAAAGTACGATTTTAACTATTGATGCTTATGTCCAGTTAGGCAAAGGGCAAAGAGTCTGGCCGTCACAGGAAATGGTGATGGGTTTGGCTAAGGGAGAGAAGAGTCGCCATTTGTTTTCTTTAGATGGTATTGCTGCTGTTCATAGTGAAAAAATTGGTAACGCTATTCGAACAATTGATGACTGGTATCCCGAGTTTGACCCAGAGATAAGCTCGCCTATCGCAATTGAGTCTTATGGTTCGGTAACACAACGCGGAAAAGCCTATCGTTCAAGCAAGGTAGATTTCCCAACATTAATTCGAAAATGGGTTAGCAACGAAACATTAGCGGAGCAAGAACAACACTTTGTAATTGCTATGCTAATCCGTGGCGGTGTATTTGGTGAAAAAGACAAGGATTAAGTTATGTTACGTTTTTATCAAGAAATCACCCTTATAAAAACGCCTGAAATTACGCCATACTTTATTTGGAGCAAGCTCTACATGCAGGTTCACCTTGCCTTTGTAGAGCAACAAAACCCAGATGAAACGGTTAATTTCGGCGTGAGTTTTCCAGAATATCGCTTTCAAGAAAAGGACGGTAAAAGTTTTGGACACTTAGGCGATAAGCTACGAATTTTTGCCAATACTGAACAAGGGTTTGAGCAGCTCAATCTTCATAAATGGCTTAATCGATTGATTGATTATGTTGAGATTGAACCCATTGAACCTGTGCCCGAAAATGTAAACGGTCATTTGTTGGTTAAACGTTATCGAGCGGTAACCAATTTAGAACGCTTGACTCGTAGATTTATGCGACGGGAGAGCACAAGATTGGGAAGGGAAATAAGTTTTGAGGAAGCAAAGGCTTTGCAGAATGAGCGCTTTGTTACTGAGCAGAACAAGCGCTTAGCAGAGGGTTGCAAAATAACTCTTTCTGATGCCGAAAAGCATTTTAATCAACCCAAAGTGAAGGAGCTTCCTTTCATCAGGTTAGAGAGCAAGAGTACTCAAAAAGAGTTCTCTTTACAGATAGAGCAGTTAACTGTAAATGAGCCAAAGGAAGGAACTTTTAGTACCTATGGGCTAAGCAGTCAAACCACTGTTCCACACTGGTAAAGAGAAATAAAACCCTTTATTTTGATCTTTAAAAAATTGGATTGTAAATCAATAAGTTACATTAATCGTAAAAAACATTCATAAAATTAGGTTTTTTATGGATAACCGATTGATGTAACTTATTTTTT
>CAZQFF010000048.1:0-2402 GCA_964592575.1 uncultured Pedobacter sp.
TCATTTAGATAGAAATTATACAGTTTATGGAGAAGTGGTTAAAGGCATTGAAATGATAGATAAAGTTGCCGAATCGCCAACAAAAAAAGGTGACAGACCTATTGAAGATGTAAAAATGACCGTTAGAGAGCTTAAAAAAAGAGAAGTTAGAAAATTGGAAAAAGAACTTCAATTAGCCGCTAAAAACAACAATAAAAAGCCTTAATTTCTCTAATTTTACCACATGAAGATCATTTCCTATAATATAAATGGCATACGCTCTGCTAGTACAAAAAATTTATTTGGCTGGTTGCAAGCAACTAATGCCGATATGGTTTGTTTTCAAGAACTGAAAGCTCATCCAGATCAAATACCGGAAATTATAGCCTTAGTAGAAAATTTAGGTTATCATCACTACTGGTATCCAGCGCAAAAAAAAGGTTATAGTGGCGTGGCAATTCTTACTAAGATTAAACCCATTCACGTTGAGTATGGTTGTGGTGAAGAATGGATTGATGCTGAGGGAAGAATAATTAGAGCCGATTTCGAAGACTTCTCGTTAATGAGCGTTTACATGCCTTCTGGCTCTAGTGGTGAAGAACGACAACAAAAGAAATTTGAATTTTTAGATTTCTTTCAGCCATATATCTCAAATTTAAAAACTCAGTATCCCAATTTAATTGTGAGTGGCGACTATAATATTTGTCACACCGAAATTGATATTCATAATCCCAAATCAAACGCTAAATCTTCTGGTTTTTTACCTGAAGAACGGGCCTGGATAGATTTATTTATAAAAAATGGCTTCATAGATACCTTCAGACATTTTAATAAAGATCCACACCATTACACATGGTGGAGTTTTAGATTCGGTGCAAGAAGTAAGAATTTAGGTTGGCGTATTGATTATCAAATGGCGACTAAAGAAATGGAAAACAGGCTTAAAAATGTTAGAATTTTACCAGATGCCATACATTCCGATCATTGTCCTGTTTTATTAGAACTTAAATAAATATGCTGCTCTTTAAAAATATTAAATCCCTGGTAGGTTTACATACTGCTCAAACATTCCTGTTAAGGGGGGCAGAAATGAAAAATTTACCTTCCCTAAATAACGCTTGGTTAGCCATTGAAAATGGAAAGATCAAGGCGTTTGGAGAGATGAGCAATATGCCTTCAGAACAAACTTTTGAAGAGGTTATAAATGCAGAAGGGAAGTTTATTTTACCAACTTGGTGCGATAGTCATACCCATATCGTTTTTGCCGCTCCACGAGAAGAGGAATTTGAGATGAAAATAAAAGGGAAAAGTTATGAAGAAATTGCTGCTGCAGGAGGAGGAATATTAAATTCTGCAAAAAAACTTCAAGCCGCAACCGAAGACTTGTTATACCTTTCTGCAAGTAAACGATTAAAAGATTTAATAAAATTAGGCACTGGCTGCATAGAAATTAAAAGCGGTTATGGTTTAACTACCGATGCCGAATTAAAAATGTTAAGGGTAATTAAACGCCTAAAAAACACTTTTCCTATTCCTATAAAAGCAACTTTTTTAGCTGCGCATGCCTATCCAGCAGAATTTAAAAATAATCATGAAGGCTATATTCGGCTTATAATTGACGAAATGCTGCCTAAAATAGCTGAAGAAAAATTAGCCGATTATATTGATGTTTTTTGTGAAAAGGGGTTTTTCTCTAATGAAGAAACTGAGCGCATTTTAAATGCAGGATTAAAGTATGGACTTAAGCCAAAAATCCATGTAAATCAATTATCAATTTCTGGAGGAGTACAGGTAGGAGTAAAAAACCATGCCGTTTCTGTAGATCATTTAGAAGAAATGGATAACGACGCTATTAATTGCCTTGGTCAGAGTAAAACCATTGGTACTATTCTCCCTTCATGCTCATTTTATCTAGGAATTCCGTTTGCTAATGCAAGGGGTTTAATAAACGCCAATGCCGCAATTGCTATTGCATCCGATTTTAATCCGGGGTCTACCCCATCTGGTAATATGAATTTTGTGGTTTCATTAGCCTGTATTAAACTTAAATTATTTCCTGAAGAGGCAATTAATGCCGCAACAATTAATGGGGCCGCTGCTTTAGAATTGCAAAATGAAGTTGGGAGCATTGCAATAGGAAAATGCGCTAATTTAATTTTAACAAAAGAAATTCCTTCATTAGCTTTTATTCCTTATAGCTTTGGTCAGCCTCAAATTGATGCTGTATACATTAACGGAAAAATATACAATGGATAATTTAAAAATATTTAATGCCAAAGATATTGATACTCTAATTTCGAAAAGAAATGGTGAAACTAAACTTGGCGAAACCATTGGATTATTTAATAAAATTGAAGATTTATATCAGTCTACAGCAAAATACATCTTACTAGGAATACCTGAAGATATAGGCGTAAAAGCAA
>CAZQFF010000049.1:0-2310 GCA_964592575.1 uncultured Pedobacter sp.
TTGTATTTGGAGATTTAAATACATTAGAAGCGGTATTGTGGTCTAAATCCTTATCTGCAATTAATATCGAGTCGTTTAGAGATGCTCGTGTAGTTGTAAAGGGATGTGCCGACTTTAATGTTCCAATTTCTGCTTATGTTTTTATCACTAATTTACTTACCCCAGTTGTAAAAAGCATAATGTATGGTGAGCCATGCTCTACCGTTCCAATTTTTAAACGTAAAGTTTAAATTTGGTTTGCTTTTTGTTTATTATCACCTATGAAACAAATAACACTATTTCTGGGACTTTTACTGGTCTATGTTAAAGTAAACGCACAAGAGTATAATATAAAAAAAGAATCTGTTTTTCAGGTAGGAGAGGTATTAGAATACAGACTTAAATATGGCTTTATTACTGCAGCTGAAGCTGTCGTAAAAGTGCTTCCTTCTGATTTGAGGTTCGATAATAAGCCGGTTTTTAACTTATCTGTAAATGTAAAGACTTCGGGATCTTTTGATGTGTTTTATAAAATTAGAGATCAATACGATTCCTATATCGATCAAACTACATTATTGCCGTATTTTTATCAGGAAAATGTTAGAGAGGGTAGTTACCGTCGACAAGATAAAGCAAGATTTTCTCAAGATCAAAAGAAGGTAGTTTCTAATCGGGGAACATTTACCACCCCAACAAGGCAAACGTTTGATTTATTTTCTTCTTATTATTTTGCCAGGAGTTTAGATTTAAGCAATATTAAAGTTGGCGATAAATTTAAATTGAACTATTTCTTGGGTGATGAAATAACAAATCTTGAAATAGAATATCTAGGGAAGGAAGTAGTAAAAAGCAAACTAGGCAATATTAGATGTTTAAAATTTAGTCCATCCATAAATCCTGGTAGAGTTTTTCGTAAAGATAGCAGACTTTACTTATGGATAACGGATGATGGGAATCGCGTACCTGTAAAGGCTCAGGTTGAGATAGTAGTTGGGTCGGCAACATTAGAATTAAAATCTGCTTCGGGGTTAAAATATCCCTTGGCAAAAACATAAAAATGGTAGAAGTAGAAAATATATTGGTGCATGAAGATGTACTTAATGAGCAATTTGTTTGCAATTTAGATAAATGTAAGGGCGAATGTTGTGTAGCGGGAGATGCTGGAGCGCCACTAGAGCGACAGGAAGCCGCAATTTTAGAAGAAATATACCCTAAAATTAAACATTTATTAAACGAAAAGGGAATTGCAGCAATTGAAGAATACGGAACTTCTGTTATAGATGTAGATGGCGATTTAACCACTACTTGCGTAGATGGACATAAAGAATGTGCTTACGTTTTATTCGAAAATGGGATAACTAAATGTGCCATCGAAAAGGCTTATGAACAAGGGTTGGTGGATTGGAAAAAACCCATCTCTTGTCACCTTTACCCAATTAGAATTACGGCTTATCCAGAATTTGATTTATTAAACTACGACCGTTGGCATATCTGTAAAGATGCTTGTACATTTGGTCGTGAATTAAAAGTTCCGGTTTATAAGTTTTTGAAGGAACCCTTAATCAGGAAGTATGGTGCAGAATGGTATAGGAGTTTGGAGGAGTCTGTACGAAGCGGGTTAAGTAATACTTAACGCATTTTACCACCAGATTAGTCATCCTGAAGGCTCAATCTTGAGCGTAACGAAAGATGGCCGATAGGATCTGAAGGACTTGTCTATGAGATCCTATCGCTGCACTGCGTTTCGCTCCAGGATGACGGGTAATGGAGTTCGCCTCATTGCATTGCGCTTTAGTATTACCCCGATCGGTCATCCTGGAGGCTCAATCTTGAGCGCAGCGAAAGATGGCCGATAGGATCTGATGATAGAATTAAAAGTCATCCATTAGACTATATATATCTTCATAAATTTCACTATTAAGAAATCTCAATGTTTTATTCTTTTTTGAAATCAACTCGAATTTTTTAATTCGTAATAACCTCTTTAGCACTTTTTCTCTATCAATGGCTTCAATTATTGATTCGAAATATTCATAATAAATTAAATAAACACATTTATATTTCTTTGTGAAACCGTCATAATAATGATTTTCATGCTGCCAGAGTCTATTGTTCAGATCAGAAGTTACACCAATGTAAAGTACTGACCTATTTAGGTTGGTCATGATATATATAAACCCATCTTTTTCCATGACAAAAAATAGTGATTTTGTACGTTTTATGGCACAACTTTAAATTGAGGTTTAAGAAAGAAAAAGTATGTTTAAGCACCAGTTAATGACGGGTTATGGGGTTCGCTGCATTGCATTACCCTTTAGTATTACCCCGATT
>CAZQFF010000050.1:0-2117 GCA_964592575.1 uncultured Pedobacter sp.
GCAGATAGTATTGTGGCTGAAATGAAGCGAGGGAATGGAATAATTACTTTGCAAGATTTAATAAATTATACTGTGGAGTGGAGAAAGCCATTGACAGGTACTTACAGAGGCTATAAGATAATTACCATGCCTCCACCATCAAGTGGTGGAATAGCATTACTTCAATTATTAAAATCTGTTGAACCTTATCCATTAAATAAGTATGGATTTAATGCAGACTCTACTGTACAATTAATGGTAGAAGCAGAGCGACGAGTATATGCAGATAGGGCAAGTTATTTGGGTGATCCTGATTATTTTAAAGTTCCAGTTAAGCAGTTGCTTTCTAACGAATATATAAATGGCCGTATGTCTAGCTTTAGTTTTGCCAAAGCAGGCAATAGTAATGAAATATTAGCAGGTGTATTATCGCCTGCCGAACATGAAGAGACTACACACTTTTCTATTGTTGATAGAGAAGGCAATGCAGTATCGTTAACTACTACTTTAAATGGATCATATGGTTCTGCTGTAGTTGTAAAAGGCGCCGGATTTTTGTTGAACAATGAAATGGACGATTTTTCTGTTAAGCCTGGAGCACCAAACATGTACGGTTTAGTGGGAGGAGAAGCCAATGCAATAGAGCCAGGAAAACGAATGTTGAGCTCTATGACGCCAACCATTTTAGAAAAAGATGGCAAACTGTTTATGGTGGTTGGTACGCCTGGAGGATCTACTATCATTACTTCTGTATTTCAAACAATATTAAATGTTATAGATTTTGAAAAAACGATGCAAGCGGCTGTTTCTGCTAAAAAAATTCATCATCAATGGCTACCAGATGTTGTGAATTATGAAGAAGGAGCACTGGATTCTATAGTGCTCAAAAATCTAACTTCTAAAGGTTATCTACTTAAACAACGTGGGCCAATTGGCAGAGTTGATGCAATTTTAATTACAAAATGGGGCTATTACCATGGTGGTGCAGATCCTCGAGGAGATGATGCAATAGTCGCTTATTAATAACATTAAAAAAACTATTATGAACAGGAATTTTTTATGGGTTTTCTCGTTATTTTTTTCGCTTTTAATTTTCACAAGTGCAATTAGAATTAACGATTTAAATATGGTCTCGGTTATAAGCGAGTATCAAGCAGATAACCAAATGATGAATAGAAAATATCCAGTAAAGTATTCTGATGCGTATTTTAAAAGAATGCATCAATTTTATCAGGATTGGGATAAAAAATTAAAATCTATAGATTATGCTAAACTAAGTGTAAATGAACAAGTAGATTATCAACTATTAAAACGTAACATAGCTATAAACTATAAACAGCTTATAGAAAATGAAGTTGCAAAGAATAAGTTGTTGCCAATTTTAGGCTGGAAAAATTATATTGAAGAATTTCAAAGATTAAGAAGTGTTGGTACGGCTCAAGATGGGAATAAAGTAGCTAAGGATTTTGAATTATTAATTTCTAAAGTAGATGAAAGCATAAAAACCCTCGATAATTACAATGAAATTGAGGCTAAAGATTATGTTAAAGCTAGTGAAATAGCGGAACAATATAGGTTAGCATTGGTCGAGAGTTTTAAGTTTTACGATGGTTATGATCCAGCTTTCACTCAACAGGTAAAACCAATTTATTTAAATGCAGAAAGCTCTCTAAGAAATTTAATCAAAGCTTATTCAGTTAATTCAGCCCAAATAAAACAGGTAGATGATGGAAGTGGGATAATTGGGAATCCGATTGGTAGAGAAGCATTTATTAAGGCTTTGGAAGGTGAGATGATTGCTTATACCCCAGAGGAACTTGTAGATGTTGCGATGAAAGAATTTGCGTGGAGTGATCGGGAAATGCTTAAAGCATCAAACGAAATGGGCTTTGGAGATGACTGGAAAAAGGCTTTAGAAAAGGTTAAAGAAGACTATGTACCTCAAGGAAAGCAACCTGAATTAATTAAGTTTTTGGCTGATGAAGCAGTAGAATTTATTGAAAGTAAAAACTTAATCACTATTCCTGAACTTGCAAAAGAGGGATGGTCTATGAGAATGTTATCTGCCCAAGAGCAATTAACTGCTCCATTTTTTTTAGGCGGAGAATCTATATTAATTGCTTATCCGACCGACGGTA
>CAZQFF010000051.1:0-2083 GCA_964592575.1 uncultured Pedobacter sp.
TCTGATAACTAAAAACACCAATGAAAGCTCGCCCCTAATTGAAGAGCTACTTCAAAGAATTCAATCTGTATTAAGAGCAAAAAACACTAAGTATGTCGTACTAAATACACACCAAAACAACCTAGAAAAAATTGTTGATTTACTGCCTGGTGTTAAAAGCCCAACCATTGTTCCACTTCACGAACCAGGCTGGTTAGCGGTTCATTCGGTTATCCAAGAATCAGATTTTTGGCCAAAAATTAATAGCTTAAGAAAAGCAGGTGCAGAAGGCATTGTGGTTATGCCAATTGAAAAAATCATACTATAAATTGAATTTTTTATCATTAACTTAAAGTTAAATTAAAAATATAATATGCTTAAAATCTACAACTTAAATGAGTTATCTCAATCAAAAATTGAAGAAATAAGCTCGAGAGCATTAACAGACGATAAAGACATAGAAGTTGATGTAAAAGTTATTTTAGAAGGGGTAAAATCTGATGGCGACGAGTATTTAAAATCATGCAATAAAAGATTCGACAATTATGATGGCGATAATTTATATCTAGAATTAAATACACTTCAAGCATTAGCAACAGAAGTTAGCGAGGAATTACAGATAGCCATTAAAACTGCTATTTCCAATATCAAACAATTCCACCAAACACAACTTATTAACGAAGAGAGAATTGAAACCACCAAAGGGGTTGTTTGCTGGAGAGAAAACAGGGCCATAGAGAAAGTAGGTTTGTACGTTCCAGGCGGCTCTGCTGTGTTGCCAAGCACATTTTTAATGTTGGCAATTCCTGCTTTAATTGCTGGTTGCAAGGACATAGTTGTTTGCACCCCACCCAATTATAAGGGCTTAGTTAATCCAGCCATTGCTTTCTGCGCTATTAGTTTAGGCATTGATAGAATTTACCTAGCTGGAGGAGCGCAAGCTATTGGTGCTATGGCATTTGGTACACATACTATACCTAAAGTTTATAAAATATTTGGCCCCGGTAACCGGTATGTTAATTTCGCAAAATCGCTGGTCCAAAAATGGACGGCTATTGATTTACCCGCTGGCCCATCAGAAGTTCTAATCATAGCTGATGAGTTCGCAAATCCTGATTTTTTAGCAGCTGATTTATTAGCGCAAGCAGAACATGGATCTGATAGTCAAGTCGTTTTAGTTTCTACCTCAAGTGATATTTTAGATAAAACAAATCGATCTATTGCTGAACAGTGTGCAAATTTGCCGCGTAAAGAGATGGCATTAAACGCATTAAAAAACTCTTTTGGCTTGCTAATTGATCGACTAGAAGATGGATTTTCTTTCAGCAACGAATACGCTCCAGAACATCTAATCTTAGCCATTAACAACCCAGAAAGTTATACTCATCTCATTATTAACGCAGGCTCCGTATTCCTAGGAAATTACACCCCTGAAAGTGCTGGTGATTATGCTTCTGGCACTAATCATACTTTACCTACCGCCGGTAACGCAAAGGCATATTCTGGGGTATCTGTCGACAGCTTTTTAAAAAAAATTACGTTTCAAAAGATTAATAAAGAAGGAATTAACAATTTAGGCAACACAATTGAGATATTAGCAGAAGCCGAAGGTTTACAGGCACACAAAAACTCAGTTACATTACGTTTAAAATAAAATGGATATCCAAGATTTACAAAGAGATAATATTAAGCAGCTTAAGCCTTATTCAACTGCAAGAGCAGAATTTAAAGGTAATGCAGAAATATTTTTGGACGCAAATGAGAACCCGTACGGCTCTCCCCTGCCCCAAGCACACAACAGGTACCCTGATCCTATTCAAGCGGCTCTGAAGGAGCGTATCGCGCAAATAAAGGGTATTCCTGCTAAGCATATATTTATTGGAAATGGAAGCGACGAAGCAATTGATTTAATTATTCGTGCTTTTTGCGAACCTAAACATGATAATATTATTATTATGACACCCACTTATGGGATGTATGAGGTTTCCGCTCAAATAAACAACGTAGAGATAAAACGGGTTTCTTTAACTCCAGATTTCCAACTCGATTTAAATAATATCGCCGAAACCATCAATTCAAATACAAAAGTTGTGTTTATTTGCTC
>CAZQFF010000052.1:0-1005 GCA_964592575.1 uncultured Pedobacter sp.
CTTATCCTGCCTTGGCTTATTTACCATGTAATTCCATGCCTTATTTCGGTTTTATCCAATTGTATGCACAAAGGTCGGACGGCCTGTCAGCTTCAAAAATTGGGGCTTGCAGCAGAATTTCCTAAAAACAGGGCCTACTACGGACTGCCTCCCAGTTTTTAAATTCTAATTTTTTTTCGCTTTCCCTGCGTCCTAATTGACCTGCATAAATTTTAACTAAAACCAAAATATTATGGCATTCTCTAAAAAGTACATCGGTAAAGGAAAGCAAGTCGAAGGAATGGACATCGTGGAAGTGAGCCTAAAAATGGCTGAACTCCAAAAACACACCTTCGAACATGAAGGGGAAACCTATGTCAAATTCAGCGTAGCGAAGCTGAAAGAAGCTGACAAATACAGCAAAACCCACACCGTCTACGTCTCTGTCAAGGATCAGGATCAAGATCAGCCTGAGCAAAAAGAGGCTTAAAAAAATAGCCCTTCGGGTTTTTTTTATGGTCGCTGGACGGGCATACTCCTGATTTCAGCTGATAAGACAAATCAAAACTAGTAGATCTAATTGATCAGGGGCTCTAAACTCGAGAAATCCTCTATGTCAGAAATTTCACCTGTTTCAAAATTAACTAACTTCGGGTAAATAAAATTGTCAAATAAATTTAAAGCCT
Organism: uncultured Pedobacter sp.; assembly: GCA_964592575.1. GTDB lineage: Bacteria > Bacteroidota > Bacteroidia > Sphingobacteriales > Sphingobacteriaceae > Pedobacter. The sequence continues at coordinate 666 of CAZQFF010000052.1, forward strand.
CCGACGATACGAATATGTTTTTGGATTTCATAAAATCGAATCCAAGTCTTGTTCTTAAATCCTTTCTTGATGAAACTTTATCTAATAAGAATAAAATATTTTCATTATTGTTATTCTCGATCATAAAGCTTTCTGCCTGCGAAATGCAACCCGTACATCCTAAAGAAGGTATTACTAATATATAGTTAGGGTCTTTTATGCAAAATTCACAATCGCTTAAAATGGTTCTTACCTTTGAAATGTTTTCTAAATCGCTTTTGTTGTTGCAGCAAAAAAGTGTGAAAAATATTATCACTATGAACGCTTTATTGGTGGCTAAACTCAAATACGTCAAATACGA
>CAZQFF010000052.1:1020-1736 GCA_964592575.1 uncultured Pedobacter sp.
CTACAGATAGCATTAGTCCTTCATTGTACAATTCTTTGTCAATTGTAAATTGGCCAATGACCTTTGAATCGGTTAAACTATAGAAAAGCAAGGATTTTGGTTTGTTTACAAACTGGGTAAGCTTCCTCTCTTCTTTCAAATTTTCAACAGGGAAATAGATTGTTCTAATTAATATATTCTCTTCTGAATTTGTCAATAGTGATCCATAATTACTAGTCTCATAATAATAGGTGTTTCTGGATTCAAATCCATCAAAACTTCTATTTTCCGAGTCTTGAATGCTTAATCCATTCATTGGTGAAACCATGAAATTACTGGTTTTGCCGCCAATTGAAAGCTTTGTTGTACTATCAGATGCAGAAAAGCCAAAATAAACATCCTTTGACTTGTAATCCATTGATATATAGTATAGTCCTAGTTCTGGAGAGTATGAGTTTTCATAAATTTCAGGGTAATGTAAAAACGTTTTTACGCTAGATAGTTCTCTGCTTGAATCATTTAGGTTATATATGTATACAAGAGGAAAATCTTCGATATCTCTAGTGTTAATCATTGCCACTTGGGTGCCAATCAATAAGTGTTCATTGAAAAATAGTATGTTTTCATTACCTATTGGCAAAGCAGAACCAAAAGCATCATCAAAATCAAACCTTTTTAAAATAGTTTTGCTGGTTCCTTCTATAAGCCAAGCTCTCTTGGAGTCTAAAGAGCTAATA
>CAZQFF010000053.1:0-1711 GCA_964592575.1 uncultured Pedobacter sp.
CTACAATACGCCTGCCGCCTTTTTTCTTACCGGTAAGTTTTATAGAAATCCTGAATTTTCAGCTATCATAAAAAAATTAAAAAAGGAAGGTCATTATTTAGGGGCACATTCCGATCAACATTTACTGTATAATGATTGGACAAAACGAGATAGCCTATTAGTGGATTATGAAACCTTTAAAAAAGATCTCTTAGATAATTACAAAGCCATGCGAAAGTTTGGGATAAAGGCTTCTGCAGCTCCATTTTACCTGCCTCCATACGAATGGTACAATCAAACGATAGCCGATTGGACAAAAGAATTAAATTTTCAATTGATTAATTTCACCTCTGGCACACGTACTACGGCAGATTATACTTATCCAGAAATGGGTAAATCATATCGAGAAAGTGAAGAGATTTTCCAATCTATAGTGGATTATGAAGCCAAAGATCCTCATGGTTTAAATGGTTTTATTCTGCTTATACACATTGGCACAGACCCCCGTAGAACAGATAAGTTCTATGATCATATGCCTCGACTCTTAGATTTTTTAAAAAGCAAACAATATAGTGTAGTCAGCCTGCAAGAATTATTACCCAAATAATTTGTAAAAACTTATTTTTTAATTTTTTCTTTTAACTTTGCTACAAAATATTTGAACATGAACACTGAAGAAAATAAAAATAGCTTTGATTGGGTTTGGTACGTAATGGGTATACTTACTGGTATGTTAGCCGTTTTAGCCGTTACTTTCCATGTTGGATATATTTTATTAGGAGGAATCGTAGGATTTATTTTAGGCGCAGCCTTTTTAAATGGTGTGGTGAAGGGAAGAGAATACTAATTCCCAACCTCTTTCTCTAATTAGTTTACTGTATAACCTTTAAATATAAAATTAGTATGAAAGTTTTTGCCTTTATTGCGGCTTTTTTAAGTATTGGTTTTGTCGCTCAAGCACAAAGTCCAACAACGTATAAATTTCCTCCTTTAGATGCTAGTCCTTTAGATGTGGCTTATTCGCCCGCTAATGTTACTCGTTCTAAAATAGAGGATAAAATTTCTCCAGCCGTTAAAGTTATCTATTCGCGTCCTTCTAAAAAGGGTAGAGAGATCTTTGGAAACTTAGAAAAGTTTGACAAAGTTTGGCGCTTAGGAGCGAATGAAAGTACAGAGATTACTTTTTACAAAGCGGTTAAAATTGGAAATAAGCAAATTAAAGCTGGTAAATACAGCCTATTTGCCATCCCACAAAAAGATAAGTGGACTATTATCTTAAATTCACAATTAGATAGATGGGGCGCTTATTCTTATAATGCTGATTTAGATGTGCATAGAATAGATGTTCCTATTTCTACTTTAGAAACCCCAATAGAAGCATTTACCATTCTATTTTTTGATACCAGTTATGGTACAGATATGGTTATGGCCTGGGATAAAACACAAGCTATATTACCGATTCATTTCGCTAAATAACCACAAAAAAGGAGGTCCAATTAGACCTCCTTTTTTTATTTAACCATCGGCACAATCGCCACCGTTAATCGACTAATACAACTTAATTTATTTCTTTCGGTGTAGAGCTTAATATCCCACACATGGGTTTTAGCACCTATATGCACTGCTTTACACAGCCCCCTCACTATCCCTGAAGCCACTGGACGCAAATGATTAGCATTTACCTCTAAACCCACAGCCATATACTTCTCGGTGTCAATACACATCACCGAGG
>CAZQFF010000054.1:0-1676 GCA_964592575.1 uncultured Pedobacter sp.
TGCCTGGAATAATTTCTTTGAACTGGGTAAAAAATCAAGGGCCTTAGGCACACATAATGTCGACCGTGCCATGGTTTATCGTGATACCGCCAATATTTCCTGTTTAATTAAAAATCGTGGTATTTGTGAATCTATTGGTTCTGCATGTGCCACTGGTTTAGGGAATATAGGTTATGCGTTTCGATTAATAAAATATGGACTTCAAGATAGAGTGGTAGCAGGCGGTACTGAGGGAACATCTATTGAGTCGTTTTTAGGTTTCGATGCCATGTATGTTTTAAGTAAAGACTTTAAGCCTGAAGAAAGCTCAAGACCGTTTGATTTACATAGAAATGGCTTTGTTTGTTCTTTTGGTGCTGGCGTAGTATGTTTAGAGGCCTATGATATAGCAAAAGCTAGAGGGGCAAATATTTTAGGTGTTATTGATAGTTATTTCAATAATGCAGATGGCGATGGCGATATGTTTTATCCATCTTTTGATGGTCAGCAGCGCTTATGGAAAGGATTACTAGCAAACTCCAACATAAAACCAGATGTTGTAAAGGTTCACGGTACTTCTACCCCAGCGGGCGATGCTATTGAGCTTTTTAGTGTTGTAGATCAATTGGGCGATAAAGGGTATCATATTTCAGCACCAAAATCGCAATTTGGACATATGTTGGGCGCTGCAGGAGCGGTAGAATTTATTGCTTCCATTTTAATGTTGCAACGACAAGAGGTTCTGCCTTGTTTAAATTCGAATACGCTCAACCCTGAATTAGAGAATTTCCAAAAAAAGGACGAATGGCAAGGCCCTAATGAACCTATTTTAGCTTATAGAGATTTATTACCGCAGCAATGCATTAAAAAAGAAATTAATCATATTGCCAATTTAAATTATGGTTTTGGTGGCACAAATAGTTCAATCTTAATTTCTAAAGCCTAATTATGATTAATAATGAAAATAAAATTGCGGTTATTTTTGGGGTAAGAAACGATGCCTCTATTGCTTTTAATGTAGCCCTAAAACTTAAAGCTTCGGGTTGCTATGTTTTCATGAGTTATGTGGGTGAAACAAAAGATGATGTTTTACACTTAATGACGAAACATGGATTTAACACCAACTTTTCTAAAAAGGTGGATGTAAGAAATGAACAGGAAATTGAAGCTTTTCTAACGCCAATTTATCAGCACTTTGGGAAAATTGATTATATCCTCCATGCAATTGCTTTTGGATCTCAAAATGTGATGTGTTATAGTTTACCTGGGAGTAATGCAACAGCACCGGCCTATATAGATATACCGTTCGACGAACTTATGGATTCGTTTAATATCAGTTCCTATTCCTTATTAAGGATTTCGAGGGTGGCAGAACCTTTGCTTGCCGAAAACGCATCTCTACTTACTTTAACCTTTAATGCTTCACAAAAAGTATTTCCCGGCTATGCCGGAATGGCCATCAACAAAGCTGCATTAGAAAACATCATGCTTTATTTAGCCGATTATTTTAAGGATAAAAAAGTAAGGGTAAATGCTATATCAGCGGGCTTGGTTATGACTACTTCTTCTGGCGGAATTAATGGGGTTAGAAAACTTAGAAAAGCCGGAAAAGTTATTGCTCCATTAGGCAATGTTACAGCCGAAGATGTTGCAAATACTGCTTTGTATTATTTTTCTAATTTATCGACCAAAGTGAC
>CAZQFF010000055.1:0-1673 GCA_964592575.1 uncultured Pedobacter sp.
CAGACTGCATAAAACCAGCCTCAATAGATTTTGCTATTTCTTTATTTAACTCATCAATAGAACCAATACATTTTTCTTCAGTACCATCTTGAGTTCTCCAAATTGGCAATGGTGTTCCCCAATATCTTGATCTAGATAAATTCCAATCTACCAAATTCTCAAGCCAGTTTCCAAATCTACCCGTTCCTGTAGCTTCAGGTTTCCAGTTAATGGTTTTATTTAATTCAACCATTTTATCCTTCACTGCAGTTGTTTTAATAAACCAACTATCCAAAGGATAATATAAAATAGGCTTATCAGTTCTCCAACAATGCGGATAACTATGTTCGTATTTTTTTACATCAAAAGCCTTGTTTTCTTCTTTTAATTTTATCGCAATTAATACATCTGTAGGCTTAAAATCTGGCTTTGCTCGTTCTTCTTCAGAATAATATTCCTCTTTCACAAATTTACCCGCAAAATCTACCACCTCTTTCACAAATTTACCTTGCTTATCTACCAACGGCAATTCATTCCCCAATTCGTCAGTTATCATAACTGCAGGAACACCATTTTCTTTAGCAACCCTAAAATCGTCTGCACCGAACACCGATGCAATATGAACAATACCAGTACCATCTTCGGTAGTAACATAATCAGCCGGAATTACCCTAAAAGCCAATTTCTCTAATTGTTCATTGTTAACGTAAGGCATTAATTGGTGATATTTTACATCAACTAAATCAGCCCCTTTAAAAGTATCAACAATTTGCCAAGGAATTAATTTATCGCCAGCCTTAAAATCCGTTAAATTTTCTGCTTCAGATTTAAAAAACTTAGATACTAAATCTTTAGCCAAGATTACGCTAACAGGCAAAAATGTATATGGATTATACGTTTTAACCTTAACATATTCAATCTTAGCACCAACAGCTAATGCCCCGTTTGATGGTAAAGTCCAAGGTGTGGTTGTCCACACTATAAACCCAGTATCTTCCGCTTCTGAATCGAATAATCTACCCATTATAGCATGATCTTGATCTCTTTTAATCTTGAAAATTGCTGTAATAGAAGTATCCTTTAACATTTTATAAGTACCAGGCTGATTAAGCTCATGCGAACTTAAACCTGTTCCCGCAGCAGGAGAATAAGGCTGTACCGTATAACCTTTATATAAAAAGTCTTTCTTATAAAGTTCTTTTAGAATCCACCATAAAGTTTCAATATACTCGTTTTCATATGTAATATATGGGTTTTCTAAATCTACCCAATACCCCATCTTTTCGGTTAAGTCGTTCCAAACATCCGTATAACGCATAACTTCCTTTTTACAAGCAGCGTTGTACTCATCAACAGAAATCTTTACCCCTATATCTTCCTTGGTAATACCTAATTTTTTTTCAACTGCCAACTCAATAGGCAATCCATGCGTATCCCAACCACCTTTTCGCTCTACTCTATAACCTTTTAAAGTTTTATATCTACAAAAAATATCTTTTATAGCACGAGCCATAACATGGTGAATACCAGGCATACCATTTGCAGAAGGTGGCCCTTCATAAAATGTGAATGGATTATTCTCTGGCCTACTTGAAATGCTTTTATCAAAAACAGATTCTTTTTTCCAGAACTCTAATATCTCTTCGCCAATCTTGGCTAATTCTAATTGTTTAAATTCCCTATACATCAAGGTA
>CAZQFF010000056.1:0-360 GCA_964592575.1 uncultured Pedobacter sp.
CTTGTAATGAACAGTTAAATTCTTGGAAACAATTCTTGGGTTTTTTAAGATTAAGATATTTTTAAGATTAGTTACTTCTTCTTTTGAAAGTAAGTTATGCATATTAGTTTTATTCTTAGGTTTAACTCCAAATCTTTGATTATACTCAGCTATAAATTCAGGCAGGTAAGCATTAGCTGCTTCTAAAGTTGAGATTCTTCTAAGCCGTAACTCTTTAGTTAAGCGATCCTGAAGTGTCCTGTTAGCTTTTTCTACTCTACCTTTAGCTTGGGCAGAATTAGCAAAAATCATACCAATCGAAAGTTCTTTCATGGCTCTGCCAAATTGAGTTAGTCCCTGACTATCTTCTTGGCTTGCCTC
>CAZQFF010000056.1:370-1594 GCA_964592575.1 uncultured Pedobacter sp.
TTACTACTTTTACGAAAAACACTGTGTTTGTCAACATACCAAGCAATGGGTTTCCCCTGAGTTTTTAAGTACCCTTGAGTAAATCTAAAGTAACTTTCAATACTTTCACTTTTTACTAACAATAAATGTTCCAGTTTACTGGTTGCATCATCAGTGGCCACCAGTAAAGTACACATACCAATTCCTCCTCTGTCTTCTAACCAACAATAAGGGGAACCATCTAGTTGGACTAGTTCTCCTTCACACTCCCGTCTCTCCCGCAGTTGATGAACCCGGAGAACTTTACGGCGGTGTGGCTTCCAAATCCCAGCCTTAGTCATAGCCAGCCTAAGAGTGTCAACTCCAAAGGTAATCCCATGATTCTTACTTAGTTTTTCCAAAGCAAAAGTTGGACCAAAATCATAGTAATTTTGTCTGACTAAACTGATAGCTCTATTAATTTCTGCTTCATTAATTCTGTGATTACCAACCTTGCCTCTACCTTGATGAACTAAGCCAGCCACACCTTTTATTAAGTATTTTTTAAAGATTCTTCTTACTTGTCTGGTACTTAATTCTAAACTTAAAGCTGCTGTCTTTTGGCTTATTTCCTCTCTTTCTAATTTTTCTAATATTTTAACTCGATTAATCTCTTTGCTACTCATAATAATGCCTTTCATGTTTGCCTCCTGAATTATTTTTCTAATACATTCAGTATCAGCATCCATACCGGACATTTCTATATCGTACAAAGAGGACATTATCACTTCGTGCTAACAGAAGAAAACTTATTTGAATCATTTGGCAATTAATGCATATTTAATTTATAATCATTATTATGTCAAATAATTATCTTCCATATATTACTGATGAAAAGTTAATCGAATTTGTTGGAATAGTTGTAGATAAATTAAACAAAGCAATTAAATCATCTGAAGAAACGCTAAATAGCAATGTAGTTGATCCATTTTCAGCCGTATTTGATGCCTGTATTCAGAACATTTCATTATCTGAATGGATATATAAAGAAAAAACCAGACAAATCCAAAAGACGATGCAAAATCAAATAGGCACATTTCATGAGAATGTCTTAGGGGCTGTTAATGGTTGGGAAAGACTTCCTGTTGGCCATGTTATTGATATCGTTAACTATAAAAAGGGTATTATTGCTGAGATTAAAAATAAGCATAATACAACTAAGGGAAATCATAAAATTGCCATTTATGACGATATTGAAAACCTTAT
>CAZQFF010000057.1:0-1553 GCA_964592575.1 uncultured Pedobacter sp.
TATGCCAGTAGATGGAGGGAAAGGTGTGTCTCCAATTAGATCGAGTCCTGTTTTTGTGTAAGCATCAATGCTACCGTTTATCCTATTCTTTAAAATAGCAAAGTCAGTTCCTAGATTAGTCATTCGGACACGCTCCCATTTCAAGCTAGGGTTGGGAGGGTTTTGTATCTGTGCGCCAGGTTGCTGGATTAAACTGTTGAATGCATTGGTATTTGCTGCAAAATATATTGCTGTAGTATAGGCAGACAACCTCCTGTCTATATTTCCATTATAGCCGAAAGTAAGCCTAAGCTTAAGATTGTCAACAAAATTAAAAGTAAAGAAATCTTCTTTAGAAATTGCCCAACTAATCCCTGCGGAATATAAAGGAACTCCTTATTGATTAGTTTTTACTCCAAATAAATTACTTTGATCTAATCTTGCACTTGCAGTAAACATGTACTTTTTTAAATAAGAGTAAGACAAGTTGCTGTAATAAGAAAGAAAGCGATCTGCCACTTCACTATTCGAATCATTGTTGGCTATTTTTGGTTTTGATGCTGGTGTTTGATATGAGGGAAAGCTTGTGACATAATCTACAATTGCGCTGCTAGCATGTTTATTATCATAACCGTAAAGCCTATAACCTCTACTTAATCCATCTAACATTTTTATCTCATATCCTGCAATAGCTGCCAGATGGTGTTTGTTGTTCAAATCTTTATTGTAAGCCAATTGTGTTCGTAGATTATGGTTTATACTTTGGGAATTACTCAGATTCATAATTCCTCCAATAGGAATTGGTAAGCTTAATGAGCCATCAGCATTTCTTTGCGTATAGGTATTGATTAAGTTCCTAGTATAGTATGAGTCAGGACTTGCGTAATCTGTTCCGTTATTATTTGTTTTTCCATACTGGTAGAGAATACTAGCAGTAAGTGCATTAAATACTTTGTATGAAAGCCCCAGATTAAACCTAATATCTTCATTTTTGGCAATCTTCTCCACAGCATTATTTTCTAGGAGTGGTACATATTCCCAGTTTAATAATCCATTTTGTGATGCTCTTTCTAAAAAACTCTGTCTAAGTGTTGGCACCGCTAATGGATTTCCTTCGTCATCAGCTAACATCACATAAGGATCTGTGTAGGTATAAGATATTGCGTTGTTTTTATTAACCAGTGATGTATATGCTAGGTTGGTCGTTAACTGCAGTTTGTTGCCGATAAATGACCAGTTTTGGTTGGCCTGTAAGCTTAGACGTTGGAATTCATTTCCTTTTAAATTACCTATATTTTGATCGAAACCTCCGGCTAAGTAGTATGCATGATTGCTTGAGCCACCACTTAAGTTGATGGCATACTGTTGGTTAATGCCCGTGTTATTCAGGTATTTATTAATATCCTTTCTGACGTCTTTTTGTCTAAGGTTTGCAATTTGAGCTTCAGCCTCTGCCTCACTTAACTTTTTATCCCTTTTAGCTATTAATATTTCGACTAAAGGAGGTAGGGCGGTATGGGAAATGTTGCGTAAGCTATTTTGTTCTAATGTGTTATAGTATCCTCTAGTGAAAA
>CAZQFF010000058.1:0-1512 GCA_964592575.1 uncultured Pedobacter sp.
CTTCAGATTTTTACCGCAACAATCGAGCATCAGGAAACGGATTCGGCTTTTATGGTGTACGTGGCGAATCCACTCATGCGTGCGTATTTCGCGATCGTGAAGATGCTGGTGAGGTGGTAATTCGGTCCGTTTCCAGAGGCGCTGTGTTAGCTGGCGTATCACCAAATCTGTTGTGCTAATAAAGTAAAAGCGGATCCCGCTACGGCAGCAATTATTGCAATAATAAGATCGTCTTTCTTTCTGATAAGTAAAAAGATTTTCTTTTCATAAGGGGTGACTAACGCCTGTTTTCTCAAGTTTATATAAAGTGAAAAAATCATTAAAAATACCATTAAGGGGTAATATACCCATTCATAATATTGAGGTAATTCAAAAATACGTCCGACGATGCTTTCTGCAATAATAAGAACCCAAAGTGTTACGTAGCTAGTTAAAAAGCGCAGATTGCTTTGAGATTTGCGAAGAATTTCTTTAGCTTTTTCAAAAGTACCAAGAGTTTTCTCTTCATCCTCGAGTATACTCAGTTCACACCGTAATGGAGAAATGCTAATATTGACATACGGTTCATGACAAGTAATATCTAAATTTTTAATGGTATTTTTAATGGTTTTAAATTCATCAAACCTTTCGATTTGATACTGGTCAGCTTTTACTTCCATTTTTTTGCAGTTACGTTCCAGCAACTTCCAGAGTTTATCTAAGTCGGTCAAATATAAACGGACAAATTTGAATTTTTTGTCGCGTGATTTATTAAGTATTTTCATATTAAAATCGGATCATGAGTCGAATGGTTTTTGATCTAATTTTTTTTGCATGGTGTGCCATTTTTTAAATCCAAAGAACGCTAGTGCCGTGCCGATTATAAATGTGAATGCTGTAAAAGACACATAAAATTTTAGCGCATTTAGCTTTGCGTCCATTTTTTGTTTCTTTCCGTCTACTTGAATTGATCTTTTTTTAAACTCTTGTACGTTTTTTATAAAGACATCCGCTAAATTCTGATCGGTTAAATTTTTAGCGGATTCAATTACTTCTATAAGTTTCTCCGGGTTCCCTTCATCTACTTGGGCGTTTTGTAGATCTTTTTCTTTTTTCTGTAATTCATTTCCGTACTGAGATGCCTCTTTTTCTAATTGCTCTGTCTCAACGTTCAGCACATTCGCTTCAGTTTCTAAGTCTATGATTTCTAGTTGGAGCTTGTCTATCTGCGAATAAGTAAAATATGTTGGAATGATTATAATAATTAAACCTGTTATTGCACAGAATTTATAGAGATTGTCGGTAGGTGGCTGGATCATAGCTAGATGCGCAACTAAATAGTATATTGCCACTTTTCCCCAAAAACTGCTAGGCTTCTCGGGAATCCCATGAACATCCTCCATATCTCCTGCATTGCCCCTCCGGATCATGGTGGCATAGGGCAAGTGGCCTTTGAAGAGGTCAGACGTCTTCGCGCGCGCGGGCATGAGGCCACGCTCATGGCTCCGGTTCGGCGTGCTTCATCTGCGCCCG